>MHXM01000063.1:6778-9526 GCA_001825565.1 Desulfuromonadaceae bacterium GWC2_58_13
CCGCGCGTCTGCAAAACCTGTAGTTGACCTTCCCGCAGGTAATTTTTGCCATCCAGTTCTTTCAACAAATTCTGACGGTTTTCCGCAATCAGGTCGATCACCTTAAGCTTGAGTGCGTCGGAAGCCGGGGTGGAAATACTCTCGCGGACGATGCGTTCGGCCCACTCGATATTGCGTCCGCGCTTTTCCGCCAGACTCCGGGCGTAGGCGACGGCATCGTTGACCACCTTGCTCATCATGACTTCGTCCTGGCCGGAACCCGGGCCGATGCCGACCGGATGAGCAGCACCGAGATTGGTCCCCGGTGCCATGGCGGCAAAATCGGCGGCCAAGGTGATCAGCGCTCCGGCCGATGCCGCCCTCGCCCCGGGTGGACTGACATAGACGATGACCGGGATTTCCGAGGCAAGGATCGCCTGGATGATCGAACGCATGGCCGTATCGAGGCCCCCGGGGGTATCGAGTTCAAGCATGAACGCCCTGGCGGGCAGAAGGTTCGCCGCGGCCAGTTCGGCAGTGACGAAGTCGGCCTGCACCGGGCTGATCACATCGGCAACCCGTACCAAGCGAATCACCTCAATCGCGTCTTCGGCCCTCGGCGCCCGCGGATGCGCCAGCAACAGCGAAATCAGCAGCAGTATGCAAAGCTTTTGGATTCTCATATAAACAGGTTATCCAAGATCGATGAACTGTCAAACGGGCATGATTCTGAGCCCTTACGATAACAGCAGAGCAAATCGCTTGCTCCCGAAAGGGGAATATGCTAAAAGTTGATGTCGTCAAAGAAATGACGCATCCACCTTTCCGCCGCGAGTGACACCATGAAAAATCTTTCACAGATCCTGGTCATCGACGACGAACAGAGCAATCGGGAAGCATTGACCCTGCTTCTTCAAAGCGCCGGCTACGAGGTCCGTTCGGCGAGTTCCGGCGAAGAGGCGCTGACCATCCTGCAACAGACGCCTTTCGAAATCGTCATCACCGACCTGTTTCTCCCCGGTGTCAACGGTATTGACATCCTGAAGCAGGTCAAGAGCGATTCCCCCTACACCAATGTCATCGTCATCACCGGGCAGGCCTCGGCGGAAACAGCAGTCGAGGCCATGAAATCCGGGGCGTTCGACTACATCACCAAACCGTTCAACTTTGAAAAACTCAAGGTGCAGATCGCCAAGGCCATGGAAAAAAGCCGTCTGGTGGCAGAAAACCTGTACCTGCGCCAGCAGCTTCGCGGCAAATACAAGTTCGACAATATCATCGGCAACAGCAGCGCCATGCAGCAGGTGTTCGCCCGGATGGAACGCATCGTCCACACCGATTCGACCATTCTCATCCTCGGCGATTCGGGGACCGGCAAGGAACTGGTCGCCAAGGCCATTCACTATAACGGCGCCCGCAAGGACAAGCCGTTCATGGCCATCAACTGCGGCGCGATTCCCGCCGAACTGCTGGAAAGCGAACTGTTCGGCCACATTCGCGGCTCCTTCACCGGCGCCATCGCCGACAACCTGGGCAAATTCGAACTGGCCAACAACGGCACCATTTTTCTCGACGAAATCGGCACCATGCCCCAGCACCTGCAGATGAAACTTCTGCGAGTGCTGCAGGAGCACGAGATCGAACGGGTCGGTTCCGGGAAAAAAATCAAACTGAACGTGAGGGTCATCTCGGCCACCAATGCCAACCTCGAGGAGGAAGTCAAAAACGGCAATTTCCGCGAAGACCTTTACTACCGGCTGAACGTCATTCCCATTCACCTCCCGCCGGTCCGCGATCGCCGCGAGGATATCCCCCTGCTGGCCCGACATTTTCTGCAAAAAAGCTGTAAAGAAATGAACCGTCCATTAATGGCGATATCCCCCGGAGCCATGAAAAGCCTGCAGAATTACGACTGGCCGGGTAATGTTCGGGAAATGGAAAATGTCATCGAGCGAACCGTGGCCCTCACCGAACACGAGGTGATCGAGGTCGGCGACCTGCCGCCCAATATCGCAAACCTGGACCATCTCGCGGAAACCGCAGGGATCAATTATCCCCGGGTTTCCGCCGATGGAGTAAACATGCCGGCCACCATCGAAACCATCGAGCGGTCGATGATTCGCGAGGCGATGGATCTGGCCGGCGGAGTCAAAGCCCGGGCCGCCGCCCTGCTGTCGATCAACCGCACCACCCTGGTGGAAAAAATCAAACGACTCAATCTGGATTTTTAATTTTGCTTTAGAGAACCGTTCGCTCGCCCCGGAAACCAGCGTCGCAAACGGGTTTTACATATAAAAAGGCGCCGAACCGGCGCCTTTTCAAATTCTTCGCATTGCATGAAAACTTCCCCGTAAACTACCCTCTATGGTCAGAGGGGGCGATACGTTGAACAACTTCCTCTCTGATCCAACCTGATGATCGGCTCTCCCGGAGCCACGCTCCGACGACACTGACCCCCTTCGTTGAACTTGCACCGCGCACTGCACACCACTCGCACCATGACCTCACCTCCAGAGATTAACTTTTGTTCATTTTGTTTGATTTAACCATACATCGAAACAAAAGGAAAGCGATTCGTGAGAGTATTTACCTTAAACCTCAAAGAGGGATTGAAAGACTAAGGTTCGATACGGAGTTGACATGCGGGAGTAAAAAAAGACCGATACCCCAGCAGCAGGATGAGAAAGGAGGTCACGGCGACGCTGGCCGTGATCACGCACATGATGGCGATCTGATAACGGACCGCCAGCAACGGCTCGGTGCCGGAGA
>MHXM01000063.1:9535-26297 GCA_001825565.1 Desulfuromonadaceae bacterium GWC2_58_13
CGGTCATCATGCCGGGGAGGAAAACGATGCCCATCGCCGCCATGGCGTTGATGGAGGGAATCAAGGCGGCCCGAAAGGCGCTGCGAACCGCGTCGACCGACGCCTGTCGTGGGGTCGCGCCGAGACAGAGAGAGGTCTCGATCTCATGGCGACGCTCCTTCATCTCGGCGGCCAGACGCTCGGCGGCAAGGCTGGCCCCGGTCATCGAATTGCCGATGATCATGCCGGTCAACGGAATCAGGTAGCGGGGATCGTACCAGGGAGTCAGGCCGATCACCAGGGTGCATAAAAAAAAGGTTCCGCCACCGCAACCGGTAAACATGGCCAGCCCCACCACCTGGTAAAAACGGGGCATCTTTTCCTTGACCCGCGCACCCACCGCATGAACGGCGAAACCACCCATGAACAACAGGATCAGCATTACCGGCAAAGGGCTGGCAATGGTGAAGACCATTTTCAACAGGTAGCCGACCACCAACAGCTGGACGATCATGCGTAGCGACGACCAAAGCAGGGCTCGCTCCTGGCCGATCCTATTGAAGCGGGCCAGGCCAATCGCAATCAGGACCAGACCGTACACCAGGGCCAGATCAATAATCGAGAGATTGATCACGGTTTCAGACATGGCCATCCTCCCGAGGGTCGACAGGCGAAGTGAGAAAATTTTTCAGACCCTCGCTTCGGGGATTGGCAAACAGGCTGCCGGCCTCCCCCGACTCGACGATACGACCTTCATCGAGAAAGGCGGCATGATCGGCCACCCGTTGGGCAAGGCGCAGGTCATGAGTCATCATAAGAACGCTGATCTGGTGTTGGTGACAGATTTCCTGCAGGGTTCGGCCAAGCTGATCGGACGTGGGACGGTCGAGGGCACTGGTCGGCTCGTCGAGAACCAGCAGACCGGGAGCCGCGAGCAGAGTGCGGGCCAAACCGACCCGCTGTTGCTGACCGATGGAAAGGGAGCGGGCCTGGCGGGCAAGAAGGTCGACCGACAGCCGGCAGAGTTCGAGAATTTGCAGGAGGCCGGCATCCTTTGCGGCGGGAGCCGGCACGCCGCGAAAAACAAAGCCTCGCTGGAGATTGTCCAGCACCGTCCCCTCGTACATGAAGGGCAGCTGCAGCACCACGCCAATCCGTCGCCGCAGCTGCAATGGATCGATGGCGGCGATGTCGGTTCCGGAAAGCAGGATCCGTCCGGAGGATGGATCTTCGAGGCGATTGACCAGGCGCAGCAGGGTACTTTTGCCGCCGCCGGAGGGACCGACCACGACCGTCAGACGCCCCGGTGGCACTTCGAGATTGACCCCGCGAAGGATTTCGACCGGGCGGCCATCGTCCCCCTGTCGGACCTTGCGCACGTCCTCGATGGCCAGCGTTTCGCCTGAAGATCCAATCATCCGCCGCTCCGGGTTTCGCGCAGACGCTTGATCACCTGCTTCATATCCTCCCAGACGTCCCGTTTGGCCGCCGGATTGCGCAGCAGAAAAGCCGGATGATAGGTAGGCAGCAGGGGAATCCCTTGATATTGCCGCCATTTGCCGCGCTGGCGGCTGATGGCGGTCTGGTCGTTCAACAGGGTCTGGGCGGCAAAGCGGCCGAGAGTGACAATCATCTCGGGCTCGATGGCGGCCAGCTGGCGCTTGAGAAACGGTTCGCAGGCCGTGATTTCCTCGGGCAGCGGATCGCGATTGCCGGGAGGCCGGCACTTTTCCACGTTGCAGATGTAAACATCCTCCCGCGCCAGTCCCATGGCGAACAGAATACGGTCGAGCAGTCGCCCGGCTTCGCCGACGAACGGCTCGCCTTTTTCGTCTTCTTCCCGGCCCGGCGCCTCGCCGACGAAAACCACCCTTGCATGGGGGTTGCCCACGCCGAACACGATATGCTTGCGGTCCCGACAAAGGGGACAACGGCGGCAGTCGCCGAGATCGGCACGGACTTCGTCCAACGTCTCGGCCCGGCAGACAGCGGTACCGCCGCGATCGATTCCGCACACGTCCGGCGGACAAGGCGGCAGCTTGGCCGGCAGATCGGCAACGGGCACCGATACCACGCCGAGGTTGTGCAGATCCTCAAAAATACCGCGGGCCTGGGCGAGGGCTTCCTGCAATTCGTGCTGAAGGTTCTCTGGCATTAGTCCTTTACTTAACGTCCGTGAAGAATTATTATAAACACCAATTTGTTTGAGATGCCTATGTTATTGCCCAGCCTTCTTTTCGCCGTTTTACTCCTGCTGGTTCCGGGCGAAGCCTTCGCCTGGGGGATAGGCGTCCACATCCAGCTCGGCTCTCATATCCTGGCCAACCTCGAATCCTTGCCGCCGCTGCTACAAACCCTGCTCGCCGCCCATCCCCAAGACTACTTGTACGGCTGCATCAGCGCCGACATTACCCTCGGCAAGAAATTCACCCATTACCTGCAACATTG
Organism: Desulfuromonadaceae bacterium GWC2_58_13; assembly: GCA_001825565.1. Classification (GTDB taxonomy): domain Bacteria; phylum Desulfobacterota; class Desulfuromonadia; order Desulfuromonadales; family Trichloromonadaceae; genus Trichloromonas. Next base: position 11,963 of record MHXM01000063.1, read on the forward strand.
CCATTCCTGGCGCATGGGTCGCAAGGTGCTCGACGCCGCTCAGAGCGCCCCGCAGAAAGCCTGCGCTTACGGCTACTTGAGCCATCTGGCCGCCGACACCATCGCCCACTCGTATTTCGTCCCGTTCAAAATGGTACGCACCTTCAACACCGTGATGCTCAAGCATACTTACTGGGAAATGCGCAGCGAGGCCCATGTGCCGCCGGAGACCTGGGCGTTGGCCCGCACCATCGCCCGCCGGCGCTTCAACGACAACGACACTCTGTTGCGCGGAGTTCTTTCCGACACCATCTTCTCGTTCGCCACCAACAAACGGCTGTTTAACTCGTTGCTGCTGCTCAACCGCCTGCAGCAATGGCAAAAAATGTTGCGCTCATTCGACCACTCGTCGAAATGGACTCTCAACCTCGCCGACCAAGAAGAGTACCTGACCCTGGCCCGGGAAGCGGGATTAAGCATCCTCTGCAATATGGAGGGAAGCCCGTACTGGAAAGCCGACCCGACCGGAGAACGCGCCCTCAACGCCGCCAAAATGCTTCGCAAAAATCTCAATCTGCTGTGGCTCGACGGCAAGCTGCCCGAAAAAGAAGGCGAGGCCATCCTGGCCGAACTCCGTCCCCGCTTCCGCGAGGGGATCACCCACCCCGACGACCTGCTGGATCTGCTCTCGGCTTATTGATCCGCCCACCGAAACGCGGCGAGCGGCGCCCCTACGCCGATGGGTGCCGCAGTTTGGCGATGCGGTCGAGCAACTGCCGGGCCACCTCGTCCTTGCTGAGCAGGGGCAGCTCTTCGCTGCTCCCATCACGGTAAAGCAGACGCACGGCGTTGGTATCGACATCGAAGCCGGCATCGCTGCGACTGACGTCATTGGCGACGATCAGATCGAGGTTTTTCGTTTCAAGTTTCTTGCGGGCGTTTTCCACCAGTTCGGTCGTCTCGGCGGCAAACCCGACCAGCAACTGAGTGGTCTTGCACTGTCCCAGTTCGGCCAGAATATCGGGGTTTTTCTCCAGGATCAGCTCCAGTTCCGCCTCCTGCCCTTTCTTGATTTTATGCTCGGCCCGTTTAGTCGGACGGTAGTCGGCCACGGCGGCCGCTTTGATCACCACCGTCGCCTCCGCCAGCCGCGCCATCACCGCATCACGCATCTGCCGGGCGCTGGCCACCTGCACCATCTCGACCCCGCAGGGGACCGCCAATGCGGTGGGGCCACTCACCAGAATGACCCGGGCGCCGCGCTGGCGGGCTATCCGGGCAATGGCGTACCCCATCTTTCCAGACGAATAGTTGCTCAGATAGCGCACCGGGTCCAGCTCTTCGCGGGTCGGCCCGGCCGTCACCAGCACCGTTTCTCCGTTCAGATCCCGGGGACTGAGCAGCCGCAGGGATTCTTCGAAAATCGTCTGGGGCTCGGGCAGTTTCCCCTTTCCTTCCCAGCCGCAGGCCAGATATCCGGTGGCGGGCTCCAGAAAGTAATAGCCGAATCCCTCCAGCTTTTTCTGATTGGCCTGATAGAGGGGATTTTCGTACATGTTGACATTCATCGCCGGCACGAAAAACACGGGCGACTTGGTCGCCAGAAGCGTGGTGCTGAGCAAATCGTCGGCCAGGCCCCCGGCGACCTTGCCAATGATGTTGGCGGTGGCCGGCGCGACGACCACCAGATCGGCCCGATCCGCCAGGGAAATATGCCCGATTTCCTGCTCCTGGTAAAGATTGAACAGCTCGGTATGCACCGGGTTGCCGGAGAGGGTCTGGAAGGTCAGCGGCGTGACGAATTCGCGGGCGCTTTTGGTCATCACCACAAACACCTCGGCGCCGGCCTTGACGTACAGGCGCAGCAATTCGACCGCCTTATACGCGGCAATGCCCCCGGTGACCCCGAGTAATATGGTTTTCCCCTTCAGCATGAACGGCTCCTTTTTCCGAAAGCCCCCGACCTGGTCAGTTGATACCGACAAACGGATTATTGTATTTTTCTTCACCGATCGTGGTATCCGGACCATGTCCCGGATGCACCACGGTTTCTTCAGGCAATACCAGCAAGCGTTTTTTGACGCCGTCGATCAGGATGCCATGATCGCCGCCGGGCAAATCGGTGCGCCCCACCGAACCGGCAAACAGGGAATCTCCGGAAAAAAGATGCCCGCCGACCAGCAGGCAGATTCCACCCAGCGAATGGCCCGGGGTATGGATAACCGTAACTTCCAGTTCCCCGATCTGGAGGGATTCCCCTCCGGTCAGGGTGCGGGTCGGAGCTGGCGACGGGGTGGTGCTCAAGCCGTACAAGGCCGCATGCTGGGTCGCCAACGCCATCAACGGGACATCTTTTTCATGAATCAGCAGTTCGGCGCCGGTGGTCTCGACCAGCAGGCGGTTGGCACCGATATGATCGAAATGGCCGTGGGTGTTCACCACGGTTTTCAGCCGTAGATCTTCCCGGCGCAGCAGGTCGAGAATTTTCTGCCCCTCGTCGCCGGGATCGACCACCATCGCTTCCCTGGTTTTACAACAGCCGACGATAAAACAGTTGACCTGCAACGGCCCTACGGGGATGGCCCGGATCAGCATTCACTCACTCCTTCTCTTTATCCGTCACGGAAAACAGGTCAAGACTCTTCCCCTTGAGCTGATCGGCCAGAGTGAAACCGAACCCTCGTTTAGGTTGTTCCTTGCCTCGGGTGTGTTCCGGCGCCTTTGGCGGCGGCGAGGCCAACGAATTTTCAGATATCGAAACCGGCGGCGCCTGGGTGGCGGGCGCTCCCGTCTGGGCCGAACCATCGCGAAAGAAATAACGGTCGTAAAGGCGATGATAGCTGGTCCAGGCCCCTTCCCGGTCCGGTTCCTTGGCCATGTGGGTACACACCCCGTTGATCTTCGAATCAAGGTCATCGACGAAGTTGAGAATGACCGCCTCAAGGGTTTTCGGACGTTTCGGCGAACCGAATTCGTATTGCCCGTGATGAGACAGCAGCATGTGCTTGAGCAGCATCTTCAGCTGTGGTGGAAATTCAGGAATGGCGCGAATCTTCTCATCGATCATTTCCACCCCCATGACAATGTGACCGATCAGCTTCCCCTCATCGGAATAGTCGAAGGAACGCTCGTAACGGAGTTCGTCGACCTTGCCGATATCGTGGAGCAGCGCGCTGACCACCAGCAGGTCACGATTGACAACGGGGTAACGGCGGCTGACATCGTCGGCCAGGGCCGCCACGGCCAGGGAATGTTCGAGCAGACCGCCAAGGAAGACGTGATGCATGGCCTTGGCAGCCGGGGCGACACAGTAGCCGCGCATAAACTCCCGATCGTCGGCGAAAGCCTGCATCAGCGCCTTCAGCGCCGGATCGGTCAATGAATCGATCCGAGAGATGAATTCGGCCCGCATGTCCTCGACCCGGCGTTCGGAAACCGGCAGAAAATCGCCCAGATCGACATCCTTTTCCGCCACGGGGGCGAGCTCTTGCACCACCAGTTGCATCTTGCCGAGATAGACACTGGCCTTGGCCTTGACATTGATGAAATCGTTTTTTTCGAAACAGGCGGCCAATTCATCGACCCGGTCCCAGACCCGCCCTTCCACTTCGCCGGTGCGGTCGGCCAGACGAAGGGTCATGTAGGGCTTGCCGTTTTTGGCCATGGCCATGGTTTTATCGCCGACCAGAAACGTGCTGTCGACCCAGTCACGTTCCCTGATCTGTTCAATATAGAGGTTTTTCACTTACTGCTCCCGTTTACAACGATAGATACGATATGTTCCGCCGTCTTCAGTCCATCAAGAGCGGCGCTCATGATGCCGCCGGCATAGCCGGCGCCTTCCCCGGCCGGATAAAGCCCGCCATGGGAAACCGATTGTCCGGACTCGTCCCGGACAATGCGCAATGGCGCCGAGGTTCGGGTTTCCACCCCGATCAGGGTCGCCTCGGAGGTGACGAAGCCACGCATCTTCCGGTCGAAGTGCGGAAGGGCGCGACGCAAACCGAGGGTGACGAAATACGGCAGGACCTGTTCGAGGTCCGCCGCGCAAACCTGCGGCCGGCAGCTGGAAATCACCGCGCCCCCCTTGCGCCCGAGAAATCCCATCAGGTTCTGGGCGGGGGCTCGAAAGGTACCGCCACCGGCGGCAAAAGCCGCCTCTTCCCAGCGCCGCTGAAACCGAACCCCGGCCAGCGCGTCGGCGGAATCAAAATCATCCGGTCGAACGGACACCACCAGGGCGCTGTTGGAAAACAACCCGTCCCGGCGACACAAACTCATGCCGTTTACCACCAATCCTCCCGGTTCGGAAGCCGCATTGATCACCTCGCCACCGGGGCACATGCAAAAGGAATAGATTCCCCGCTTCGTTTCCGGATCATTCCAGGCCAAAGTATAGTCGGCCGCCGGAAGTTTTGGATGGGAGGCTAAACCGTATTGGATCCGGTTGATCAATTCGGCCGGGTGTTCAACCCTCACGCCCACCGCAAACGGCTTGGGCGTGAGGCGAACACCGGCGCCCTGCAACATGCGATAGGTGTCCCTGGCGCTGTGCCCCGGCGCCAGCACCAGGCTGTCGCAAACAGCCCGCGAGCCGTCGGCCAGAACCCCGGCCACCACCCGCCCCTCATGGCATTCAAGGCCGGACAGACAGGCATTGAAACGGATATCGACCCCGAGCGCCTGCAGTGCCTTGCGGAAATGGATCAACACCCGACGCAGGCGATCGCTGCCGACATGAGGCTTGGCTTGAATAAGGATTTCTTCCGGCGCTCCGAAGTCGACCAGGGTCTGCAAGACCAGACGCATCCACGGGCTATTGAGACGGGTGGTCAGCTTGCCGTCGGAAAAGGTCCCCGCCCCTCCCTCGCCGAACTGCACGTTACTGGCCGGATCGAGCTGACCCTCGGTCCAGAAGCGATCGACATCCCTGATCCGCTCCTCGACCGGCTTTCCCCGCTCCAGCAAACACACGGACATCCCATGCTGGGCCAGGCGCAGGGCGGCAAACAGGCCGGCCGGCCCCATCCCCACCACCAGTGCCCGATGCGACCGGGCCATGGTCCGCGCTTCGGGCAGGGCAACCTCGGCAACGGCTTCGAGGCGAGCCAGGGTGGAATGCCGCGACAATACCCCCGCTTCATCGGACACCGTGAATTCGACGGTGTAAACTCTCAGCACCCGGGGCTTCTTGCGGGCGTCGATGCCGCGGCGGACAATCCGCAACGCTTCGATCCGGGTCACTTCCAAGCTCAGGGTTTCAGCTACCTTGAACGGCAGAGCCGACTCGTCCTCATCCAGTCCCAGGGGAATTTCACGCAGACGCAAGGACATGGGAACCTACGCCAGGGGCAGCTGAATGTGAAAAACCGTTCCCTCGCCGGGATGACTGTCCACCGTAATCCGGCCGCCATACGTCTTGACGATCCGCAACACCACCGACAGGCCGAACCCGGTTCCCTTTGCCTTGGTGGTGAAAAACGGGTCGAAGATCTGGCTCAGATTTTCCTTGGCAATCCCTCTGCCGGTATCGGAAACGTCCATGTGAATCGCATGGGCGTCATGGGACAAACGCAGGCCGAGAGTCCCCCCCTGCTGCATTTCATAGAGCGCGTTGGCCAAAATATTATTGAAAACCTGCGACATTTCAGCAGCATCGGCAAGAATCGGGGGAGGCTCGGTGACAAACTCTTTGCGCAGGACAACTCCGTACGCCTTGATCTGCTCGGCAAACGCTTCGAGGGTTCGGTCGATGATCGTAGCGATGGACACCATGTGCAACTCATACTGAGGTCGCTTGCTGGCCGCCAATAATCTTATCAGCAGATCGTCGATCCGACCTACTTCATTGAGGGCTTTGTCGGCATAGGTGAACAGTTCGCTGTCAGGCTTTAAACCGTTTTTGAGCAACTGCATGAACAGGCTGATCGTATTAAGCGGATTGCGGATTTCGTGCGCCATGCCGGCGGAGAGATGGCCGAGCGCCGCCAGTTTTTCGGCTTGGACGATCTCGGCGTGCGCTTTTTCCAGATCGCGGGACTTTTCTTCGACCCGGCGCTCAAGTTCAAGATTCCACTGTTCGATTTCGTAAAGCAGCCGCTCCCGCTCTTGCCGCAGTTCGCGATTGTGCAGCTCGATGGTGCGGATGCGCATGATATTTTCGAGGCGATCAACCAGATCCTGGTTATTGAACGGCTTGAGAATGTAGTCGGAGGCGCCGGCTTTCATCAATTCGACGGCGATCTCCTCGCTCCCCTTGCCGGTGAACATCATGACGTAGGTATCAGGGTAGGATTCACGGATTTTTTTCAGGGCAGTAAGACCGTCCATGGCCGGCATCATGTAATCGAGCAGAACCAGGGCCGGCCGTTCTTTTTCGATCAGCGCCATGCCTTCCTGACCATTTTCGGCCGTGAAGACCTGGTATCCCTTGCTGCGCAATATCATGGAAGTCAGCTCGAGAATAATCTTCTCGTCGTCCACGACGACAATCCGTCTATCCATGAATTTCCGTCCCCCTTGTTAAATTATCCTCCGATCGGACAGGTTAGAATAACTGCCCCCTCCCTTTTTGACAAGGAGAAATACCGTCGCCGGGCAAAAGCAAAGGCAGCGAAACCGCTGCCTTTGCTTTAACACTACGGGTGCCGTTAATAATTATTCGGCAAACCGGACGGTCATTACCGGAACCGGAGATTTCCGCACAACTTTCTCGGCCGTGCTGCCGAACAAAACATGGTCGAGACCGGTCCGTCCATGGGTTCCCATAAGAATCAGGTCGGCCGACTCCTCGTTAGCTTTTTTGATGATTTCATCGTAAGGAATGCCGGGAACGATAAACGTTTCGTACTTGCTGTAGTCCTTGATCTGATTCCGGCAGAATTTTTCCATCATTTTCTTGGCGCCTTCTTCGATTTCCTGCTCCAGCTTTTCGAAGGAGATGTGCGGAACATAAAATCCACGCAGGTCGACGGGTTCGTTGATGACATGAATGATCACCAGTCGGGCATCGTATTTCTTTGCCAGGGACAGAGCATATTGAAATGCATAGTCGGAGCTCTGCGAAAAATCGATCGCAAACAGGATGGTTTTGAAATCTTTCATATTCTCTCTCCCGATGAATGGTTGATATAAATTCAGCGCGGCCAAGTCGTTCGCTTGAAAATCTTATGGATGACCACCTTGAGTTCCTCAAGTTTGATCGGTTTGTGAAGGTACTCGTAGGCGCCCAGATTCATGGCCTCAAAATAGGATTCGACTTCACCGTACGCTGTAATCATTATGACATGAATACTGGGATAATGTCGGTTGATCTCCTGCAGAAAGGCCAGCCCGTTCATCCGCGGCATGTTGATGTCGCTGATGACCAGATTCACCCGTTTACCCCTTAAATAATCCAAGGCTTCACGGCCATCCGCGACGCTATCGACTTCGTAGCCTTCTTGAGATAGAAGTTTGGTGAGGCCGATGCGGGCGTTTTCCTCGTCATCGACAATAAGAATTTTTTCACTCCCTGAAACCAAGTAGTGGCTCCTTTTTGAATATAGTTTAGAACTTAGCACAAAGCCAAGCGCTGTCAAGGGATCAGAGGGCTAAAAGCAAAGGAAAAATTTAATAATTACATCTAGTTGAAAAGGAAGCTGGGACGTTGGCAAAGCTGGGTCAGGAAGACTCGCGGGACATTGGAATTTGTTGCCAGAGTTGCACTAATTGTCGGGCCAATTTAATGAAGTCGCCAGCGCCACGGGAGCCGATCTGCAGGACGCCCTGATGGTCGAGAGGAGCCGATGACAGGCCGGCGGCGATATTGGAAACCAGGGACAGCCCAACCACATCCATCCCCAGATATTTTCCCATGATCGCCTCGGGAACCGTCGACATCGACACGGCATCCGCCCCCAGACGCTGCAGCATGCGGATCTCCGCAGGGGTTTCGTAGGAAGGGCCCATGAGAGCCGCCAGCACTCCCCGATGCAGGGAGATCCCCTGTTGACGGGCAAAGCTTTGCAGAGGCGCAAAGAGGGTCTGCAGATACAGGCTGGACAGATCGACGAACGGATGCAGCGGCTCGCCGCGCAACGGATTGTCTCCCATCAGATTGAGATGATCTTCGATGAGCATGAAATCGCCGGGGTTAAAGGTGGGGTTGATGCTTCCCACGGCGTTGGTCAGCAACAGCCGCCGGCAACCGAGATCATTGGCGATTCTCGCCGGCAGAGCGACCTGACGGGCATCAAAGCCCTGGTAGAGATGATAACGTCCTTGAAAAAACAGGACTTTCCATCCATGAAAACGGCCGGCGACCAACCTTCCGGCATGGCCTTCAATCTGGATATGGGGAAACCCTGGGATATCGCGATAATCGACAAAAACCGCGCCTTCGGCCTGATCGGCCAAACTGCCCAACCCCGACCCGAGAACCACGGCAAGATCAAATGCCCCTGTCCCCAGGCGGAGTTTGAGGCTTTCGGCGATGCCTGATTCGTCCCAGTCCACGGTCGTCACTCCAGCAGTTTGTTGACCCGCTCCAGCAGTTGTTCGGGTTTGAATGATTTGCTGATAAAATCATCCGCGCCGCCACGGTAGACTTCGCTGATATCTTCGTTTTTACGAAAGACGCCGCTCATGGCCAAAAGCCGCACCTGCTTCAGTTCCAGATCGGCGCGCACCTCCCGGATCAACTCATAACCATTCTTGCGAGGGAGGTTGAGATCCAGCAGGACCAAGGCCGGTTTCTCGCGACGGATGATCCGCAAACCCTCGTCGCCATCGGCGGCGGTAAAAAATTCGACGTTCAGCGATTTAAGAATGTCGAGTATCAATTCCCGAAAAAAATTCGAGTCATCGACAATCAGGAGTTTTTTGGCCGCCGGGACCGGACCGGAAAGCCCTTTATCGGCGGAGACGACGGGAGGTTGTTCTTTCAGGGCCGACAGGTCGACCTGAAAAGCGTGGCCGCAGCCGGGACATTTGATTCGGACCACCGCCTTCTTGGCCTTGGATGAATCGAACCGGTATCGGGATTGACATTGCGGACACTGGATTCTGCTCGTCATGGATCAGCGCGTTCCTTCCTCCGCCGCCGACATTGCTGCCTGCAACGACAATGTAGTCCGCCCCCGCAAATCGAGAGGTTCGTTTTCGAGCCACACCTTCAATTGCTCCGGGACATCGACTTGCAACTGCAAGGATTTCAAAACTCGCCAACTGAGAACCGTATCCTTGCCCAGGGCATAGTGTTTAAGGGGAAGATCGTCGATCAGGACTTCGACATTGACCGCTCCAAGGGCCTCAACTCGCAGCATGGCGCCCCCGGAAGGAATCGCATAATCGATTTCCCGCGGCTCGGCAGGAGCTGCTTCGGCAGAGGTTGCGGCGACAGCGTCCGCCTGAACATCCTCAGCGCTGGTCTCTGCCACTTCCACTTGAGCAGCACTGCCGGCGGTCTCCGAAGACTCTCCCGATACAGGTGAGGGCTGGGGGGATTCCTTTACCTCCAGCTCTGTTGAAAATGGCCGTAAATACAGGAAAATGGCGGCACCGAGGACCAGTCCGCCAAGGACCATGACCCGCGGGATCGTACCAAACACCTTACGTTTACGGCGAGGTGTTTCGGTCGGCAAATCGCAGACCGTTGATTTTCGCTCGCCCCGCCCCCCGGCCGGAAGACCGGTCTGCTGGTAAAACTGGGCCATCACCATCGAGACATCCAGCTTGAGGGCTCCGGCAAACAGTTTTAGGAAACCATGCAGATAGGCATCTCCCGGAAAGCCGTCGAAGCGGTCCTCTTCCATCGCCTTGAGAAAGGTGGCCCGGATGCGGGTTTTTTCGGCAACCTCAGCCAGGGTCAGGCCGAGTTCTTCGCGACGTTTTTTCAGGGTAGCGCCGAGGGTCGACGGTTCGATTTCGCTCATAGTCATTTCAGCAATTCAATGTAAGCCTTGGCCTGTTTGGCTAATTCTGAAATCGGCGCCAACCGCACGACCTCAGCAAACGCTTGCTTGGCTTCTTCGTTCTGCCGGTTTTTCATATAGGCCAGTCCAAGTTTATAATGGGCATCAAGATAGGTGGGAACGAGTTCGACGGCTTTGCGAAAGGATTCGATGGCCAGTTCCCACTTATCCAGCTCATAATAAACTTCGCCGAGACGCAGGTGAGCTACCGGATAACGCGCATTTTTCTTGATGGCTTCCTGGTAGGCGCCCACCGCATCTGGATATTCGCCTTTTTGAAAATATGCGAAACCTATCCCGGTCAGGGCGATTTCCGGGTTTCCGAACAACAGATTGGCAGCAGCCTGCCGAAAATATTTGATGGCGTCGTCCCAACGCTGCATATCCAGATACAGGGCAGCTAAATTGTTCTGGTATTCCGGTGAGTTACCGCTGAAATTTACGGCATCCAGATAATGTTTTTCCGCCTCGGGATAGGCTTTCTTGAATTGGTAGGCCTGGGCCAGGGCATTCTGGTAATCAGCGTTCTGTGGGTCGGATTCAACCGCCTGCAAAAATTCCTTGAGGGCCTGAGTCAACTGCTGCTGGCGGAAATAAGACAAACCGAGCATATAATGCGATTCGCCTTGCGGCGGTTTTTTTTTCTCCGGGGCACTGCAACCGGCGATACCCCCTATCACAACAAGAAAAATCAGCACCAGGGCCTGTTTAACCAAGACGACCTCCTAAAGTGTGGCCAGAAAACGACCAAGTTTTTCGATGAAGAAGCGTCTGCGCTCATGCAGTTCTTCCAGGCTGGGCAGCTCAGGTACTGCTGCGGCAGGGGCCCCACCGGCAGCAGCCGGCTCATCCAGCCCGTATCCCCCGCCGTGAACCAGCGGGAGAGAATTCCAGCGATCCTTTTTAGCCGGTGGGTCCAGCAGGTGGAACTCCTGGTCATCAAGAAGAAACCCGAGCGACTCGGCAAAATGCATCCCCTCGTCGAGTACCGCTTTAAGATTCTGCGGCGCCACCCGTCCCTGATCATGACGATAAACCGCCAGCCGGCGGCTCACCAACAGATGGAAAACCACGACTACCTGCACCCCCCTGGAATCCTCATAGGCACATAGATAAGCCGAAGATTTTTGGGATGGCAGGCCGGGCAACGCCACCTGGGTGTCACCCAGGGAACGCAACAACCGTCGCACCCGTTCAGGCGCAACTTCCAGTCTTTCACAAGCTTTATCCCACTCGAACATCGGCACTCCCCGCGAATCAGCCCAGGCCGTCAAAATCGGTCAGCAGCTTAAACTTTCGAAAACGCTCTTCCACCTCGGTATAATCAAGAATTTTCAGACGGTTAAGGCTGAAGTCCTCGACGGTAAACGAGGCCATGACGCAGCCGAATACGATAGCCTGACGAATGCTCGCGTCGGACAGATTGCGCGTGGAGGCGAGATACCCCATGAAACCACCAGCAAAAGTGTCCCCGGCCCCGGTCGGATCGAAAACCGTCTCCAGAGGATATGCCGGAACGGTAAAGATCGAATGTTCGGAGAACATGATCACTCCGTATTCTCCCCGCTTGACCACCAGGGTTTTCGGTCCCATGGCCAAAATCGCCCGGGCCGCCTTGACCAGGTTCGGCTCGCCGGCCAACTGGCGGGTTTCCCCTTCGTTGATGATCAGAATGTCGACATGAGGAAGGGTTTTCAGCAACGCCTCGCGTTTACCCTCGATCCAGAAATTCATGGTGTCGCAGGCAACCAGAGCCGGATTTCTGACCTGCTTAAGCACGTCGAGTTGCAGTTCGGGATCGATATTGGCCAGAAAAACGTATTCGGAATTTTCATAGCCAGCCGGCAGCTCGGGGCGAAACGATTCGAAAACATTGAGTTGAGTATCGAGCGTGTGAGCCTCATTGAGGTCGAATCCGTAGCGTCCTTTCCAGCGAAACGTTTTGCCCGGTGCGGTCTGAAGACCACGCAAGTCGATTTCTCGGGAGCGGAGAAACTCCATGTGCGCCTCGGGAAAATCCTCGCCGATGACCGCCACCAGACTGACGTCGGTGAAAAAACTCGCGGAAGTACTGAAATAGGTGCCGGAGCCACCCAACACCTCTTCAACCCGACCGAAAGGGGTTTCCACCGAATCAAAAGCGACCGAACCAACCACCAGAAGACTCATAACCCATTCACTTTCTATAAAAAAAACAGTAGTGGAATTCTAACCGGATTCCCCAAATGGCGCAAGCCGAGAGAAAAAGCACGCCCTAAAGATACTTGCCCATCAAAACCGCCAGCTTCTGCCGGGTCGTTTCCGAAATCAGCTCCTTGTGGGTCATGATCGAGAATTTGAGAGCTTCGCCGCAGGCGCAGCCGCGTGTTCCGGATAGCCGTTTCACCGCGGCCCTGATGATGTCGCGGGCGGTGGCGACGTTTTGTTGAATAATGGCGATAACCGCCTCAACGGATACATCTTCGTGCTCGCTGTGCCAGCAGTCGTAGTCGGTAGCCAGGGCAACGGTGGCGTAACAGATTTCCGCTTCGCGGGCCAGCCGCGCTTCGGGGAGGTTGGTCATGCCGATTATGTCGACCCCCCAGCTGCGATAGATATTTGACTCGGCCCGGGTCGAAAAATTCGGGCCCTCGATGCAGATGTAGGTTCCCCCCTTGTGCACGGTGGCCCCCACCTCGGTCGCCGCCTCGAAGAGGACCTGCGACAGGTCCCCGCAGACCGGGTCGGCGAACTGGATGTGGCCGACCACGCCATCGCCGAAAAAAGTCGAGGCGCGCCGCCCCTGGGTGCGGTCGAAAAACTGGTCGGGAATGACAATATGCCCGGGGACGATCTCTTCTTTCATGCTGCCGACCGCCGATACCGAAATGATCTGCTGGACCCCGAGCTTTTTCATTCCGTAAATGTTGGCCCGGTAGTTGACCTCGGAGGGCAACAGTCGGTGGCCGCGTCCATGGCGGGGGAGAAAAACCATTTTCACCCCGTCGAGCACGCCGGTAATATAGCCGTCGGATGGCGCGCCGAACGGGGTATCCAGCACCATCTCCTGAATGTCCGTGAGTTCCTTGATTTCATACAGGCCGCTGCCGCCGATAACGCCGATTACGGGTTGGGACATGATAAAACCTCCTGTGCTTTATGAACTTATTCAATGTAACTATTTAAATCTCAGTCAGTCGTTCCGGACCGGGGCAGGCAAAAGCCCCTGGGCTTTATCCAGCTTGCCCTTGAGCTGACCGCAGGCCGCGGAAATATCCTGTCCCTTGCTGGACCGCCGGATGGCCACAATATCACGGCTCAGCAGGTAAGTCTGAAAGACCTCGATGCTCTCGTCGGTCGGAGCCTGAAAGGAAGACCCTTCGTGTTCGTTGTAAGGAATAAGGTTTACCTTGGCTTTCACCCCGTGCAGCAGCCCGACCAAACGCTTGGCATCCTGTGGGGTATCGTTGATCCCACGGATGAGGATGTACTCGAAGGTGATCCGCTGGCGGGGTTGCAAGGGATAATCCCGGCAGGCCGCCATCAGTTCCTTGAGAGGGTAACGGCGATTGATCGGCATCAGTTGGTCACGCACCGCATCCGTGGTCGCGTTGAGGGAAACCGCCAGGTTCACCCGGATGCGCTGTCCCAATTCCCGCATCTGCGGCACCAGTCCAGAGGTGGAAAGCGTCACCTTGCGCGCACCGTAGCCGAAACCGTCGTCCAGAAAGAGAATCTGCAGAGCCTTGACGACGTTATCCAGATTATGCAGGGGCTCACCCATTCCCATGAGCACGATATTATTGATCGGGCCATCCTTGAAGGCGGCACAGACCTGGTTGACGATCTCGCCCGGCTCGAGGTTGCGGACCAAGCCGAAGGTACCGGTCAGGCAGAAGGAGCACTGCATGGCGCAGCCGACCTGGGTTGAAATGCACAGGGTCGCCCGCTCCACCTCCATGGGAATGCGGACCGTTTCGATAGTTTGGCCGTCGGTCAGTCGAAACAGATATTTACGGGTGCCGTCGCGGCTATCTTCGACCACCTCCGGCTGCCAGTCCGAAATGGTCGCGCGCAGGGCCAGAGCTTCGCGGAATTCCTTGGAGAGATCGGTCATGTCGGCAAACGAGGTGACGCCGCGACCGTAGATCCAGCGAATCACCTGCTTGGCGCGAAACGGTTTTTGCCCCATCTCCGCCAACAGTGCGGAAAGTTCATTCAGGGTCAGGTTTTTAAGGTCGATCAAGGTTCCTGCGGTCATTCCCTACCTGCAAAACGTTTTTTTCGCTGATTTTACATAAAAAAAACCCCTCGGATCATACCCGAAGGGTTTTTTTTCCACAAGAATTAATCTGAATTATGCGATTTAGAGCAATTCGAGCCCGGAAAAGAAGTAGGGAATTTCAAACGCCGCCGTTTCGGGA
>MHXM01000063.1:26317-30363 GCA_001825565.1 Desulfuromonadaceae bacterium GWC2_58_13
ATTCTCGCCGATCGAAGTACCGAACTCTTTTCGCATGGTGCCGGCGGCCGCTTCAGCGGGATTGGTAGCTCCCATCAGATCGCGCCACTTTTTGATGGCGCCATCCGCTTCGAGCACCATGACGACGCAGGGCCCGCTGCTCATGAAATCGGTCAGCTCGCCGAAAAATGGACGCGCTTTGTGTACATAGTAGAATCCCTCGGCTTCGACTTTGCTCATGTACAGCTTTTTCAAACCGACAATTCTGAAGCCTTCGGAGTAGATGCGCGCGATAATCTTGCCGGCGTTGCCAGCGGCGAAGGCATCGGGTTTAATGATGGCAAAGGTTTGTTCCATGGTCAATTCCTCCATTGACGGATTCTTTTAATTGCTAGGCAAACGTCGCGCTTTGTAGCATTCAACGGGGGAAAAGTCAAGCCGTTCCGAAACAATCGCTAATCGAACTCAATCCGATAATACAGGTCGGCACCACTCTCGACACCGACATTCGACTCCAGGTCCCAGTGCTCCTTGAGGTTGTACCGCATGCGAAATTCGTTGGTACTGGTGAACAAGGCATGGCCAAGGCTGACGTAAAGCTTCGGACTGAGATATTTGCCGATGGTCACCATCGAACTGGCGACATCGCCGCTCCCGGCCTGCACTTCCAGCACATCCAGACCTAGTCGTCGCTTGAGGCGATCCTGCAACACCGCCGACTCTCCTTTGGAAAGGAGCGCCCCTGCGGCCGTCATTAACAGACTGCTCTGACCGCTGTCCGAACCGAGAGGGCGACCCAGAACAATATAGGCCAGAATATCGGTATCGGGCATCAACGGCTCGGAATACAGCTTGGCTACCGGATGCCTGGGAGTACCGGTTACCAGCACCCCGGCCTTCACCTCACCGGCTTTGCGCAAGGCGAGAATATCAAGGGATGGCTGATCCACTGGCCCACCGGCAAAAAAAACGTTGCCTCGTTCGATCTTCAGGCCAACGCCATAAGAGGAATATGACCCTTCGACAACCTGGATTTTTCCTTTCGCGGATATTTTATCGAGGGTGTCGGCCTGCAGCTCAACCTCCCCCCCCAGGCGGGCGTCGATACCGTTGGCTTTGACCAGCACATGATCGCCCATAAGAATGCGAACTCTGGCATCAAGCGTCACGGGCAGGGTTTTGGGCGGGGGGACGGATTCGACATCAACCATAATCAGGTCGGGGCTGGACGCCACAGGCGATGGCGCGTTGCGGGCAGCCACCAGGGCCTGTGGAATGGCGAGACTGCCCCGCAGTTTGACCTGCTGACGGTCACCGGAAAGCCGCAGTTCGGGATTAACCGTCAACTGCAATTCAGGGAGGTTGACCAATTGGAAATCCTTGCCGCCCAATTGGAATTGATACTCATTCGGCTGCCAGTCGGACAACTGTACTTCGCCGGAGCCCTCGACCCGACCGGAACCGGACCGGAGGGAGAACGAGTCGAGAAAAATCCGATCCGCAGCCAGCCTTCCCTTGAATCCCACATCGGTCAGCTGAACGCCGGCGGCCGGCAGATAGGCCGAAGCTCCCGACAGACTAAAAACACCCCCCAGTTCAGGGTGAGCCCAACGGCCGCCAAGGGTCCAGTCAAAATCAAGCAGGCCGCTGGTTTCCCCAATGGAACCGGGGAACAGGACGGTCAGCAACCCTCTTTCCCGAAGATGGCCGGACAATTTACCCTGGACCGCCCCTTCCGTCGCGAAAACCAAAGGCCAACGGAACGGAAGTGGCAGTTGAACCTCGCCCTGCAGTCGCCCATGATTTTCGAGCGCCATCACCACATGACCGGACAGACGATCACCGCGCCAGCTCCACCCAGCCGAAGCCTGAGTCAACTCAGCGGCCAGTGAGCTATCGCCCTCTTGCCATCGCAGACGCCCGCCGGCAATTTCGGCCTTTCCCTCCAGGGCAATATCGGTTTCATTTTCCCACCGGCCCTCCACGACGCCAGAAAGAAGCCCCTCGGCGTTCAGGGAGACGGGCACCCAGGGATAAAGGCTGGACAGGGAGGAGCCGGCAAGTCGGACGGAAAGATCTCCCGCCGAAGGCAACGCCAGATGGGCCGGATCGGACGAATGAACCTGCGCCGTAAGCACCCCCATGTCGCCGAAATCTGCCTTGGCCTGCCCGGTCAACCCCTGCCGATTCCAGTTCAGGTTCGCCAGACCTTCGACCATTTCGACCTGATGCTCCCCCCTGGCAATCCCTCCGTCGACCTTGATCTCGGCGCCGAGATCAAAGAGATCGCCATCCCGCAAATACAGTTGGATATCGCCCGAACTCGTGCCACTCGCCGCCCAGCCGCCCAACCAGGAATCGGCATGACTCAGCCGGAGCCCGCGCCACTGCAACTGGGAAACCCCCTCCAGGGGGGCCAGGGTCATCACGCCATCCATTTCAACCGTTTCCCCGAGGGAGCTGACCAGTCGCAGCGGCGCGGACTGAAGCGAACGGGAATCGATCCGCAGCTTGACCGCTTTTGCCAGAGCCCAGTCACCGAATTGCGTTTGCAGCAAGCGCAATTCGGTCAGGTTTCCGGACCAACGCCTTTCCCGATAGCCACCGGACAGCTTCATCCGCCCCCTGCCGGCAGGCGTCAAGAACTCAAAGGTTCCTTCATGATCCTCCGGGCGTCCTTCCATCGCCAACGACAAAGAATCTACCTGCCGGCCCCAGGCCTTGCCGCCCTCCCCCTCGGCAATCAGGATAAGACGGTCTATCGCCGCGGATTTCCCAGCGGACACCGTCAGTCCGGCCAAAGAAAAGTCGCCATAGCTCAGCCCTTGTCCCCGCACCTTCAGTTCGCCAGCCCGTTCATCGCCGGCCCGATGTATCCATCCAGTGACGTTCATCTGACCACCGAGCCCAGCCACCAGGCCGGAAAGCCGTTGGGCGGAGGCGGTAAAATCGATCCGCTGACTGAGCTTTCCCACGGCTGTCAGGTCAATGCCTTCCCCGTGCAGATCAAGACTGGCGATATCAACCTCGTCTCCCTGAAAACGAAAATCCGCCCCACCCGTCAGCGCTTTGCCGTAAAGAGTGCTTTCGAGAAGCTGACCGGAAAAATGCATATCCATCGGATCATCGCCAGATTGGAGCATTTCGGCACGGAGGTCGAGATTAACCCGTCCGGAATATTCGGGGAACAGTCCCGTTAAGTCCAGGTCGCGGCCCTGTGCGGTTCCGCGCAGGGAGAAACCGTCAAGCCAGCCGATATTCAGATCGCCCGCAACCCGTCCTTCCAGCCACTCACCGGCCAGGCCAACCAGCGCGATACCGTCAAGGTCACCATCGAAAGCTCCTTTTAATCGTGATTTAAGCCATCCTTCGACACGGTTCTCCGCGTCGACGATTCCCCGGTATTCATCCAGGTCGCCTTCGCCGCGAACTTCTCCGAACAACAACAGTGGGACACCCGCCAGTTCAGTGAGATCGAGGCCTTCGACTTGGACGGTCGCCTGCCAGGGGAGGTTCGCCCTGAGTTGCAGGCTTCCCTGCACTCGAAGGTGGTCGGGATGCCCGGGAAAACGAATCGAGCCGTTGGTAACCTGAAGGTTGTCATCCACCAATTCAACCATGGCGGTTCCATCGAACCAGGCTTTCTGCCCAGCGTAAAGCATCGACTCAATCTGGCCGGTCAGCGCTCGGGAATCCGTTCCACCGAGATCGAATTTCAGCGCGATTCGGTCGACTCCGGCAATATTTTCGGTCAGGCCAGCCCGCAACTCTCCCGTCAGGCGGGAGTTCATCAGGTCGACTTTCAGGACGCCATCAAGCGTTCCCTCCCTGGCGACAGATTCCAGCTCCGACAGAGTATAGGTGCCTTGGTCGCAGTGAATCCTGCCGCGCAAATGATCGATTTGCCAAAGGGTTTTCGAGGAAGAATGGATAACGAGGTGATCGACTTGAAAAACTGCGATATCCGCCGTCGCCTGAAGGGGCCAGCCCAAAAGCTGGGGCCAGCGGAAAATAAATGGTTTCCGGGGTGGAGATTCGGGTTCGGGCGGATCGTCAAGCTGGATATC
>MHXM01000064.1:0-2877 GCA_001825565.1 Desulfuromonadaceae bacterium GWC2_58_13
TCGGTGCTCTGGTACGTGCTTCCCCTGTAGCGGGAATGTGCAGTTTCGATCTGTTCCGATTGCCGTTGCCTTGTTTTTACGATTCGGCTTAGGATCTCCCTTAATGTCGGCAGGGGAGATCCATTTGCAGTTTGTCGTTAAACATATGGTCTGGCTGACCCTGCTGCTCTACCTGTTGAGCGGTTTCGGTTCGGCGTTTGGCGCCTTCTGGTGTCTTTCCGGGAAAGACGCCTGCGGGCCGGGGCAGCCCTGCGCGATTCGCTGCCTGCCGCACACCGGCGCTTCGGCAACCCTGACCTCCGCGGGCAGCCTGCTTGACGTGGGGCGGGGCGGCCCCTGCCTCGACCTTGAATTCTGGTTGCCCACGCTCAAGTCACGGGTCCGTCCTCTGCGGACGCCGGGTGGACAACTTCACTTCCTGTCGGCGATCCGCCCCGTTCTTGCCGCTCTGGCACCGATTACTCCCATCTTCCCACCTGGCCTGGCCTTGTCGGGTCCGCTTCTCGCCCTACGTCATCTGCGCACTGTCGTTCTGTTGAATTAGGCCGAACCGCCGTTCCTTGCCGCCGTTGTTTTTCGCCGCTGGTTTTTTGTGTCCGCGGCCCGGATCGTTCCGATCTCGACGGGAGTTACGCTGTTGAATGCCAAAAAACGTTCATGGATCGACCTTGTCTGGGACTTTTTTGCGTCCCTAAAGCTAACTATTTTTCTCTTAATTATGCTGGCCGCCACCTCCATTATCGGCACCCTCATCCAGCAGAACCGCACTTCCGAAGAATATTTGCAGGTTTATGGCGAAAAGGTCTATCGCCTGTTCGACATGCTACAGGTTTTCGACATGTATCACTCCTGGTGGTTCCTGTCCCTGCTCGGAGCCATCTCCCTCAATCTGCTCACCTGTTCGTTCAAACGGCTGCCACGGGTCTGGAAGGCCGTCGCCGTTCCCGTGACGGAGGCCGACGAGGGGTTGTTCCAGACCCTTTCCAACAGCCGGCAGCTGCGGGTCGACCTGCCGGCCGAAGAGGTTGGCCGTCGCCTGGAACAGCTGTTGTCCGCGCGCTTCGCCCGGCCGCTGGTGACGCGCAAAGCCGGCCGCCTGTATTTGTTTGCGCAAAAGGGCGGCTGGTCCCGATTCGGGGTGTATGCCACCCATCTTTCCATCCTGCTCATCTTCATCGGCGCCATCATCGGCAACCTCTGGGGATTCAAGGCCTACGTCAATATCGAGGAGGGAACCTCGACCAGTCGGGTCTGGCCCGCCGGCAGCCGGGAACCGATCGATCTGGGCTTCGCCGTGCGCTGCGACGATTTCAACGTCAGCTACTACGATGGCTCGGACCGGCCCCGGGAATTCATGAGCATTCTGGATGTCATCGACGGCGGCCGGGAGGTGATCAGCGACCGCAAGATCATCGTCAACGATCCCCTCAGCTACAACGGGATCACTTTTTACCAGTCGAGCTACGGTCAGGCCGGCAGCCCGCAGCTGAAGATGCGAGTCAAGGTTCGGGCTACCGGCGAGGCACTCGATTTAACCGTCGCCGAGGGGGCCCATGTGCCGCTGCCGGGCGGCGGGTCTTTTGCCGTTTCCGGTTATTCGCCCAGCTACGGCGACTTCGGCCCGGCCGTGGAGATGCACGTCAACACCCCCGACGGCCAGCACGGCAAGCCGTTCGTGGTGCTGCAGCGGTTTCCCGATTTCGACGAGAAGCGCGGCGGCGACTTCAGCTTCGCCCTGGTCGATTTTCAAGAGAAAATGTATACCGGCCTGCAAGTCAAGAAAGACCCCGGAGTCTGGGTGGTCTGGTTCGGTTGTCTGCTGATGGTGATGGGTTCCATCGTCGCCTTCGGTTTTTCCCATCGACGGCTCTGGGCGACCATCGAAGCGGGCAGCTCGCACAGCCTGGTGCATTTTGGCGGCAGCGCCCATCGCAACCAGCCGGCCTTTACCCTCTTTTTCGATGAACTCAGCCAACGCCTGGACGAAACCCTCGAAGGCGAGACCAGCTCGGCAACCTTGGAGACATTATCATGACCAGTTCACAGTTTTTCAATATCACGACCATCGCCTACTTTGCTTCGATGGTGCTGTTTATCACCTATCTCATCAGTCGCAGCCGAGGGATCTCCCTGATCGCCACGGCGGTGGCCGGGATCGGTTTTGTCGCCAACAGCGCGGCGATCCTGATGCGCTGGTTCGAAGCGAAGGGGATGGGCTACGATCAGGCGCCCCTCTCCAACCTGTACGAATCGGTGGTTTTCTTCGCCTGGTCGATCCTGTTCATCTACCTGCTGATGGATTTCAAATACAAGCAGCGGGCGGTCGGCGCGTTTGTCATGCCGTTCGCCTTTCTCGGCATGGCCTGGGCCCAACTCGGACTTGACGCCGAGATTCAGCCGCTGGTTCCGGCGCTGCAGAGCAACTGGCTGACCTATCACGTCATCACCTGTTTTCTCGGTTATGCCGCTTTTGCCGTGGCCTGCGGAGCTTCGATCATGTACCTGCTGATGGCCGGACGGCCGCGGAACGGCGACAGTGCCCGCCCCAGCCTGTTGCCGAGCAGCAAGGTGCTTGACGATATCAACTACAAGGCGATCATGCTGGGTTTCCCCCTGCTGACCCTCGGCATCGTCACCGGGGCGGCCTGGGCCAACTACGCCTGGGGTACCTACTGGAGCTGGGACCCGAAAGAGACCTGGAGCCTGATCGTCTGGTTCATCTACGCCGCCTTTCTGCATGCCCGTTTCACCCGCGGATGGGCCGGCAAGCGGGCCGCCTGGCTATCGATCATCGGTTTTGGCGCCACCATTTTCTGCTATCTGGGGGTCAACCTGATCCTGTCGGGACTCCATTCCTACGGAGGATAGCGCAATTGA
>MHXM01000064.1:2931-5556 GCA_001825565.1 Desulfuromonadaceae bacterium GWC2_58_13
TACCCTATAGGTTTTTTTATGAGCTTGTCACCGGAGGATGTTTGTGCGACGGAAACCGGACCATAACGCAGGCCGCCACCCGGAATTTCCGGCTCTGGCGGCTTTTTTGTCAGCGGGGACTGTCTGCCCATGAGCGAACTTTCCGCCGAAAGCGGTCAGGCCGGGGTTAAAAACAAGCTTCAGGGAGACTTGGAGATCATGCCGGTGTCGGATCTTCTGGCGTGGATGGGAACGCGCGGCCAAAGCGGCACCCTTCTCCTCGTGAATGACTCGGTGCAAAAAAAACTGGCGCTGCACGAGGGTCTGCTGGCGGGACTCAGCTCCAACCGCAAGGAAGAAAGCTACGAGCATATTCTGACCGGAGCCGGGTTTATCGGGCGGGAACAACTGGCCGAAGCCCGCCGTCAAAGTTGGGAGCGGCGGATGCCGCTGGTTCGCTACCTGGTGGAAACGCAACTCCTCGACCAGGCGTCCCTGCGTAAGCTTCAGACCTTTCGACTGTTGCGCGCCCTGGCCGATGTGCTGCGCTGGCAGGGCGGGTTCTTCACCTTTGAAGGGGCCGCCCCTGAAACCACCCGCGGTCATCTTCTTCGATTGCCCATCGGCGAGGCGCTCGACCGCGCCCGTCATCTCAACCAGGAGGCGATCGAACAACAGCACAAGATTCACGAATCCTTGTTCCAGGCCATCAGTCAACGGATCATGAGCGGCGATTTCAATATGCCGCCCATGCCGAAAACCCTGGGACAGATCCAAGAGGTGATCAATTCTCCCGACGGATCGGCCCATGACGTGCTGAAAATCGTCATGGCCGATCAGGTACTGACCTCGAAAATTCTCAAAGTCGTCAACTCGTCCTTTTACAGCCTCGCCAATCCGGTGACCTCGGTGCAGCATGCCATCGTCATGGTCGGGTTCAATGTTCTGCTCGGCATCGTCACCACCACCTCCCTGGCCCAGGGTTCGAACCAGAACCGGGAGGAGGTCGTCCAACTCATGCGGCATAGTTTCAAATGCGCCTATGTCGCCAAAAAACTGGCGGCCAATCTGGGCGCCGACGAAGAAATCGCCTTTGTCTGCGGACTTTTACACGATATCGGCAAAATCATATTGTACGATTTGCTGTCCGAATACGAAATCATCGACTCCGCCCGAAAAAATCTCATCGCCAACTATCACATCCAGGCCGGTGTATTGCTGGCCGCCAAATGGAACCTGCCGGAAGTGGTGATCGATGCTATCGAATCCCATCACGAACCGGACCGCCTGACCGAGCGCGATCAGGTGACGGCCATCGTCTATCTGTCGGATCGCCTGGTCAACGACGGCCATCTCCCAAAGCTGGACCAATCCATCCTCGGCGCCGGCATGAATAATATCGATTTTCAGGGGATTGCCGAAGAACTGCAGCAAGTGGAAACCTTTGTCGATACCATCTTCTGACCGGCTTCGACCGTTCCGTTTTGGCGTTTGTCGATTGCCGAGCGATTTTGGTTGACACCCAACAGGGCAATTAAATATCATCGGAACCGTTAAAGGGGAGTAGCACCCGGCGGGAGACATCGCCGGCCCACGATTCGTCAGTACGGCGGCTTTGGCCGCCCGGACGTGGGGGACGACCTTCAAGTCGAACTTTGCCAGACCTTTATTCACAGCATTTGAATCATGCCGTGGGTAAAGGTTTTTTCTTTTACCCGCGGCGCAAACCAGCGTCCGGAGGTAAAAGAAATGAACACCCTGAAAACCACCTTTCTGCTCACCTGTCTCACCCTTCTTCTCGTCGCCATGGGTAACGCCATCGGCGGCCAATCCGGCATGATCATCGCTTTTCTCCTGGCCGGCGGCATGAACTTCTTCAGCTACTGGTATTCGGACAAGATCGTGCTGAAAATGTATCGTGCCCGCGAGGTCAGCGAAACCGAACAGCCCGTCTTTTACGGTATGGTTCGCCGCCTGGCCGCCCGCGCCAACATGCCGATGCCCAAGGTGTATGTCATCCCGTCGCCGAGCCCGAACGCCTTTGCCACCGGACGCAATCCGCAAAACGCGGCGGTGGCCGCCACCGAAGGCATCATGCAGATCCTTTCAGCGGATGAACTCGAAGGGGTCATGGCCCATGAACTGGCCCACGTGGCCAATCGCGACACCCTGATCTCGACCATCGCCGCGACCTTTGCCGGGGCTATTTCCATGCTCGGCAACATGCTGCAATGGGCGGCCATCTTCGGTGGCGGCAACTCCGAGGACGAGGAAGGCGGAGGCGGCCTGCTCGGCGGGTTGGCCATGGCCTTCATCGCGCCGATGGCGGCCATGCTGATCCAGATGGCGGTTTCCCGCAGCCGCGAATATCTGGCCGACGCCTCGGGGGCGAAAATTTGTGGCCAGCCGCTGGCCCTGGCGAATGCCCTGCGCAAACTGCAAGTGGCTTCGCAACGGGTGCCGATGATGGAGGCGACTCCGGCCACTTCGCATATGTTTATCGTCAACCCGCTTTCCGGCGGTTCTCTGCTAAAATTGTTTTCCACCCACCCGCCGATGGAAGAGCGCATCGCCCGCCTTGAGGGGATGGCATCGGGCAACGGTTGAAACAGACACCCCATAAAGGGCGAAAGGTCGCAATGACAG
>MHXM01000065.1 GCA_001825565.1 Desulfuromonadaceae bacterium GWC2_58_13
CTAGCGCCATTCCCATGTGTCCACTATTTTTTCTTATTACAAAAATTTTGGAGAAAATACCGAGAGGAACCTGTTCATGCAACAGTGGGAAGTCGAGATGGTAGAACTGGAGCGGATTCGGCGCGAGGCGCTGTGCATTCTCATCCGGCACGGACTGGGTACCTGCCAGCAGGCCGGCCCGCAACGGAACATTCTCCTCCCCGAATCGCGGGTGGCCTGGGCCACCATCGCCAACGAACTGGCCAAGGTGGGGTACCGGCTCGTCCCCCCGGCCGAATACGCCGGGGCCCAAGGCAAAACCACCGACGAGGTTACGGCTCTGATGGAAAAAGAAGGAACGCTGTTCGCCCTCTGCTACGGCGATTTATGCCTCGTGCCGATGCCGGAGAGGGAGGTGGTTCTGCCGGAGATCGAGGGGTAAAGGACACCAAAAGAGGGTCAACTTGTTGCGGGAATTCCAACCGGTCGGGGAGGTTGCCCGGTCGCTCAGCGACAGGCAATAAATCGGGAAGGGTCTTTTCAAATCACTCTTTTAATTTATCTTCCAGCAAACGGATTTCCTCTTCCAGCACCTCAGACTTCGCTCGCAATTCGTCACGGCCATCCTTGGTAATGATAGTGATGGCCTTATTTCCAGTCATTGGGCAAATGGGCGCATTTTCTTCAATTCTTTCCATGTCGGCAGTAATGTCATCTATCGCTTTTTGGTATGCTGCCAGCTCGGCCATTTTGTACTCAAGCTCTTCACGATATTCGGCATTTGCTTTGAGAACTGGCAAAGACTTGTCTTTAAAAATTTTGAAGACCCGGCTTGACTGTTCCGGATTCCCGTAAATTAAAGCACCCAGTACTATCCCCAGAACAATCAACCTTTTCATGACCACCCTGCTCCAGTTTATTCCGGCATAACATAAAAATGTTCCCGGCACCTGACTCTATTCTATTTCCGGCAACTCATCAGTTTACTCTTCCCGGTCCGTGAATGACTCAGTTCGACGTGCGGGAAGATTTTTTTCAGATGCTCGCCGTCGCCCATGAATTCGCGGGCGTCCTTCGACCCCAGGGTCAGCATCCGGATGCGGAAGGGCTCGTCCCCCCGGCCGAATACGCCGGGGCCCAAGGCAAAACCACCGACGAGGTTACGGCTCTGATGGAAAAAGAAGGAACGCTGTTCGCCCTCTGCTACGGCGATTTATGCCTCGTGCCGATGCCGGAGAGGGAGGTGGTTCTGCCGGAGATCGAGGGGTAAAGGACACCAAAAGAGGGTCAACTTGTTGCGGGAATTCCAACCGGTCGGGGAGGTTGCCCGGTCGCTCAGCGACAGGCAATAAATCGGGAAGGGTCTTTTCAAATCACTCTTTTAATTTATCTTCCAGCAAACGGATTTCCTCTTCCAGCACCTCAGACTTCGCTCGCAATTCGTCACGGCCATCCTTGGTAATGATAGTGATGGCCTTATTTCCAGTCATTGGGCAAATGGGCGCATTTTCTTCAATTCTTTCCATGTCGGCAGTAATGTCATCTATCGCTTTTTGGTATGCTGCCAGCTCGGCCATTTTGTACTCAAGCTCTTCACGATATTCGGCATTTGCTTTGAGAACTGGCAAAGACTTGTCTTTAAAAATTTTGAAGACCCGGCTTGACTGTTCCGGATTCCCGTAAATTAAAGCACCCAGTACTATCCCCAGAACAATCAACCTTTTCATGACCACCCTGCTCCAGTTTATTCCGGCATAACATAAAAATGTTCCCGGCACCTGACTCTATTCTATTTCCGGCAACTCATCAGTTTACTCTTCCCGGTCCGTGAATGACTCAGTTCGACGTGCGGGAAGATTTTTTTCAGATGCTCGCCGTCGCCCATGAATTCGCGGGCGTCCTTCGACCCCAGGGTCAGCATCCGGATGCGGAAGAGGAATCTGATCAGCGGCTTCTGGGGAACTTCGTGCTCCATGAGCAGCACAACGCCGTCGGGCTTTATCACTCGTTTCATTTCGTGCAGGGCCTTTTGCCGGGTTTCGCCCTTCAACTCGTAGAGGGCATGAGAGCAGCTCACGGCGTCGAAACTGTCGTCGGCAAACGGCAGCTTCGCCGCATCCCCTTCGATGAAAACGACCCGGCCGGCGCGGTTTTTCTCCCGGGCCCTGCGCAGCATGCCGTGAGAAAAATCGGTGCCAATGATGGCCGAGGCTTCCGGATGGCGCTCGGCGAAGGTTAAAACCACCGATCCGGTTCCGCAGCAGATATCCAG
Source organism: Desulfuromonadaceae bacterium GWC2_58_13 (assembly GCA_001825565.1). Classification (GTDB taxonomy): domain Bacteria; phylum Desulfobacterota; class Desulfuromonadia; order Desulfuromonadales; family Trichloromonadaceae; genus Trichloromonas. The sequence goes on from MHXM01000065.1 coordinate 2,252, forward strand.
AATCCGGGCGCCGGGTTTGTGCTCCAGGTGGGCCGCGTTGACCAGAAAACCACGCGTATCGTCTTCGTCCTGCCGCGAGTGCATGCGGATGAAGGCGTCGTAGAAATGGGAAAAGATATCGTAATACTTGCGTCGTCCCGTTCTCATTTGAGTCATGGCGGATCTATTCCTTCGATTAATTAAAAGTAGGAGACACATCGCAACCCAATAGGCCTTATCCCCCGACGATCCGGAACACCCGATCCGCGTTCCAATAGATCAGGACAGCGGTGAGCAGCCAGGCCCCGATGGCGATGGAAAAACTGGTAAAAATATCGAATTTGCCCAGGGCGAAATAGAGGCACAACAGAAACACCAGGACCGTCGGCAGGCCCAACAGGCTGTAGCCGATCATCGTTCGAACGGCGTCCTTGCCTTGTTCGGAAATCAAAAAATAATAGCCGACCAGGGTGACGGCGGGAAACAGCACGGCCAGCCCGGCAAGTTGCGGGTATTTCGATTTTCCCAGCAGGCAGATGACGACGATCATCGCCCCGCCGACCACGAACCGGATGACATGCTCCATGGAATAAATCCTTATAAGTGTTGGAATTACAGACGGGTCATTCCCAGTCGAGAATGACCTTGCCCGACTGGCCGGAGCGCATCACCTCGAACCCTTGTTCAAAATCGTCGATGGCGAAGCGGTGGGTGATCATCGGCTGCAAATTAAGACCGGCCTGCACCAGGCTGGCCATCTTGTACCAGGTCTCGAACATCTCGCGACCGTAAATCCCCTTGAGGGTGAGCCCCTTGAAAATGACCTTGTTCCAGTCGATGGCCATCTCTTCGGGAGGAATGCCGAGCAGGGCGATTTTGCCGCCGTGGTTGATGGTTTCGAGCATCTGCCGAAAGGCCGAGGGGGCGCCGGACATTTCCAGGCCAATGTCGAACCCCTCGGTCATGCCCAGTTGCGCTTCCACTTCGGGGAGCGATTCGCGGTCAATGCGCACCGTGCGGGTGGCGCCGAGCCGCGCCGCCAGATCCAGGCGGTAGGAGTTGACGTCGGTGATGACCACGTGCCGGGCGCCGGCATGGCGGGCCACCGCCGCGGCCATGATGCCGATCGGTCCGGCGCCGGTGATGAGCACGTCCTCCCCCACCAGGTCGAAGGAGAGGGCGGTGTGCACGGCATTGCCGAAGGGATCGAAAATGGCGGCCAGCTCGTCGGAGATGCCGTCGGGCAGCTTGAAGGCGTTGACCGCCGGCAGCACCAGGTATTCGGCAAAGGCACCGGAGCGGTTGACTCCGACGCCGACGGTATTGCGGCACAGGTGGCGGCGGCCGGCCCGGCAGTTGCGGCAGTGGCCGCAGGTGACGTGCCCTTCGCCGGTGACCCGGTCGCCGATTTCGAAGCCGCTGACTTCCTGGCCGATGCCGGCGACCACGCCGGCGTATTCGTGGCCGACGATCATCGGCACCGGGATGGTCTGCCGCGCCCAGTCATTCCAGTTGTAGATGTGCACGTCGGTGCCGCAGATGGCGGTCTTGCGGATCTGGATCAGCAGATCGTTGTGACCGACCTCGGGAATCGGCGCCCGATCCAGCCAGAGTCCCGGTTCCCGTTTGAGCTTGGCCAGGCTTTTCATGGTCCCGCCGGTCATCGGATCACCCCCAGTTCGCGGCCGACCCGGGTAAAAGCATCGATGGCGGCAGCGAGCTGTTCGCGGCTGTGGGCGGCGGACAGCTGGGCGCGGATGCGGGCCTGCCCTTTGGGCACCACCGGGAAGGAGAAGCCGACCACGTAAATTCCCTCGTCGAGCAGACGTTCGGCCATCTTCGCGCTCAGGGCCGCGTCGCCGATCAGGATCGGGATGATCGGATGATCGGCACCAGCCAGACGGAACCCGGCCGCCGCCATCCGCTCGCGAAAATATCGGCTGTTATCCAGCAGCCGCGCCCGTAGCGCATCCCCCTGTTCCAGCATTTCCAGCACTCGAAGGGAGGCGTACACCACCGGCGGGGCGAGGGCGTTGGAAAAGAGGTACGGCCGGGAGCGCTGGCGCAGCCACTCGATCAGCTCCCGGCGGCCGGCGGTGTAGCCGCCGCCGGCGCCGCCGAGGGCTTTGCCGAGGGTGCCGGTGATGATGTCGATCTGCCCGAGCACCTGGCGGTACTCGTGGGTGCCCCGCCCTTTTTCGCCGAGCACCCCGACGGCGTGGGAATCGTCGACCATCGTCAGCGCCTCGTACCGTTTAGCCAGCTCGACGATGCGCGGCAGGTCGGCAATCACACCATCCATGGAAAAGACGCCGTCGGTGGCGATCAGCCGGTAGCGGGCGTTGCGGCTCTGCCGCAGGCAATCCTCCAACCCGGCCATGTCGTTGTTGGCGTAGCGCAGCCGGCGGGCCTTGCACAGGCGGATGCCGTCGATGATGCTGGCATGGTTGAGGGCGTCGCTGATGACCACGTCATTCTCGTCGAGCAAGGGTTCGAACAGGCCGCCGTTGGCGTCGAAACAGGAGGAGTAAAGCAGCGCGTCCTCGCTGCCGAGAAAGCCGCTCAGCTTTCGCTCCAGTTCCCGGTGGCTATCCTGGGTGCCGCAGATGAAGCGAACCGAGGCCATGCCGAAGCCTCGCTCGTCGAGCCCCCGTTTGGCGGCGGCGAGCAAGTCGGGATGATTGGCCAGTCCCAGATAATTGTTGGCGCAGAGGTTGATCACCTCGCGACCGGAGGAAAGGCGAACGACGGTGCTCTGCGGCGAACCGAGCGGGCGCTCTTCCTTGTACAGGCACTCCTCCCGCAAAGCAACGCCCTGGCGGGCGAGAACATCATAAAATGCGCGATCCATGGAACCTCCTTAGCAGACACTCATTCAAACATATCAGATTACGGTTTCATTACAAGAATCGTCGACGGCGGCCGGGAAAGATTAAATCGCCCGCAACCGGATTGGCAGCGCCCTCTTTTTGTGGTCTAATTTATAAACGTTCGCCCCTGGAATGGACTTTTTCACTTTCAAACGAGACGCCGACCGCCGTGGCGTACCGCCACCGGAGGCAATGGAGATCGCAATGCCTCGCATCCGCCCCGTAACCGCTCTATTATCAACCCTCCTGCTGCTGGCGCTGGGCGCCTGCGCCCCGAAGCCGATGATGCCGAATTCTGAAAATCCTTATCCCCTGGCCCAGCCCCCCCAGGTGGGGCAGATCGAACATCTTCCCACCGGCACCCTGGTCAGCGAGGCGCAGATGTTGGCCGTGGCCGGCGACGCCCGCATCGTTTACGTCGGCGAGACCCACGACAACCCGGCCTCCCACCGGCTGCAACTGACCCTGCTGAAAAAATTGGCCGAGCGCTATCCGGGGCAGCTCGCCCTGGGAATGGAAATGTTCACTCCGGCTCAGCAGGAGGTCCTCGACCGCTGGACCGCCGGCGAGCTTTCCGAAAAAGAATTTCTCAAGCAATCGGACTGGTACCGGATCTGGCGGATGGATTTCGACTACTACCGCGAATTGCTGGAATTCGCCCGCGACCGGCGCATCCCGGTGCTCGGCCTCAACGCCGACAAAGAGCTGGTGGCGGCGGTGCGCCAGAAATCCCTGGATGAACTCAGCGACGCGGAACGCGAGCAAATGCCGGAAATGGACCTGAACGACCCCTATCAGAAAGCGCTGGTCGAAGCCATTCTCGGCGACCACGGCAAGGTCGAGATGCACGGCCGCATCCCGCTCGACGGTTTCCACCGGGCTCAGACCCTGTGGGACGAAACCATGGCGGAGAGCGTCGCCCGCTATCTGACCGAGCCCGGTCACGAAAATCATCACCTGCTGGTAGTCGCCGGCGGCAATCATGTGCGTCACGGCTTCGGCATCCCGAGGCGGGTATTTCGCCGGCTGCCGACTTCTTACGTGCTGGTCGGCAGCAATGAGATCGTCATCCCCGACGACAAAAAAGACCGCCTGATGGACGTGCGAAAACCGGATTTCCCCATGCCTCCCTACGACTTCATGCAGTTCACCGAATATGAGGATCTGGGCAAGGAGGAAGTCAAGCTGGGGGTGATGCTGAGCGACACCGAAAACGGCGCGGTGGTCGAGGGGGTGCTGCCCGGCTCGGTGGCCGCCACCGCCGGACTGGAAAAAAGCGATACCATTCTTGCCATCGACAACCTGCCCGTGGCCGAGAACTTCGACCTGGTTTACGAGGTCAAGCAGAAAAAGCCCGGCGACCGCTCCACCCTGCTCATTCGCCGGGGCGGGGAGGAATTTACCGTCGACGTCGAATTCGTGCTACCGCCCGCGGGCGATCCCCACGGCGCCATGCCCAAGTAATCCACCGACCGACGGAGGCCGCCCTACGGGTGGCCTCCGTCGGTTTAAACGCCATTGCCGATCGCAGCGGGTGAAAAATGTACCAACTGGCCAGTCTCTTTTTCTGTCTGTTTCTCCTGCTGTCGTCCAGCCGGCCGGCGACCGCCGAGATAATGAACGATCCCCACCGGATTTTTCGCGACCATTACCAGGCGGTCGGCGGACTGGAACGACTGAAGCAGATCCGCACCACCTCCAGCGAGGGGCGGGTGCGCTACGACGGCCTTGAGGGGACCTTCAAAAGCTGGTCGGAGACGCCCCTGCGCTACCGGCTGGAAGAAAATTACGGCATCGTCAACGAGGTCGAGGGAGACGACGGCCTGATCCGCTGGCGACGGGACACCAACGGACAGGTGGAGAACATCCGCGACGAACAGACCCTCAAGCGTCGCCGCATCGCGGCGTTGCTTGAGCAGTTCGCGCACCTCGATCCCGACTCCCCCATCTTTGATCTGGCCTTCGAGGGGCACGCCGAGGTGGATGGTCAGGATTGCTATGTCGTGCGCATGAGCAACACCATCAACAACGACGTCACCCGATACTTTTTCAGAGTCCAAGACCTGCGGGTAATCAAGACCATCGACCGGCAGCCGGACATCGAAATTCTCACCCGCTACGACGACTACCGTCCGGTCGATGGCTGCGCGATCCCCTTTCACCAGGAGTCCCACATCCTGCCCCGAAACAAGAAGAAGGAGGTTTTTCTGACCCACTACCGGATCGACCCTCCCGTCGATCGATCCCTTTTCGCCATTCCCCCTCCAGCGACCGGTGCGATTCGGTTCCCGGCCGGCGACCGGGCCGAGAACATCCCCTTCCGTTTCATCGAAAATCTGATTTATCTGCCGGTCACCATCGGCGACGACACCCGACTCTGGGTGCTCGACAGCGGCGCCTCCATGTCGGTGATCGATGCCGACTACGCGGCCAGTCTCGGACTTTCGGTTCAGGGAAGCATCGGCGGCTTCGGCTTCGGCGACCTGTTCCAACTCGCCTTCGTCCGTCTCTCCCCCTACCGGGTCGGCGCCATGGACATGCCGGCGCAGACCATTCACGCCTTCAAGGGGCTGTCGGCGGCCAGCTACGAGCCGGTGCGGGCGGGAATTCTCGGCTTCGACTTTCTATCGCACTTCGTCACCCGCATCGACTACGCCCGGCAAACGGTTTCTTTTTACCGGCCCGAAGGCTTCGCCTATAACGGTCCCGGCGTGGTCCTCGATGCCCCGCTCAAGTACCGCACCTTCTCGGTTCCGGTCCGCATCGACGACTTTCCAACCGCCCGCTTCAGCCTTGATCTCGGCTCGCACCGCAGTTCCTTTCACCACCCCTACGCGCAACGGCACAATTTGCTCGGCCGCCAGGGTGTCGAAACCGTGAGCCGGGGCATGGCCGGCTTCAGCTTCGAGCGCATCGTTCCGTTTACCACCCTGACCCTCGGGGGATACACCCTGGATCGGCCGTTGCTCACCGTGCCGCCGGAAGCGGGCCCGGGGAGCACGTCGGTCGGCGAACTGGCCGGCATCCTGGGCAATTCACTGCTGCGCCACTTCGTGCTCTACCTCGATTATCCGAAACAGCAGGTGATCGTTGAGAAAGGCGCAAATTTCGATCGACGGTTTGCCGAAGACAAAAGCGGCATGCTGGTCGGCCTTGCCGAAAGCGGGCAGCCGATGGTTTCATTCGTGGCCATCGGGACACCGGCAGCCGAGGCGGGATTTATCGCGGGAGATCGGATCGAAGCGGTGGATGGCCGGGATGCGGCCGATTACGGCGGGGTCGTTCCGATCCGGAAACTGCTGCGGGAAAAGGCCGGTACCCGTTACCGGTTCACCGTCCGGCGTCAGGAACAATTGCTGACGGTCCCCATCGAGTTGCGGGATCTGTTCTGAAAAAATATGCGGATCGGTTGGCTCCGCCAATCAGCTCATCTCGGATTTCCACCTGAAGGCCTTGCACTGGGCTTCCAGAACCTGATCGTGGGTAAACCCCAGGGCTTCGAGGCTGGGCCAGCCGCCCTTGAAATCCATCTGCTCCATGGCCTCGACGCAGGCGAAAATCCATGATAAAAAATGCGCTTCCCGACAAACAAAGAGCCACCCCGCAACAGCAGGGTGGCTCTTTGTTTGTCGCAAGATTCAGGGGGATCAGGCCTTGCCGGCGCTGCCCAGAACCGCTTCGTTTTTGTGCTTGATCAGCGCGATCAGTTCCTTGCGGGCCACCCCGAGATATTTTCGAGGATCGAATTCCGAGGGGTTATTGGCCAGGAACTCTCGCAGCTTGGCGGTTACCGCCAAGCGCCCATCGGAGTCGATGTTGATCTTGCAGACGGCACTGGCTGCCGCCTTGCGCAATTGGTCTTCAGGCACCCCGACGGCGCCGTCCATCTTGCCGCCATACTGATTGATCAGCCGGACGTATTCCTGCACCACGCTTGAGGCGCCGTGAAGCACGATGGGAAAGCCGGGAATGCGGCGCTCGACCTCGTCGAGGATGTCGAAACGCAGCGGCGGCACGCTCTCCCCTTCCTTCAGCTTGAACTTGTAGGCGCCGTGGCTGGTGCCGATCGATATGGCCAGAGAATCGACCCCGGTCTTTTTGACGAAATCCTCGACTTCCTCGGGCTTGGTGTAGGTGGAATTCTCGGCCTGAACCTCGTCCTCGATGCCGGCCAGAACGCCGAGTTCGCCCTCGACGCTGACGTCGAACCGGTGGGCGTATTCCACCACTTTTTTGGTCAGGGCCACGTTTTCACCGTAGGGGAGATGGGAGCCGTCGATCATGACCGAGGAGAATCCCGAGTCGACGCACGACTTGCACAGTTCGAAGGAATCGCCATGGTCAAGATGCAGACAGATGGGGATGTTGGAGCCGATCTCCCGGGCCATCTGCACGGCGCCCAGCGCCATGTAGCGCAACATGGTCTGGTTGGCGTAGTCGCGGGCGCCCTTGCTGACCTGGATGATGACCGGCGAATTGGTTTCGGCGCAAGCCAAAACGATCGCCTGCAACTGTTCGAGGTTGTTAAAATTGTAGGCCGGAATGGCGTAACCGCCGCTGACCGCTTTCTTGAAAAGATCCCGGGTGTTGACCAGGCCGAGTTCGCTGAAATGCACCGCATTACCCATGATTTCTTGACCTCCTTACACTGCACTGGAAATGGTTTAAATACCGCTAGCCCCCTGAACCACGCTATTAATATCAGCTAACTCCCGAGAAGTCCAGCCGAAATTGCATATTAGCCGGCGCCGGATCCACCCCGGAAAGTCGGATTAAAGACTTGATAAATCAAGGGAGTTCGTTTAGCATACGCCCGCCATTTTTAACCTGACCGGTTTATGCCGCGTACATCTAGGACAGAAGGGAACCGCAATGCAGACGGAAAAACAGGAAGCTTATTTCAGGGACTGGAAAACCCGGGAAGAGATCGCCGAAACGATGATTCCCGTCATCGGCCGGCTTTATCGCAACCACGGCGTGGTAACCACCGTTTATGGACGGTCGATGGTCAACAAGTCGACCATCGACATCCTCAAGGCGCACCGCTTCGCCCGGCAAATTCTCGAAACCGAACTCTGGGTGCGGGACACCGCTCCGGTCCTCGAAGCCATCGCCAAGCTCAATCTGGCCCCGGCCCGCCTCGACATCGGCAAGCTGACCGTCCGCTACCAGGCCCAGGCCGGCGACATGTCCCTTGACGATTTCGTGCGCCACGAGCTGGCCTCGGTCAACACCGGCAAAAAGGCCTTGCTCAGCGAACCGCGGGACGTGGTGCTGTACGGTTTCGGCCGCATCGGCCGCTTGCTCGCCCGCATCCTCATCGAACAGACCGGCGGCGGCGACAAGCTGCGCCTGCGCGCCGCCGTGGTGCGCAAGGGAAGTGCAGACGATCTGGTCAAACGCGCCAGTCTGCTGCGCCGTGACTCCGTTCACGGCCCCTTTAACGGCACCATCCGGATCGACGAGAAGGAAAATGCGATCATCGCCAACGGCAACATGATCCGCATTATTTACGCCGACGCTCCGGAAAACGTCGACTACACCCAGTACGGCATCCATGACGCCATCCTGGTCGACAACACCGGCAAGTGGCGCGACCGGGCCGGCCTCGGTCGGCATCTGCAGGCCAAAGGGATCGCCAAGGTCATCCTCACCGCTCCCGGCAAGGGAGATATTCCCAACGTCGTCTACGGGGTCAACAATGAGCTGCTGACCGACGACGAACGGATCTTCTCCGCCGCCAGCTGCACCACCAATGCCATCGTGCCGGCGCTCAAAGCGGTCAACGACCAGTTCGGGATCGTCAACGGCCACGTCGAAACCTGTCATTCGTACACCAACGACCAGAACCTGATCGACAACTACCATAAAAATTCCCGGCGCGGCCGCAGCGCCCCGCTGAACATGGTCATCACCGAAACCGGCGCCGCCAAGGCGGTGGCCAAGGCCCTGCCGGAGCTGTCCGGCAAGCTGACCGGCAACGCCATCCGCGTGCCGACCCCCAACGTGTCGCTGGCGATTCTCAACCTGACCCTTGAAAAGACGACCACCGTGCGGGAAATGAACAAGTACCTGCGCGACGTCTCCCTCGATTCCAAGCTGCAGAACCAGCTCGACTACACCAATTCGCCGGAAGCCGTCTCCAGCGATTTCGTCGGCTCCCGTCACGCCGGAGTGGTCGATTCGCTGGCGACCATCGTCGAAGGCAACCGCGCCGTCCTGTATGTCTGGTACGACAATGAATTCGGCTACAGCTGCCAGGTCATCCGCATGCTCGACAAAATCGCCGGGCTCGAACTCCCTTCGCTCCCCAACTGAGCCAATCGGCATAAAACATCGTCGGCCGCAGGATAGCATGCGGCCGACGATGAAATTCAAAAAGCAAAGGGTCGAACCTTTCGGATCGACCCTTTGCTTTTTGAGAATATGGCAACGAGGCGTTAGTCGCGCTTCATCAGGCGCATTTTCTTGCGCAGCCGACGCTGGGCCTCCTTCTCCTTGCGCTTGCGCTTGACGCTGGGCTTTTCGTAAAACTTGCGTTGCTTCATTTCACGAAAGAGTCCTTCCTGCTGCAGCTTGCGCTTGAGCACGCGGATGGCCTTCTCGACGTTGTTGTCGATGACCTGGATTTCCACTAGCAATCACCTCGCTTTCTGATCCGTATCTACCTAACCCCCTGAGGAATTAGACAAGACGGCAAAATAACCCATCTGTAATTAATAATCAAGAGATATTTCTTCCCTAGAGATCGGCCGTCCACAGCGACACGGGAATCCCGCCGTTATGCAGGGTGGCGAATCTCGTCAGCGGCAGTGCCGTTGCTTTGGCCAGTTGGTCGTCGGGACAAATGAATGCCCCCTTCCACCCCCGGAATCGATCCCGGTAAACATCCCCCAGCGACCGGAACAGCGGCCGCAGATCCTCATCCCGACCGATGCGCTTGCCGTAGGGGGGATTGCAGACCACCAGTCCCCGACCCGGCGGGGCGACAAACCGCTCCAACTCTTGCTGACGTAGTTGCACCAGCGTTTCGATCCCGGCTCGGGCCGCGTTGCGATGGGCGGCCGCCAGCGCTTCCGGTTCCCGCTCGCCGCCACAAAGGGGCACCGCGACCGGGCGCTCGGACCGACGAGCCTCAAGCCGCAGGGCGTCTAACAACCCGGACCGAAACCCGGGCCAGTCCATGAAGGAGAACGGCCGGGACAGCCCGGGAGCCCGATTGCCGGCCAGCAACGCGGCCTCGATGACAAAAGTGCCCGAGCCGCACAACGGATCGACCAGGGGCGTCGAGCCGTCCCAGCCCAGCTTCAACAGAATGCCGGCCGCCAGAGTTTCCCGCAGAGGGGCAAAAGCGGTCTCGACCCGGTACCCGCGACGGTGCAGCAGTTCTCCCGAGCTGTCCACCGACAGCTGGCAGAGGTCGTCCTCGAAACGGGCCAGCACCAATTGCCGCGGACCGTCGGCCGGAACGATTTCCCGACCGAGAGCCCGGTTAACCGCATCGGCAAGAGTCTCGGCAATGCGCCCGCTATGGATGAGCCGGGACCGTTGACTGCTGGCCCGCACCTGCACCCCGGTGCCCGGACGCAGGAAACGCCCCCAGGGGAGCCGCACCCCTTTGCGATACAAATCGGGAAAATCCCGGCACTTGAACGCACCCAGCCGGACCAGCACCCGGCTGGCGCTGCGCAGCCAGAGATTGGCCAGGTAAATTTCCCGCAATCCGCCGCTGAACTCGACCCCTCCGGCGACAACACGGATGGCGGCCATGCCCAGAGCCTGCAGTTCGGCGGCGCAAATCTCTTCGAGCCCAGGGGCGGTGACGGCAAAGAGTTGTTCACTTTGGTTTTTCAACGACGACCTCCGGAAAGGCGGCATCCTAACACGTCAGCCGATTTCTGCCAACCGTCAACAAGCCACTTAAAGAACCGGGCAAAAGCTGTTACCATGCCGCGAAAACCCAGCGCCGATCAACTCGGCGGACATCGACTGGGGCTAATCTGCCGGACCGTCTTGAGCGCATGCTGGGCCTTGGCGAAGAATTGTTCCGGGCGCATCGCCCGCCAGTTCGTCGACGACCTGACCGGTCGTCCGCACCCGAGCAAGCCGTCGGGAAATTAATGTTTGGCCTGACCGGCAATTCTCCGTATAATGGTAAAATGTGAGTCATCCTCAGGAGGTTGCCATGAAACTGCATTGGCTGGTTGCCCTGATGCTGCTGGGTCTCGCTCCCTCGACCCTGTCCGCCCGCTGGATCACGGACAAGGTTATCTTTGAATGCAAAGAGGCGGGGAATGTCGAGTTCAGCCATTACCAGCACCTGGAAAGCCTCGGCAACAACTGCCCGAGCTGCCACAATGAAATTTTTCAGATCGTTACCAGCAAGAACCCTGACTTCACCATGAAAGACATGGAAAAGGGAAAATCCTGCGGAGCTTGCCATGACGGCAAAAAGGCCTTCACCGTCAGCGACACCTGTGACGCCTGTCACAAAATGTGAACCTGCCATAAGGAAACAAACCAGGGACGGGAGGGGGGAGACGGCGGACGGCTCCCCCTTTCCATTCAACGGTTTTTACCGAGGGTGGGGATGGAATGTTTTTTGCTCACGGATTGAATGCCCATCCAATTTACAGGCCTCAAAGCGAACCCATGTCATACTCGAAATATTTTAAATCAGGGCAAAAAATCCTGTTGACTCTCAACACCTCCGACCCGGTTTCCGGCCGGACCCACTCGCTGACGGCCTATTTTCAGGATGCGGGGCCTGATTATTTCGATCTGACCCTCCCCTACGGAGGCGGCGAGGAAGAGAGCTTCCCATTCGTCGTCGACATGCCTTTCATTATCCATTCCGAAACCTTCGGGCTCGGACTGAGACTGAGCGCCCGTTTTTCCAGCCGCCTCGGCAAACAGACGATCCGGGTTTCCGTCGCCGATAACCTGCAGGTCTTTCAACGCCGCACCACCCCCCGCATCGACCTCAAGGCCGGACTACGCTACACCAAGGGCCGGGGTACCCTGCGCACCTTTTATGAACAGTGGGAAAAAAACGTTCAGATTCTGCAGAACAGCAAGGACCTCAGCAAGCTCGGCGCGTTTCCCCGCCGACCGATCAACCTCAGCGTCGGCGGCATCCGCTTCGATATCAAGGGGTCGGTGGATATCACCGATATCTGCCTGGTGCTGATCGATCTCGGCACTCCGCCGCCGATCTGCGTGCTGGCCGAAGTCGTATGGGTTCAGCCGACCGAAAGCGTGGAGCGCTTTACCGCCGGCATGCGCTTTCTGTCGCTGCTTGATTCCGACTACAAGCGCCTGGAAATATTTATCAGGGATACTCAGAAAATTACCGGGCAAGATAACAAGTAACCGGCAAAAATCGCGGGAAGCCGCCCGTCATTTGACCGCTGGAGACGGCATCAGGGAAAAACCGGCGGCGACGGAACCGGGTTGGGCGCCACCCCACTGCTCCTCAGGTGGCGCAAAAATTCGCGGCGGGGGATTTCCTTCGCCCCCAGAGAAACCAGATGGGGATTGGGCAGCTGGCAATCAATCAGGGGCCACCCCTTCTCTTCCATCCGCCGCGCCAGCGCCACCAGGGCCACCTTGGAGGCATCGGTGGCCCGGTGAAACATCGACTCGCCGAAAAAACACCGCCCCAGACAGACGCCGTACAACCCCCCAACCAGTTCATCCCCCTGCCAACATTCCACCGAATGGGCAAAGCCCAACCGGTGCAGACGGTCATAGGCCTGTTGCATGTTTCCGGTGATCCAGGTTCCCGCTCCCTGACCGCGGCGGCTGTCGGCGCAGGCCGCAACGACGGCCGGAAACGCCTCGTTAAAACCGACCCGGAATCGGTCCTGGCGCAGGGTTTTGGCCAGACTGCGGGAAATTTTCAACTCGGCCGGGGCGAGCACGCAGCGGGGATCGGGGGACCACCAGAGAATCGGTTCTTCTTCGCTGAACCAGGGAAAGATCCCCATCGAATAGGCCAGGAGCAGGCGGGACGGAGACAGGTCGCCCCCGACGGCAAGCAGGCCCTCGGGTTCGGCAAACTCCGGCGGGGGAAAAATCAGCCGGTCGTTTAAACGGTATACCGGCATGGTCAGCAGTCAGGACAGCCGGAGACCGGGCGGGCGCCGGAGAATCCGGTCATCGGGCTTCGGGCCAGGTAAAGGTCAACACCCCACCGCGCACACCGATGCGCACGGCGCCGCCGTCGCTCAGGCGCCCGAACAGGATCTCGCTGGCCAGCACATCGCTGAGCTCGGTCTGGATCAGCCTGGCCAGGTGACGCGCCCCATAGACCGGGTCGTATCCCCGGCGGGCCAAGTGAGCTCGAGCGGCGGCGGAAACCGCCAGGGTGACGCCATTTCCCCCCAGCCGCGCACGCAGTTCACCAAGGAATTTGTCAACGATAAGAATGGTGATTTTTTCGTCCAGCGCGGCGAAAGAGATGATGGCATCGAGCCGGTTGCGGAATTCGGGGGAAAAGGTCTTTTCCACCGCCTGCTTCAAACCGGCCCGCTCGGGACTGCCGAAACCGATGGGGGTGGCGCTCATTTCCCGGGCTCCGGCGTTGCTGGTCATGATCAGCACGACGTTGCGAAAATCGGCCTTCTTGCCGTTGTTGTCGGTCAGGGTGCCGTGATCCATCACCTGCAGCAGGATGTTGTACAGGTCGGGATGAGCCTTTTCGATTTCGTCGAGCAGCAGCACGGCGTAGGGGTTCTTGACCACCGCGTCGGTCAGCAGCCCCCCCTGGTCGAAACCGACGTAGCCGGGCGGTGCGCCGATCAGGCGGGCGACCGAATGCTTCTCCATGTATTCGCTCATGTCGAAGCGCAGAAACTCCACTCCCATCTGGGCCGCCAACTGCCGGGCCACTTCGGTTTTGCCGACCCCGGTGGGTCCGGTGAAAAGGAACGAGCCGACCGGCTTATCGGGATGTCCAAGTCCGGCCCGGGCCCGCAGAATCGAGCGGCAGAGCACATCGATCGCCTCGTCCTGGCCGAACACCTGGCGTTTGAGATCGCGTCCCAGGTGCTGCAGGCGGCGGCGGTCCGAAGTCGAAACACTGCGCGCCGGGATGCGCGCGATGCTGGCCACCACCTCTTCGATATCGGCGACCTGAACGGTGCCGCCGGAACGTTTGTGGATGCGGAATACCGCCCCCACCTCGTCGATCACGTCGATCGCCTTATCGGGAAGATGGCGAAAGTTGATGTGTCGGGCCGACAGTTCGGCCGCCGCCCGCAGCGCCTCGTCGCTGTAGGTCACGCCGTGATGTTTCTCATAGTAGCTTTTCAGGCCATGCAGAATCGCCACCGTGTCCTCGATGCTCGGCTCGACGATATCGATTTTCTGAAACCGTCGCGAGAGGGCCCGGTCCTTGTCGAACAGGTTCTTGTATTCCTCGAAAGTGGTCGAGCCGATGCAGCGCAACTCGCCGGTGGCCAGCACCGGCTTGAGGATGTTGGAGGCATCGAGGGAGCCGCCGCTGGTCGCCCCGGCGCCGACGATGGTGTGGATTTCATCGATGAACAGAATCGCCTCGGGCTTCTTGCGCAGTGCCGCCATCACCGCCTTGAGCCGTTCCTCGAAGTCGCCGCGGTATTTAGTGCCGGCCAGCAACGCCCCGAGGTCGAGAGTGTAGACCTCGTTCCCCTGGAGCACATCCGGAACTTCACCACGATGCAGCATCAGCGCCAGCCCCTCGGCAATGGCGGTCTTGCCGACCCCCGGATCGCCGACGAAGAGGGGGTTGTTCTTGCGCCGCCGGCAGAGCACCTGGATGGTCCGCGAAAGTTCCCGGTCGCGGCCGATCAGGGGATCGATCTTGCCGTCGCGCGCTCGTTGCACCAGGTTGACGGTGAACAGCTCAAGGGGATCCCGGGAAGGCGCTCCCTTGGGCGAGGCCGGCGTCCCTTCGCGGGACTTATCGGGAGCGGGACTCCCCTGAGCCGACTCCAGACGGGGAACTTTGGAGACCCCATGGGAGATGAAACCGATCACGTCCAGTCGGTTGATCCCCTGGGCGGCCAGAAAATAGGCCGCGTGGGAATTTTTTTCTTCAAGGATCGCCGCCAACAGATCGCCCAGGCCGACATCCGTCTTGCCCGCCGCATGCATATGCACCACGGTTCGCTGCAACACCCGCTGCAGGCCCACGGTCTGCTCGGGAACATAATCCTCCTCGGTGGGAAGCTCTTCCATCTGCTGGGCAAAAAACTCTTCGAGCGCGCGGCGCAACGCTTCAATGTCGCCGCCGCAGTTGAACAGGACCTCCTGGCCGCGTTCCTCAAACAGAATGGCATAGAGGACGTGTTCGGTCGTCAGATATTCGTGGTGCCGCCGCTGCGCTTCACGTACGGCAAGGGAAAAAGCGATCTGTACATCCTGGTTGAACATATACGTGGATTTCCTTTTCGTGCCGGGGCGCCAGCGCCCGGAAAGAGCGTTTTAAGCCTGCTCCATACTGCAGCGGAGGGGAAATCCCTCGCCCCGGGCCAAAGCGTGTACCTGGTCGATTTTGGTCTCGGCAATTTCATGGGGATAGACGCCGCATATGCCCAATCCCTTGAAATGAATATTCAGCATGATGCGATTGGCGTCGGTCGTCGACTTGTGAAAAACGGCTTCGAGCACCTCCACCACGAAATCCATGGAGGTAAAGTCATCGTTGTGCATCAGAACCCGGAAAAGGGGCGGCGGCGCCGTTTTGCTGCGGCTCTCTTCCGCGGCCCGGGTTCCTCCAGAGGGGGATTGGTCGGTCACTGCGCTGCTCTCCGTTTCGGTTTCAGTTCCATAAATCCTAACATAACCGCCAGGCCACTTCCAACTCCAGACTTTTTCGGCCCGGCCGCAAGAATTTTTTTCCACTAATGTTCTTGCGGGATAGTTCATCAAAGCGATAAAAGCTCGCCATTACGTGGTCATACATCCGAAATTGGCGATTCTCCAGGCAACGTGAAAGACGACAGACGACCACCGGATCGAAAACCTTACCGAAAACGGTTAATGCGACCGACCCCGCTGGAAAACCAGGACGGCAACGGACGAATCAACCACCCGGGTGACGCTGAAGGATAAAAGAAAACCTGAGTAGTACCAATCTTCCGCAGATTGCGGAGGAGGACTCTGGTTTGTGCCGGGGGTCCTTCCCCCCTCCTATTTATAGGAGGGGCTGGGGGTGGTAAAAGCTTTTCGATCTCTACCATCCCCGCCCCCCTCCTGATCCAGGAGGGGGGAAAAAGCTGAGCGGAAGATTCGTGTTAATCAGGAAAGAAAATGCGGGAGAGGGACCTGGACGATACTTACTTTTCACCGGTTGGCCTATTACGATACCCTTACGAATCCCCGAGTCGCCGCAGAAATCCCAGCATGCCCCGATTGAAGGCGTCGACCTGCTCCAGGTTGACCATGTGTCCTCCACCCTCGATCACGCAAAATTCGGCGCCGGCAATGTGCTCCGCCAGATAAACCGATTTTTCCGGAGGAATCGCCTTGTCCTGGCGGACACCGATCACCAGTGCCGGAAGCTTCAGGTTTGGCAGCAAGGGACTCGAATCGATCCGGTCGCGGATCGCCTGCAATCCCAGCACCAGCCCGGCGGGATCGGTTGCCGACATCCAGCCGCGGACCTCTTCCACCAGTTGCGGACGCCCGGCAACGGTCTGGTCGGCAAACAACACCTGGCCGAAGGCCGCCGGAACCGCCCCGGGGTTGCCTGCCTCGATCTCTCCGATCAGATGGGTGCGTTTGCCGCGTCCGACTTCGTCATCGGCATCGGCGCGGGTCACGATGAAACAGGCGGCACGGATTCGCTGCGGAAACCGGGACAGCAGATTAAGCAGAATGTAGCCCCCCATCGACATTCCCCCCACGACCGCCCGCTCGATTTTCAGATAATCCATCAAGGCGATCAAGTCATCGGCGAACAGATCCATCGACCCGGGCCGATCTCCGCCACCGCTCTCGCCGAAACCGCGCAGATCGGGAACCACAACCTGAAAACCAGCCGCGGAAAAGGCTTGCGCCTGCGACTGCCACATGCGGCGACACAGGGGGAAACCATGAATGAGCAGGACTGCGGGACCGCTCCCCATGACGTCGTAGGCCATGCGAATACCATTGATTTCTGCGTTCATTGCCACTCCTCCCTACCACGTTAAATCAAGGACTCCACGGAGCCCGAAAAAGCGAGCCCAAACTTTAACATTCGCAATCCGATGTCGACAAGCCCGTTAATAAATTATCCAAACGAAAAAATGCCCTCCCAAAGGAGGGCAGAATACTATCGGGCCGCTATCGCCTTGCCGCAAGCGACGGCAAATCCGCCGGGATCACTCCTCCATCGTCTGCTCGCTCCAAACGTTTTTCCTTTCGAGAAAGCGTTCCGCCAGTTCCGGCATGTCCAACAGCCGCCGCACCCCGGCCGTCAGCTGTCCGCTGCGATCGTCAAAACCAAGCTGCGTCAAACCCTCGGCAACCGCGATGAACGTCCCTTCCATCAACGATTTTTGAAACATATTCATGAAGATGGGGCGGTCCACCCCGGTGGTCGCCGCCTGCAGGGCTTCTTCACAATGGCTGGCATTGATCGAGGTAACGGCACGGCAGATCAACGGCCGCACCGGATAAATGGAGCAGGATCCCGACTCATCGAGAAACGCGCAACTCTGCCCGAGGGAAATCCGGTCTTCTTCGCCGAGACATTCCACCAGGCTGAACAGTTCGGCGACTCGCCGTTCGATCCCTTGCTGCTCTTCCGGCGACATCCGGGTTCTGACAAACTCGACAATGTTAAGCACTTCAGGAAAAAGCACCGCCACATTCAACGCGCAGCAGGTCCCGCAGCCAGCTCTACAGGCAATATGTTCGCCACCTTCACGATGAATTTCCAATTCCCCCTCGGCGACTTCGGCGGCCATTTTAATCATCTGCGTCAAGCCCTCGGGAACCTTGGCGGCAGAAAGGTGTTCCATCGCCATCTTCTGAACGTGGTCACGGTATTTTCCTAAATCGAACGTTTCACCCATACCCTCTCCTTTTCTTAAAGTCCGCTCAATGAAACCGATGTTCTATTATTATCAGGATTAATTGGCTATGGCAACCGCTTCCGCAGAAGGCCCTTCCCGCCCGGGATGCAGAAAAATTTTTCTTGCATGCGACCAATATTTTCTGGCAATATCTTAACCCGAACTAATCAAACCCCCTTTGCATGAGGTGGTAAAATGGAATTAACAATCGATTATGAGTGCCCACAGTGTAAAAAAGATTCCCACCAACGATTCGCCGACATTTCCCCCGGGAAAATGCGCAAATGCGCCCACTGTGGCGCCACCGTCGTGTTGACGATCAAGGGCCTGCGTGGTTTCGAGAGAGCTCTCGAAGACTACTGTCGCGCCTGACCACCCTCCAGTCGCCAAAATTTGCACCTTCTGCCAGGGCCTGCCGAACGCAGGCCCTTCCGGTTTACGGGACAGGCAATCTTCACCCTCCGGATCCGCCCCCCAGTTGTTTTCACATTCGATATACTTTATAAATCAGGCCGAGTTGTACCAACAACCGCGGATGCCGGCCGGAGTCACCCTGTCGCACCTCCCCGACCGGATTCCGCCCCGGCCCCTGCTGCCTTGCGAAGTACCGCCGCCGGTCGCCCTGGAAAATCAACCGCATGGAAGCTTACCATGAAACCCAACATCACCCTGATCGGCATGCCCGGAGCCGGCAAGAGCACCGTCGGCATCATCCTGGCCAAAGTGCTGTCTTTCGGCTTTATCGATACCGATGTGCTGATCCAGATCAACCGCCGGAAATCCCTGCAACAGATCCTCGACGAGAGCGATCATTTCAACCTGCGCCGGGTCGAGGAAGAAGAAATTCTCAAGCTGAACGTCGACCGGCACGTCATCGCCACCGGCGGCAGTGCGGTCTACAGCGAGAAGGCCATGGCTCATCTCGGAGGGATTTCGACGGTGGTATTTCTCGAAGTGGATTTCGATGAAATAGAAAGGCGGATCAAAAATTTCGCCACGCGGGGAATCGCCAAGGCGAAAAACCAGAGTTTTCGCGAATTGTTCGAGGAGCGGCAGGCGCTGTACCAACGCTACGCCGAGATCCGGGTGGACGCCAACCGGCTCAGCCAGGAAGAACTGGCCGAACAGATCGCGTCTGCCTTTCGGCGGACCTGACAGGCCGGAAAACCGGCGGCGCTTGACCTTTGCCGAATTGGAGGTTTAGTTCTATTGAACAGCTCGCGCGAGGAGGAGAACATGAGTGAGAGCCTGGATCGCATCATCCAATTTCTGCAGGAAAAACCCGAATTGACCGGATATTCCGTTCGGGAGGAAGGAAAAGAACTGCACTTATCGAAGGGATCGGAAAGCTTCGTCCGCCTCATCCCCACCGGGAAAAAGGAAGTCTGGCGCATGGAACATTTCCACAACCAAAAGCGCTGGGAACATGTCGACTGTACCTGCTCTCTCGATGAGTGTCTCGATTTCCTCTCCGCCAATCCCCATTATCTCTTCTGGGAAGGCTGAACCCACACCATGCGTTCGCCCGCTTGCATGCCACCGGAAATCCAGCAAATTGGTCCCCTAACCATCCGTGGAGAGTTATATGCCGACGTATGAATACCTCTGTCCCAAATGTCAGATGTCTTTTTCGCTGGTCCTCAGCATGGCTGAACATGATCGGGGCCAGGTCGAGTGCCCGCGCTGTCATGGCCGGGAGGTGGTCCAGCAGTATTCCACCTTTTTCGCCAAAACCAGCAAGAAGAGTTGAACCCGCAGCCGTGGTGCCGGCGGACCGGATTCGCAACCGGGGCGGCACTCGTTATCATGTTTAAAATTCATGCCCTAAAATCCTGAACTGCCACATGGCGGGCCCCTTGTTTTCCCCAGGAAGCCTTTGCTTGAAGGATTGGCACTGACGAGGAGCGATCGAGGGGACGTCGCTTGTCGTCTCCCAGTCAATCCCTCCCGCGCGATCCACGGCAAATATCTTCAAAAAAATATTGCCAATCGGCAGGTCGGTATCATTGCACAGTTCTCCGGACAGAATTTCATTGCGCACGTTCATTTTTCGGTACGATAGTTGTGCATTTATCCGACCGTCAGCGCCTTTCTCGGGGGGGCTCAAATTCACCGGCGCGAACAGGAATTCGTTGAAAATTTCTTTTTTCCTCGGCACCTTGTGAGCGATATTTTCACATTTCTGGGCCGGGAGATCGCCGACATTGACCATGGCGCGCCAAACAACCTCCTTCGCGCTGTTCACCGAAAAAACCGCGATCACGAGATCCTGCAAATCGGTGGAAGATCGATTGCATAGTTTTCCGTTCAGCAGGGGACCAACGACCTCGACTCCGGTCAGAGTCAGGGGCTGGTTCAGGTTCTCCGCTTTCAGCAGCGGTAATTCGCTGGCAACCGGCGTATCGAAACTGATCTGAAACGGGATTTCTACCGTGCCAGCGGATACGACAAACTCTCTGCATTGCTTCGGCCCCAGACCTTTTATCTCGATGTTTTCATCCCATAGTTTCTGGCCGGAAAAATCCAGGCCATTTATCCGCACATGAAATTCATCAAAATAACCGTAGGTTTCATTGCAGATTTTGCCGAGGAGGTGTTGATTCCGCATCTCACTCGGATCGATCCTGAGATCCTTGTAGGAGAAGGCTTTGTCGATATCACCGGACGAATCGAATCCAAACGCATGGCCATAAAGCGCCATTGAAAAGCCCCACGCAAGCAACGCGACCCCGAGCCGGATTTTTTTGACATTCGGCATGATGTCCCCAATTCTGATCGGTTTACGGCGGCAATCCCCATCCTGATCCGCCCTTTGCCGCAACAGTAACCGCATTGTTGGTTTTGTCAAATCGGCTAAAAAACAGCCGTTTTTGGGCCAGGTGAACCGCGGCGAGGGATCATTTCCTTCCGCAGATTACCGGGACAAGAATCCGGCCACAACGGGCCTTGCCTCAATTCCGGCATCGTGCCAGAATCCTCCCATGCCCAATACCATCATCCATCTCGACATGGACGCCTTTTACGCATCGGTGGAGCAACAGGATCACCCCGAGTTACGAGGCCGGCCGGTAATCGTCGGCGGCGGCCGGAATCGCGGCGTGGTGGCCGCCTGTTCCTACGAGGCCCGCCCCTTCGGGGTGCGTTCGGCGATGCCGATCAGCCGGGCGCTGCGGCTCTGCCCCGAGGCCGTGCTGCGGCCGGTGCGCATGGCCCGTTATCAGCAGGTGTCGCGGCAGGTGTTCGCCATCTTCGCCCGCTACACCGACCGCATCGAACCGTTGTCGGTGGACGAGGCGTTTCTCGATGTGGCCGGTTGCGGGCGACTGTTCGGCACGGCGGTGGAAATCGCCAAACGGATTCGCCGGGAGGTGCGGGACGAGCTCGGCCTGGCGGTGAGCGCCGGGGTGGCACCGAACAAATTTCTGGCCAAACTGGCCTCGGAGAGCGCCAAGCCGGACGGCCTGCTGGAGATCGCCCCGGAAAAGGTGGACGACTTTCTGCTGCCGCTGCCGGTGGAAAGGATCTGGGGCGTGGGAGCCAAGGCGGCCCAGCAGCTGCACCGTTACGGTTGCCGGACGGTGGCCGATTTGCGCCTTCTGAGCGAGATGCAGTTGAAAGGGATGTTTGGCGTCTGGGGTGAAAATCTTTACCGATTGGCCCGGGGCGAAGATTCGCGCACCGTCGAGGTCGATCAACCGAGCAAATCCTTCGGCGCCGAGGAGACCTTCGCCAGCGACCTGCGGCGCCTGGAAGACCTGCGGCGCGAGCTGCTGGGGCAAGCCGAAAAGGTGGCGGCCCGCCTGCGCCGCCACGGGCTGGAGGGACGCACGCTCACCGTCAAGGTGCGTTTCGACGATTTCGAAACCCTGACCCGCCGGCTGACCCTGCCCGAGCCGAGCGCCAACGGCATGACCCTTTACCGAGCGGGGATCGAGCTGCTGCAGCGCACCGACGCGGGTACCCGCCCGGTACGCCTGCTCGGCTTGAGCGTCGGGGGATTGGAACCGGCCGGACAGGGGCAAGCCTCGCTCTTTCCCGACGCCGGCAGTCAACGGCTGGCCGAGATCGACCGGGCGGTGGACAAATTGAGTGAGCGCTTTGGGAGCGGACGGGTGAGGCGGGGGACTCTGTTCGAGGGAGAGGATGAGGAAAAGTGAGGTATTTCTTGAGGATTTTTTCAACCAAAACCGTCGGGTCCCGGCCCGACAACCGGGTTACTTTTCTTTAAACGTAAAGAAAAGTAACCAAAAGAAACTTGCCACTGCGTGGGGCATGCGGATGCCGAGGATTGGTGTTCTTATCACTGCCGGCAAATTAATATCGGCACTGCTTCGTTGGCAACGCTGGTACGCCACCATATAAGCAGGCGGAGCCAACACCGGCGGTGCTGATCGCGCAAAAACCTGAGAACGGTAGGTCGGGTTAGCGCAGCGTAACCCGACCTACAAAAATGCGCCAATATACGTGGAGGGCAGACTCAAAGGGTTTTCTTCTCAACAGCGCGATTGCACCGAAGGTGGTCAACAGCAGTGCCGACGACGCTTCGGCGAGCGCTTGCTCACGTGGGGGAGCAACGAAGCACCGTCGGCTTCACGACCACTGGTGGTGATCGAAGCACTGCCATCCGCGACAGCAATGCCCCACGCAGTGGAAAAACGCTTTTTGCCTACTTTTTGTCGTTTAACAAAAAGCAGGTCGCCCGTCGGGGCGAGTCCCGACGGTTTTAAAACATTACCACCCCCCAGCCCCCTCCTAAAACAGGAGGGGGGGAAACCCT
>MHXM01000066.1 GCA_001825565.1 Desulfuromonadaceae bacterium GWC2_58_13
CGCCGCGGTGGTCTTGCCCTTGCCCTCGCCGGTGTAGACCTGAATCAGTCCCTGCCTCATCAATGCAGCATCCTGGATAAAACGATAACAGAACTCCCTCTCCCTTGACGGGAGAGGGCCGGGGTGTGGGTTCCCAAAAACGAAAAACCCGAACTCAAGGGATCGAGTTCGGGGGCTTGGGATGACGGGCCACCCAAACCCTTCCCGCGAAAGGTCCGCATGCAGCGCTCGGGCAGGTCTCCTGGCTTGCGGGTCAGCTTACTCGCCGCGCCTTCCCATCCCGACCGGGACAGTGGCATCGCTTCGGCTTTCATCACCGCTTACAGTTGCGGGGCAGCGAGGGATTCACACCCTCTTCCCTATTCTCCCGCCTTCGTTGAAACTACGGCGGGCACCCGAACGTCGGATTGTTGGTATCTTGTAGCAGAGGCACCCTCTGCTGTCAATTGCTTTGGGTAAGAAAAAGCCTTAACTGACGCTTAGTTCCAGCGCCTCTTCGATTCGCTCCCAGACCTCGTCGCGGCCCTCTTTGCTCAGGGTCGAAAACAGCGTGAAGGCATCCCGGGGCAGCCCGGTCGCCTCGAGAATCGGCTTGATCTGCATGGCCCGCTGATTGCGGCTGACCTTGTCGATTTTGGTGATGACCGGGATCGTCGGGATCTCGAATTCTTCCAGCCAGTCAAGCAGTTCGAGGTCTTCCTCGCGGGGCACCCGGCGGATGTCGAACAACATGACAACCGCCCGCAGCTGCGGACGTTTTTCCAGGTAGGTCCGCATCATCGGCCCCCAGGCTTTTTTCACCGCCAGCGGCACCTTGGCAAAACCGTAGCCGGGCAGATCGACCAGGGAAAATTCGCCGTTGATATCGAAAAAATTAAGCAACTGAGTCCGTCCGGGGGTCGACGAGGTACGGACCAGTCCCCGGCGATTGACCAGCGTGTTGATCAGCGAACTCTTGCCGACGTTGCTGCGCCCGGCAAAGGCCACCTCGGGAAATTGGCTTTCAGGATAGTTGGAAGGCTTGGTGGCGCTCTTTATAAAAACCGCTGACTTAATGATCACTCGCAAAATCTCCAGACGTTTACTGGCGGCGAACATACACGGCTCGCCAACTTTGGACCGGAACTTAACACAGGTGGTACACAAAAAGAAGCAGAACCCGGAGAAGTGGCCCAAAACCCTGTCCGTCAAAACCTTCGGGCCAGTTGATTAAAGTATGCCCAACCCGCCTTAATCGCAATCTTTACAAGGAAAAAGCGTTGATTTTTAGTTTAAAAACTGTTACCAAGTAGGCTTAGATTGCTGCCAGGTTGCACGAGCGGTTCAGGGCTGTTATCATCTGTCGATATCCATTTCATATATAACCATCACCAAGGAGACCTCTGCAATGAAAGTCTGTACGCGGATAAGCTTCATCGCCGTCCCGATCCTGTTTCTTGTCCTTCAGGCGGCCCTTGCCTTCGGTGGCGAGTCTCGGCTCGGCAAGTTCGTCACCATCGACGGCCAGGAAATCAGCTTTTTCCAAATCGAAGGCCGCCCCATCATCAAGGGCTGGCTGAACGGCACCGCGATTGACATCCCCATGGTTACGGTTTCGCAGATCGTCTTCTTTGACAGCCCCGACATCAACTACAGCATGTTCGGCAACGACATCAGCTCGGGCAACCTCGAGGTGACCCGCAAGGCGGACGGAAAAAAATTCATGATCCAGGACGCCTTCCTGCCTTCCGACTGCGATTGCACCTACGTGACCTACACCTACCGCAACCCCTTCACCGAAGAGATCAACCAGGGCAACACCGCGCTGGACGGCTTGCGCAAGATCATCTTCGACGACGGCGACAGATAAACCAGGCAATATCCGGAATTCCGAAGCGGGGCCTTGAAGGCTCCGCTTTTTTTGTAACCGATCGCCACTGGACTTTGATCCGGTCTGTGCTATAAAAAAGTAAATAACTTAAATGGTTATTTATTGCCCGTAAAACATCCCAAGGAGATCGAACATGCTCAGTGCAAAACTTCAGGATGCCCTTAATGAACAGATGAAAAACGAGTTTTTCTCCGCCTACCTGTACATGGCGATTGCAGGCTATTTTGAATCCGAAGACCTCCCGGGAATCGCCTCATGGATGCGCGTTCAAGCGCTGGAAGAGATGACCCATGGCGAGAAATTCTTCAACTTCATTGCCGATGCGGCCGGACGCACCGACTTCCGCGCTTTCCCCGCCCCCCAGAACAGCTACGAAGCCCCCCTGGCTGCCTTCAGATACGGCTTGAAGCACGAAAATTTCGTCACCGCGAGTATCAACAACCTGATGGATCTGGCCAAGGAAGAGAAAAACCACGCCGCGCAGATTTTTCTGCAATGGTTCGTCACCGAACAGGTCGAAGAAGAAGCCAATTTTTCCCTGATCATCCGCAAACTGGAACGTATCGGCAGCGACGGCAATGGACTGCTGCGTCTCGACGAAGAACTGGGATTGCGAATATTTGTACCGCCGGCAGCGGCCCCCGTTTAGCCGGATCCCACCATAGGGTTAAAGACAAAGGGCGAACCATCCGGTTCGCCCTTTGTCTTTAACCCGTGTTGTTAATCGCCGATGCCTATTCTTCCACCTTGAGATGGTCGACACAGACGCCATTGCGTAAAAACTCGGCGGCTTCCCCGGGTGGCAGCGGCCGGCTGAACAGAAAACCCTGGATTTCATCGCACCGGTGATCCTTGAGAAAAGCGAGTTGCCCTTCGGTTTCCACGCCCTCGGCAATGACCTTGAGATTGAGACTGTTGCCCATGGTGATGATGGCCGAGGCGATGGCGGCGTCGGTCGAATTGCTTTCGACATCACGGACAAAGGATTTGTCGATCTTCAAGGTATTCACCGAAAACCGCTTGAGATGGGCCAGAGACGAGTACCCGGTGCCGAAATCGTCAATCGAGATGTGGATCCCGTCCTCACGCAGCTGATTGAGGATCGACACGGCAAAATCGGGGTTCTGCATGATCACCGTCTCGGTCACTTCGAATTCGAGCAGGCTTCCCGGCAATCCAACCTGATCGAGGATCCGTTTCACCGACTGGACAAAATCCCGGTGTTGCAGCTGATAGCCGGACAGATTGACCGCCACCCGCACCGCCGGCAGACCCTCGCTCTGCCAGAGCCGAACCTGTTCGCAGGCGCGGCGCATGACCCATTCGCCCAGTGCGATGATAATCCCGGTCTCCTCGGCAATCGGAATAAAATCGCCCGGGGGCACCAATCCGAGTTCCGGGTGTTCCCAACGCAGCAGCGCTTCCATGGCGGTGATTTTACCGCTCAGGATATCGATCTTAGGCTGGTAATGGATACGGAATTCCTCCCGGTCGAGAGCCCGCCGCAGTCCATTGGTGAGAATCAGGCGCCGGTCGGCGTTGAGATCCATGCCCGGATTATAGAACATGTAGTTGTTGCGCCCCTGGGCCTTGGCGCTGTACATGGCGATATCGGCCTTTTTGATCAGGCTGGCCGGATCGTCGCTGTCCGTCGGAAACATGCAAATGCCGATGCTGGTGGTCACGAACAGTTCATGCTCCTCGACCGAAAACGGCTGGGCCAACTTCTTCAACACCTTGTCGGCGATATGTTCGGCATCCTCGACCCCATTGATGCTGCCGAGGATAACCGTGAATTCATCGCCACCGAGGCGTGCCACCGTATCGACTTCACGAACACAGGTTTTCAGGCGATCGGCAATCTCCTGAAGCAGCATATCGCCAATGGAGTGACCGAGCGTATCGTTGATGATCTTGAAACGATCCAGGTCGAGAAACAGAACCGCGACCTGTTTTTTCAGGCGCCGGGCGATGGCGTTGGCCTGTTGCAAGCGATCGATGAAGAACAGCCGATTGGGCAGGCTGGTCAGCATATCGTGGTGCGCCATATGATACAGCTGTTCCTGGGCTTTTTTTCGGGAGGTAACATCGCGACAGATGGCCCAGATGGTGCTTATGGCGCCATCCTTGGAACTGAAGGTGAGATTCCCTTCCACATCGATTAACCGGCCATTGCGGGCAATCAGCCGACCCTCGATATTGCGGCTCGATCTGCTTTCGACGACCCGCCTGATTTCCACCGTGCATCTGGCGCGGTCATCGTCAAAAATGATGTCCTCTATTCTCAAGTGCGCGTCGGAATCCGGGTCGTACCCCAGGGTTTCCCTCCAGGCCCGATTGACATACAGGAAAATCCCATCGCCGTTAACACTGAAAATGAGGTCGTTGGCTGAATCGAGAAAGCTGATCAATTGCTCCTCGCTTTCGCGAACAGCCAGGTTCTCCCGTCGCACCACCGCCATCAGGTAGGCGCCGATCACCGCTGCCGAGGCGTTGAGCAGACTGACCCAGCACCACATCAGAAACAGATAGAGCCCGTCATGATGCAGGGAATTGTCCACAAACGGCATGGAAACATGAGGAAATACATCTAAATAGGTGGCGGTGAGCAGGGCTCCGTACAGGCACGCCCCCAAAGCGCCGAGCCCCCAGACGCATTGTTTCTTCTCGACCAGCACCGCCGCTTCGAGTGTCACCAGCAGGTAAACCGGCCAGAACCAGCTGGAGCCGCTGCCGCTGAAATAGATCAGAACGGTGACGAAGGTCAGATCGAGCCAGATCTGAAACAGGCTGACCAGACGATAAAATTTGGTGTGAGCAAAAAACAGCGGGAAAACCAGGTTATAAAAAACGATGGTCGCAACCGACAGCATCATCAGGATGATCTGCCAGCGGCTAAGGAAAAATCCGTATTTGCTGAAAGAATAAAGGGCTCCGGCACAGATCCCATAGATCGCGACCAAAGCCAGAAAGAGCCAGCGAGCCCTGGCGGCTAGAATCAGTCGGCCCATGGGGTCGGCAAACCGTTCTTCCTTGCGGCACAGCACGGCGGGGAGCTTGAACTCCCGCACCAGCGGCGGCACCAGCAAACATTCTTCTTTCCCATTCTGAGACATCTGACGTCCTGCCGTTATCATATTTTTTACAAGATACGTTCAAGCGCCCCACATGCAATACACGTAAACGTTTTCTCAGGGGGCGGACTTCAGACATGTACAGCATTTAATAAGCCAAAATCCGCATCGCCTCCGATTTGAATAAAATATTTTTGCAGGCCAGCGGCATAACACATTCCAAATAGATATATTCTCGAATGTCTAGCCACCAACAATCCTCCCGCGACTCGCAAATCGCTCCGTGAACCAAAAAAAATGGCCCGGGTTTTAGGCCCGGGCCTTGGGGAAAAGACGGAATCAGCGAGTCAGATGACGGTATTTGATACGATGCGGCTGGTCGGCGGCGGCCCCCATCCGTTTTTTGCGATCGGCCTCGTATTCGGAATAGTTTCCTTCGAACCAGACGGCCTTGCTGTCCCCCTCGAACGCCAGGATATGGGTCG
>MHXM01000067.1:0-123 GCA_001825565.1 Desulfuromonadaceae bacterium GWC2_58_13
CGACCGTCGCGATGGCGGCTGCCCGCAGCCCTACGCTGAAGGCATTGAGCTGGAGCACGTCGGGCCAGGCCGGAAAGAACGGAGCCCGGCCGCAGGCGAAGACGCCTTCCCCGGCCGCGATGA
>MHXM01000067.1:190-3363 GCA_001825565.1 Desulfuromonadaceae bacterium GWC2_58_13
CCAGGGGTGGTCGGGGGCCAGGTGGTTGGAAACGAAATCGAGGATCAGGCGCAGGCCGCGCTTGGCGAGTTCCTTGCGGGCGATGGCCAGTCCCTCCGGTCCCCCCAGGTGGGGATCGACGACGTAGTTGCGCACGCAGTAAGGCGAGCCGACGTTATCCGCCGCGGCGAAGTCGGGGAGGGCCCGGCGAAAGTCTTCCAGCAGCCCTTGGTTGCGCATGGCGATGGCGATCCCGGTTGGGCTGCGCTCCCAGACCCCCATGAACCAGACCGCGTCACAGCCGAGGGCGGCGATGGCGTCCCATTCCCGCTGCGGCACGGAGGCGAGCGACACCCCCGGGCCAAGCTCCCGGAGCCAAACCCAGGTGTTGATCTCATAAATGATGGGATCCCCGGGCCAGGCACTCATGATGGTTTCCCTCCCCGGCCGAAGGCGGCCTGCTTCCCCACCGCCAGGGCCGTCTCGGGATCCAGCAGGCCGAAGAGCTCGATGGTCTTGGCCACCAACCCGGTCCAGCCGGTCTGGTGGCTGGCACCGAGCCCGGCGCCGTTGTCGCCGTGGAAGTATTCATAGAACAGGATGTGGTCGCGCCAGTTCGGGTCGGACTGGAACTTTTCGGTGCCGCCGTAGACCGGCCGCCGCCCATGCTCGTCGCGGAGAAAGATCCGGGTCAGACGATCGGAAATTTCCCTGGCCACTTCGAAGAGGTTCATCCGGTTGCCGGAGCCGGTGGGGCAGTCGATGGTGAAGGTGTCGCCGTAGTAGAGGTAGAAGTTCAGCAGGGCGCGGATGATCATGGCGTTCACCGGCATCCAGACCGGCCCGCGCCAGTTGGAGTTACCGCCGAACATGCCGGTGTTCGACTCGGCCGGCAGGTAGTCGACCCGGAATTCTTCCCCGTTGACATGGAGGATAAACGGGTTCTTCTCGTGGAACTTGGAGAGGGAGCGGATGCCGCAGGGCCCGAGGAATTCGTTTTCGTCGAGCATCTTCTCCAGAATCCGCCGCAATCGCTCCGGGTTGACCAGGGCGATGAGACCGCGCTCGGCCATACCAAGATGCCCCGGGCCGGTCGGGTGCATGGTCGCCGTCAGTTCGGGCATCCGGCGCATCCGTTCCATCATTTGCGCCAATGCCCGCGGGAGGTGCTCCCGCTGCCGTTTCTCAATGACGGTGGTGGCGCACATGGGGAGCAGTCCCACCATCGAGCGGACCTTGAGCCGCTGGGAACTGCCGTCGGGGAGACAGAGCAGATCGTAGTAGAAACCATCCTCTTCGTCCCACATGCCGTCCGCACCGGACCGGTTCATGCCCGCGGCGATGTAGCAGAAGTGCTCGATGAACTTTACGACCATCTCCTCGTAGTTGGGATCGTGGACGGCGAGTTCCGCGGCGAGTTCCAGCATGTTCTGGCTGAAGAGGGCCATCCAGGCGGTGCCGTCCGCCTGCTCCAGGTGCCCGCCGGTGGGGAGCGGGGCGCTGCGGTCAAAGACGCCGATATTGTCGAGACCGAGGAAGCCCCCCTCGAAGACGTTCTTGCCGAAACGGTCCTTGCGGTTCACCCACCAGGTAAAGTTCAGGAGCAGCTTGTTGAAGGTCGCCCGGAGGAAATCCAGGTCGGTCTCGCCGCGCCGCGCCTGCTCGGTGCGATGCAAAAAGAGCGTGGCGAAGGCGTGCACCGGCGGGTTCACATCGCTGAAGTTCCACTCGTAGGCGGGCATCTGGCCGCTGGGGTGCAGATAGACATTCTTGAGCATCAGCTGCATCTGCTCTTTGGCGAAATCGGGATCGACGATGGCCAGCGGCAGACAATGGAAGGCCAGATCCCAGGCCGCGTACCAGGGGTACTCCCATTTGTCGGGCATGGAGATGATGTCCTCGTTGAGCATGTGGAACCACTCGGAGTTGCGGGCGTTCTGGTAGCCCCTGTGGAGGGGGTTGGAGTTGTGCTCATCCAGCCAGTTGTCGCCGTCGAAGAAAAAGAACTGTTTGCTCCAAAGCATCCCGGCGAGGGCCTGGCGCATGACGTTGGCCGCATCCGCACTTACCGAAGGCGGCGTGACGGACTGGTAGAACTCGTCGGCCTCGCGCAATCTTTCGGCGAAAAGCTGGTCGAAACCCTCGCCAAAGGTTTCGTCTTGAGCGGATTGACCACTGGCGGCGAGCCGCAGCCGGATCACCTGGGTCCGGCCGGCGTCGATCACGGCCCGGTAGTGCGCCGCGACCTTGGTACCCTGGCGGCCGGGGTTGACCGCCGCCTGCCGGCCGTCCACCACAGTGTCGTTGATGCCGTCCTTGACATAGGGGCTCTCGTTCGGTTGACCGAAAAGCCGCTCGTGGTTGGTTTCGTTCTCGGTGAAGAGCAGAGGCACTTCGCCGGCGCAGGAAAGGATGAATTCCCCCAGCAGCGGATGGGTTGCCGCCACCGCCCTCGCGCCCTTGGGCGCCTCGATCTGTCGGATGTCCGGCTTGGCCGGCGCGCGGTTGGACGGCGCAATCCACACCGACCAGTCGTTGCGGAACCAGAGCGTCGGCAACAGATGCAGTTCGGCCGCTTCCGGTCCCCGGTTGATCGCCGTGATCCTGATCAGGAGGTCTTCGGCATCGCCCTTGGCGTACTCGACGAAGACGTCGAAATAGCGGTCGTCATTGAAAACGCCGGTGTCGAGGAGTTCGTATTCCATCTCCTCCCGGGTCCGTTGGCCGTTGGTCCTGACGAGATCGTCATAGGGGAAAGCAGCCTGGGGGTACTTGTAGAGATACTTCATGTAGGAATGGGTCGGGGTGCTGTCGAGGTAGAAATAGTACTCCTTCACATCCTCGCCATGGTTCCCTTCGCTGTTGGTCAGGCCGAAGAGCCGCTCCTTGAGAATGGGGTCCTTGCCGTTCCACAGGGCCAGGCTGAAACAGAGGCGCTGCTTATCGTCGGAAATGCCGGCGATGCCGTCCTCCCCCCAGCGGTAGGCGCGGGAGCGGGACTGTTCATGGGTGAAGAAATTCCAGGCGTCGCCGTTCGGGCTGTAATCCTCCCGCACCGTCCCCCATTGCCGCTCGGAGAGGTACGGTCCCCACTTTTTCCAGGGGGCTTGGTTTTCACGGACCTGTTGCAAACGGTGCGCTTCGCGGGTAAGCGCTGTTGCCTCCATCATGACGGTACCTCCATGGTTATGGGG
>MHXM01000067.1:3413-5461 GCA_001825565.1 Desulfuromonadaceae bacterium GWC2_58_13
GGCCTGGGCTTCGGCAAGCTGACCGGTGGGGAAATATTTCACCGGCGCACGCCGAAAACCGGCCCCCGCGAACATCAGCATTCCATCTTCCCATTTGGGCTCGCCAACGATGGCAATTTTGGCGATGCGGTTGCCATGTTCGACAAAAAAAGACATGTCCGCCCAGACCTCTTTTCCAACCCAACCGCTAAAGTCCGGCGCGACCACAACCAGCACCCGTGCCTGCGCCTGGGGCGCCAGCCCTTGCAGGGCGACTTCCTGCACGGCATCCATCTCCTCCTTGCGCAAGGCACCGGAAATATTCAGGACCCAGATCCCTTTTTCATTCTGCCGAATCGTTGCGCCCATGCCAAAAGCTCCTTTTTGCGAGAGTCAAACCTCATCTGACGATGGCTGAGTAACGAATGAACGATAGCCGTCCACGCCGGACGGCGGGAGAAACCATCAATGCTTGCACACCAGTTTTTCTACGAGCTGAGCGACGGTTTTTCCTTTGCGCTCGGCCTCGATCAGCATCTTGGGTGCCGTCTACACGAGATTGGACATGGCGACTCTCGCGGGTCCGTAAACCCCGCCATCGGGATAAACCCTATTTATGAAACCCTATCACCAAACATGCCAGACATCAGTTCGCCGCAATAAACGGTTAAACAATCGGTAAAACAGATGTTTAGTGATTTTTTAAGGGGAATGTCGAGGCGGGGGGATGAATAAAAAAGACGATATTTCGCACTTGGTCTGAAATATCAACTGAGGTGGAGATAGCCGGAAATCTAATGGCCGGAAAGAGTCCCGATCTCCGCCAGACCGCGCAAGATTTCGGAGGCATGGACTTTGAGGTGACGGATCGACAAGATCCGGCCCGAAAGGTTCACATCGAACCTTCGTGTGATGATTGAATATTGTTCGAAATCCACCTTCGCGTGGCAAGTGATTAATCCGACTTGGGGTTTTCAGGTCGTTACGAAAACACCCCATGTTCGATGCGGCCAAGAATAGCGAGAACCTCTTCTTCACCGTCCACACGCATCAGGGTGTCGAGCGGCGCATGTCCGCCCAGGGGCATTATTTTCGTCGTTAGCCATTCCGCCGCTATGGCGTCGTCACCGAAAACCTCCAGCACGCGGCGACCGGACAGACTCCGGCACGGTTTGAAAAACCGCCCGGTCGAGGGCGGCTTTGATCTGCGTAAACGAAGCGTCATCCGGGAGCTCCTCCAGTCCGGCGATCAACTGCCGCAGCATGGTGCCTTCCACAGACTGGC
Organism: Desulfuromonadaceae bacterium GWC2_58_13; assembly: GCA_001825565.1. GTDB lineage: Bacteria > Desulfobacterota > Desulfuromonadia > Desulfuromonadales > Trichloromonadaceae > Trichloromonas. Next base: position 4,678 of record MHXM01000067.1, read on the forward strand.
CCGCTGCAGAGGCCCGAGCCCGACATTCTTTCTGTTCCCGTCGGTCAATGATCTTGCCGTGAAGAATGATCGCGCAGGCGATCAAGGCCAAACCGAGACAGATGACAACGAGGGGTTCCATTAGCAGTTCTCCTTCTTGTCACGACATCCGCAGGGAGGGATGATCGGCGATGCCGAGTTGAGGGTGATTCCGGCCGTGGGCTTGGGGGCTGCGGCGATTCAGCCCGGTGCCGATCCGGTCGCAGCAGGCGACCAGGTCGGCCATGTCGTATTTAGGAATCTTCTCGCACATCTTCCAGGTGAGCAAGTAGCGCAACTCCCGCCCTCCTTCCGGCCACTCCCGGTCGAGTTGCCGCAGGTGGGGGGCGAGCACCTCCAGAGTCAGTTTGTCATGGTCGACGGCCGCGCCCAGGAACGTCCGCCACATTCGATGGGTCAGGGTGAAGATCTTGCCGACATCGTGAAAAAGCGCGGCCACCATTCCCAGCTCGCAGGATTCGTTGGAATATCTGAAAATCAGGATGGTGCTGGATGGACAAATATATTGGGACGATAAACAAGACGGTCCTGCCATCCTTGGTGGGGATCATTTCTTGAAAGAAGTTTTTTAAGTTGCAATCATTCAGGCCTGACCCGGACGTCCCATGACCCGGACGTCCCAGGCCTGACCCGGACGTCCTCGGACGTCCTGCTAGTGCAACGTGAAGAATGCTCCCTGCATTTTTCCTAATCTATACGGCGACCTCCGATTGGATTCGCCAGAGATAAAAAGCCGGCTCGTCCG
>MHXM01000067.1:5470-7446 GCA_001825565.1 Desulfuromonadaceae bacterium GWC2_58_13
TATCACTCACTTCCGCCAAGCGCCTAATTGAAGAGGTGATGCCAGAGGACACACTGAAGGCGATCTTGACCTGGGATTTGGCCGAAGACCGGGCGGACCTCATGTCCGACTACGCAAGGATTTCGCCCTGCCTTGTGCCTGCCTCGTTGCTTCTCCTCTCAGTCTTGGTCCTTCGCAAGAAGATCTACTGGCCAAGTTCGACATTGAGATGGTCGCCACGTGGCTGATCTGCCAATTTGTGGAGATGTTTATAAACTGGACTGGCACCGGAAATGACCTGGAAACCGACTTTTTACATCTTAAAGTTGTATTTGGTCAAGGCGGTATTCTTCGCAGGGGCGATGGGATGAGCTTCAGAAAGGACACGTTAGAGGCTCTCCTGTTGACAAAGGAGAGCCTCTAACGGCAAAGTAATCAGATAAAGTTTTTCATTTTTTTGCCTTAACTTTAGTCTTTTTATGTTTTTCAACTATGTCGTTTACAAGTGGGGCTAAGTCATTTATTTCATTTATGATACTCTGTAGGATAGACATCCCATCTTTTGCATCTTCGTTTTCAAAGGCTTCTACCAATTTATTTTTTTTAAAAATTATTGGTTTGGTGAAATTATATACTGATTTACCCCTTGATGTGGATTCAGAAAAGCCGAGCTGAATTAAAATTTTCTTCAAATCAACACAAGAATCGATAAGTACAGACTTTTCTGCTTTAGTATTTCTTAAAAGCCCATTAAAGCTTAATACAATTCCAAATGGATATTTTGAATAACCAAGCATTTGGTTAATCCAATAGTCGTAATCGTCTTCATCATCTTCTGATTCAAATGAAAAACACGCTAAGCATTCTTTGTCATCTAATAACCAGTTGCTTTTTGCTATCCTAAAACAACCATTTTCATAAAGGGATTTTTCCATTTTTTCCCAGTCATCATCAATTGACTCGTTCAAATATTCATCTACAGCCTTAACGACAGTTTCGTTCAATCTATCCATGTGCCTAACAACCTCTTTTGCTACTTCATAATCCTTAAATAAACACAATAATGTTTCGTCCATGTAAAAACTCCTATTTATTGATAATATTGTTAATTATATATTTTCCATACTGCCTTATTAGCTCGGTTACAAACTGGCTTCTGCATGAACTATCATTGTTTTTTGACGTAAAAACATCAATTACTTCAACAACATCATCCCATCTAATGTTTAACCAAGAGCCTGAGTCATTAATTTGGCTTTTTTTGCATAAATATATCCCGACAAACTTTTTAAATGGATAGCATATTTCCATTATTGATTGATAATCTTCTCTTTGATTGGTTCTTTCTGGTGCATCTATTTTAACTTCAATTACAATTACAAATCTGCTTCCATGGATTACAATGTCAGCCCTGTTGTTTTCATTAAGCCACTCTTCCCTGGTGACATATATATTTTGGGTGGCATAATTAGAAATACTTTTCAATTGTTCCAGTTGCAATAGACAAGAGAAAAACTTGTTTTCTTGACAATGATCTGCTTTGGGATCAAGTAACCAGGATATAATTCGACAATTTGTAACTTCATCTTTGCTAAATCCTAAAGCATTCCAAAAGATTAGGCTGGGTGGATTTTCGGCACGTTGAGCCTTTCCCTTCTTGTCCGCAGAGTTGAATCTGGATAGGAAGTTATATGTTGTTTCAACTGACAATGGTTCTATTTGGATCATTTGTTCCTTTGGCAAAATTGACTTCAATTCCATAAATAATCTACGAAATTTGACGTGTAAATTTTGCGCATTACTGGACTTTTGAAATTTTTCAAGAAAGTTGCTAATTTCATTAGATGATGGGGGCATCGTCAATCCCTATAGTCCCTATAGTAATCAATAGTAATTTATTTGTCATAGAATAGGCAGGCCTTGATTCCTTGCAAGTTCCGTTAACAACTCCACCATAGCCAAAGTATCCTGCCGGCAATACTCCAACAGCCCCTGAC
>MHXM01000067.1:7498-7613 GCA_001825565.1 Desulfuromonadaceae bacterium GWC2_58_13
TGCTTCCATGGCTTCGCCGCCGTTACCGATAGCCATGTCCTCGTAACTCATCCCTTCCACGAAGGCCGGCAGCACTTTCTTGATCGAAGAGGAACCTTTCTGTTTCCACGAGTAG
>MHXM01000068.1 GCA_001825565.1 Desulfuromonadaceae bacterium GWC2_58_13
CGAAGAACTATCGTCGTCCTCGGCACGACGGCAACAAAGGCCGCCGCCAGCCGCGCCAGAGATCCTCATGCCCCCGGCAGGGAGCCTTTTTTTGCTTACTTTTTATCGGCTTGGAAAAAAAGTAAGGCGTCTGGCGGGACGCGACCCGCAGGTTTTCGCGATGGTGCCCCGCCGGTCTTCGCCAGTGCGGGACGCCATGGAGAAAACCGGCGGGTCGCACTGGCGAAGACCGGCCTCAGAGCGCTCGGGCGGAAGTCGAGCCACTCTCCGGGGGGGAAGGGGCAACGGACGCTGCCGACGACGCCGCCTTTGACGCCTGGGCCGCGAAATAGTGAGTCATCGCCCGGCGGGCGTAGTCGCCGGCGCGGATGCCGATGAATTCCTCGTGCCCGACCATGACGGCAACCACCACCTGCTTTTGCCCCCGGGGCTCCCGGGCAAAGCCGACAAACCAATCGTAACGCACATCCTGGGACGAGCTGCCGATCGACCCGGTTTTGCCACCAATCCGCAGGCCCGCCAGAACCTTGTCTTTCTGATGGCCACGGAAGGTCTTGCGGGCGGTACCGGAGGCAATGGTGTTCTCCATCATCTGCTCCAGCGCCGTGGCGGCGCGGGCGGACATGATCTGCCTCGACCCCTGGGTTGGAGACCGCCGGTAAAGGATCTTTCCCTGATCGTCGGAAATGCACTCGACGATGGTCTGTGTCACCATGCGTCCGCCATTGAGAACCGCCGCCGTCAGCGCCGCCCCATGCAGGGGAGAGAGAGTGGTCTGCCGGTTGAAGCCGCTGGCGACTTCCGCCCAGTTGTACGGATTATCGCTGATCTGAAAGTGGCTGGGGGGGAGGGAAACTTCAAAATCGAGGGGCTGATTAAAACCGAAGGCGATGGCGGCCTGCTCCAACAGCGGCTTGCCCAACCGCAATTCGCCGAGCTTGCCGAAGACCGGATTGACCGAATCGGCAAAGGCTTCACTTAAGGGGATCGTCGTCGACTGGCGGCCGACTTTTTCGGTCAGTTGCCGTTTGTACAGGGTGTGCTTGGATCCGCTGAATTGCATCGGCGAGTCGGCGGAATACCCGCACTGGTCGATTGCCGTCGCCGCCGTGACAATCTTGAAGATGCTGGCGGCCGGGAACTGACTGCGCAGACAGGGATTGCCGGCCGCATCGATCCGGTCGAAGCCGGCCAGGGCCAGCACCCGCCCGCTGAGAGCTTCCATGACGACAATACCGACATGACGGGAGTTCTTGCGGTCGATGGTGTCGAGCAGGTAGTTCTGCAGATCGGGATCGATGGTCGTCTCGATATGGAGGATACTGCCGCCGGCCGGCACGGACAGGTTCTTCTCCGTCAGATGGCTGAACATCCGTTCGTCGAGAAGTTGTCGAATCTGGTCCTTGTCGAGCGGACCCTCAACCTTCGGCGCGGGCGCCGTTGGGATTTCCGGCGCTGTTGCCGTTGGGACTTCCGGCGCTGCCGCCACCGGGCCTTCCTGCTCCCCGTCGCTGCGGATGAAGCCGAACAGGCCGCAGACCAGACTCAGGGCGAGCAGGACGCCGAGGACGAAGCACCGCGAGAGTCGCGGTCGCGGGTTCCTGGCATATCTTTTTGGCAAGGAAGCCTGATAGTCGCGCCAGCTGCGATGCTGGTTACGGCGTGATACCGATTTTTTAGAAAAACCCATGTTTACCCTGAAAGAGAACGGTGGCGTTGCCCACCTATGTTAATCCAAGACTTAGCGGTTTTTGCAATAAAAACCAGGGCCGTCGGATCCCGGCCCGACAGCCATGCCTCCCCCCGTGCCAGCTATTTTAGATTTTTCAATGTAAATCCGGTGAGTTAATTATTTTCCCCAACTGCACCAATTCCACCCGGCCCTTGCGGATTTCTTCCCGAAACGCTTCGGGAATTTGGGCCCAATCGAGCAAATCGACCAGGATCGGCAGGCGGCTATCGGCAAAGGCTTCTCGCAACCGGGGCAGATGGGCATTGGCCCGGTCGGGGGTTTCGGGATCGCGGATCACCAGATCGAGGTCGCTTCCGTCATGTGAAGTGCCGTTCACGCGGCTACCAAAGGCTAAAACCTCGGCATCGGGCACATGTTCGGCGAGCAGCCGCCGAACCGTCACCAGCCATTCGGGGCGCAGGTCAAGCATCTCCCCCCAACCTTTCCCTGAGAGTGGTTTCCAGGACACGGGCATCGGCGATGAAACCCGGCAGCAGGGCCAGGGTCTCCTCGGCGAAGCCGATACCGTAATCGTGGGCCGTGCTGTTGCGGTTGTCACGGTAATTGAACCAGCGCTCCACGGCCGCGACGGTTAGCAGATCGTGCTTGGCGGCATGGCGCAACAGATCCTTGAAAGTGAGCCGGTCCACGTCGCGCGGTTTCCCCGTATAGGCTTTTAACGCTTTGCGCAACAGTTTGCCGGCGGTTTCCAGAGTCAGCTCGAATCCCTTGACCACGGCATTGCGAAAAATTTCAAACTCGATGCTTTCGGGAGCGGCGCCATTCAGCAAAGTCAACGACGATTCGAGAGTTTCGATGCAGCGAGCGTAATGGTCGGTATTCAGAGTCATCTCGGTACCCTATCTAAAAACATGAAATGTCGGATCCCGGCCCGACACCGGCGGTGCTTCTGGAAAAAACGGGTCGGGCACAGTTTTTTTCTTCAACAAGCGATTGCACCGAAGGAGGTCAACGGCACCGCGGGTGAAGCTTCGGCGCGCGCTTGCTCACGTGGAGATGCCGCGAAGCGTTGCCGGATTCATTGCCATCGCGGGTGATCGCAGCGCTGCGCTATGCGACAGTCATGCCCCACGCAGTGGAAAACGCTTTTTGCCTACTTTTTGTCGTTTAGCAAAAAGTAGGTCGCCTGTCGGGGCGAGTCCCGACGGTTTTAAAAAGCATTACCACTCCCCGACCGCCTGAAACAGGAGGGCGCCGGCATAGAAAATCCCAAGCGGATTAATCCCTATTTTTCGTAAGCAAACAGCGCGCCACCAGCTCAGCCACATCCCCCACCGGCGACCCGTCCAAAAAGTAACCGCCACCGGAAGCTTTCTGCAACTCGCCGTAGCTCGAAACGTTTTCCCGGTCCGCCCGCTCCAGCACCAGAAAGACCGCCCCCGGCGGCACGCCGGGAACCTCGGGCACGCCCGCCGGCGGATTGAGGTCGCAGATCCCGGCCACCAGGCACTCTTCCTCCCCCCAACTCAAACTCTCCAGAGCCAACCCCAGCGGGGCCAGGCCGGGCGCGGAGGCGGTGCTCACCACCATTCCGCCGCCGGTGAGGCCGAAGCGGATTGCCGCCTCGCCGAGAAAGGTGTTGGAAAGGGTGTAGGCGAAGAGCTGCGGACTGGCCAGCGCTCCCCCTCCGGGGATGACGGTGTCGAAATAGTCGCAGTCGGTGCCGAGGCAGCCGTAGGCGGTGGCGGCGATCAGGCCGACCGCACGTTTCTGCTGCCAGACTTCCAGCCCGGCGTCGCGGAGGGCGAAGGCGATCCCCGCCAGGCCGAGTCGGGAGAAGGGGTCCATGCGGCCGAAGCGACGGTCGGGTTGGGCGAAGACATCGGCCCGCGAAAGCTGCGGCAGCTCGCCGGCGCCCAGGACGAAATCCTGACGGAGCCGCCCCTGGCCGCAACCAGCGACGGTGACCCAGCCAATGCCGTTGATTCGAGCGCTCAGCATGCGGTCCTCCCGAGGATGAGGGCCGCGTTGACTCCGCCGAACCCCGAATTGGTCGACAATAAATAATCTCCGGCAAAACCTTGCGGGACCGCCGCGACCAGCCCGCGTCCCGCCGCTTCAGGTTCCACCAGCCCGACCGTCGGCGGCAGCAGCTGCTGGGCGAGACTCCGCAAGCCGAGCACCACCTCGATGGCGCCGGCCGCCCCCAAAGTATGACCCAATGCGCCCTTGACCGAATTGACCGGCAGCCGGCGGTCGCCGAAAATCCGCCCGAAAGCGGTCAGTTCCATGGCGTCGTTGTAGAGGGTGCCGGTGCCGTGAGCGCTGACCGCGCCGATGGCTTCCGCCGAAAGTCCGGCCCTGCCCAGCGCCCGGCCGATGGCGTCGATCAGACCGCAACCGTCTCTAGCCGGGGCGGTGATGTGGTTGGCGTCGTTGGCGCTCCCCCAGCCGAGCACCCTGCCGAGCATCTCCCGGCCGTCGCGTTGCGCCCGTTCCTCGCTCATCAGCAACAGGACGGCTCCGCCCTCGCCAAGACTGAGTCCGCTGCGCCGCACATCGAAGGGACGACTCGGTTCCACCGAGAGCGCCTGCAACGAGGAAAAACCGGAAACGACGAATTCGCTGACCAAATCGATGCCGACCACCAGCACGGCCTCGGTCTGGCCGGCGGCGATCCGCGCCGCCGCGCGGGCAACCGCCAGGGTTGAGGAAGCACAGGCCGCGTTGATATTGAGTCCGTCATCCGCCAGTCCCAACCGGGCGGCGACCCGACCCGGCAAGTCGCCCGGAAGCATCGCCCGCGACCGGCACGGCTGGCCTCGACGCAGTTTTTCCAGGATATCGATGCCGCCCTTGGTGGTCGCGGTCAACACCTTGCAGTCGGCGGGAACCGGTCCCAGTTGCGCCAGCAGCCGTTCCAGCAGGGGAACGAGCAGCGACTCCCCGGGGATGGCGATCAGATCCGGCACGCAAGCGGCCAGGGCGCTCTGATAACGATCCGCGGCAAAGCGAATCAGCGGGGCAATGGCGCCGCGGCCGGCCAACAGGCCATCCCACAGGGGAGCCAGACCGTCGCCGAAAGCGGTCACCAGCGCCGCATCGACGATGCAAACCCGCTTCATGCCAGCTCCCCGGCCCGCCAGCGATTGAGAAACCGCTGCATGAAGGGGGGATGAAGGAGCAGCACGTTTTCCTTGGTATCCATCAGCATCTGTACCGTGTAGCCCGTAGTGGCCAGCTGGCCGTCCCGGTCGCGGATAATGAACTCGTGGTTGAGGCGCGCCGCCTCGGACCAGTGGAGAATCCCCTCGATGGTGAAAGGCTCGCTGAACCGTAGCGGCCGATGGTAGTCGAAGTGCATCTGCTTCACCGGCGCCAGCATCCCCTGGTTATAGATATCCAGATAGCCGATGCCGTATTTTTCTCCAAGAGCGACCCGGGCATCCTCGAAGTAGCTCGGGTAGCGGCCGTGCCAGACGATCCCCAGGGGATCGACCTCCTCGAACCGAACCACCCGCTCGACGGTGACCCGTAGCGGCGCCGGATCGCCCGAACGGGTCGGGAAATAGGTTTTTCTCATCCTTCGCCCTCCTCGAACAGGGTCATCCAGAAGGCTGCCGCCGGATCGCCGTCCGACTCCAGGCGGGCATCCCAGACTCCCTTCCGGCGTTCCCGGCAGCTCACCCGCAAGGTCTGCCCGGGGCGCACCTGCTTGAGAAACTTGGCCCGCTCCAGCCGCCGCATGATCAGCGTCCGTCCGCGCAGCTGCTCGACCAGCACCTGGGCGGTCAGCACCTGCACGACGGCCGGCAGCACCGGATAGCCGGGAAAATGTCCGGCAAATCCGGGAAAATCGGCGCCAAAACGAAAGACTCCGGTAGTGTTTCCCTCCCCGTCGGTTTCCAATCCACCGACCATGGCCGCCCCAATGGCCTTTTTCAATTTACTGTTCAATGCAGCTCACGCTTTCCAGCCAGAGAGTCAGGGTATATCCGGCCCGCCGGTCTTGAAGAAAAATCCCCTCCGGTATCTGACGCCCGATCTGTTCCCGGTACTGGTAATAGCCAACCCACCAGTCCTCGGACGGGCCGACGCCGCGCTTTTCCAGTAACAACGGTGGTTCGCCGCCGAAGACGAAGCGCGTCTCGTCGGCGCCGCCGCGCTGCAACCGGTACTCTCGCGACCCGATCTCCAGCCGATCCGCCGGCGAGGGCTGGGGTTGAAAAAAGATTCGCCGCACGCTGTCGGCCACCGCCTTGGGCAATCCTGGATGCCGGCGCAGGTCGGAAATCAAGTGGTTCACTTCGACCGTTTCGGCGGTGACGGTCAGGTCGAACAGCTTCAGTCCCATGCCTTCGAGGGCCACCAGCCGGGCCTTGCGGTGGTTGGCGTCGAGTTCCATGAATCCCTCGATGGGGAGCTTCATCCCGCGCAGCCGAAACAGCCCTGAGTGACGAATGCGGTAAACGACCGGATCGCCGAGCCAGTAGGGCGCGAGCAACGCTTCCGCCGCCAGCTCGCGGGTCGCCGTCCGCCGCGGTTTCTCGAACGGAATGCTGGCGCAGCCGCTCAGCAGCAGCGCCAGCAGCACAAACCATCCCTTCCGGATGTTCACCGCCGCTCCCGCCGCAGCGCCGGCACCACCAGCAGCGCCGTCGGCACCGCCCCGCCGATTCCCAGCAATACCGTGGCGCCGATGGAATGAAGCGCCGGATGCTGGGCAAAAACCAGGGCGCCGAAGCCGACCAGGGTGGTCATTCCGGCCACCAGCACCGCCCGCCGGGTGGCTTTATCCTCCCCCGGATCGTCCAGGCAGACCATGAAAATCCCGTAGTCGACACCGAGACCGATGACCAGAATGGTGGCCACGATGTTGAACAGATTGAACTCCATTCCCAACCAGCCCATGGTGCCGAGCATCACCACCAGCCCGGTCGCCACCGGCAGCAGGGCCAGCAGGATTTTCCCCGGACGACGCAGCAGCAGGGACACCATGATCAACACCGCCCCTCCGGCCAGGGTGAGAAATTGCATAAAGTCGGCGCGGATGGCGTTCCCCACTTCCCGGCCAAAGCGGGCCTGGGATACCAGGTGAATGCCGGGCGGCAGCGCGGCGTCCGCAGTGAAGAGGGCGGCTACTTCCGGGGTGTCGGGAACCAGGGTCACCAGCTGCACCTTTTCCCCCTGATCCAGCAACAGGGCATCGAGCAGATCGCCGAGGCCGACCTGCCGCAGGGTGGCGACCGTCACCGGCTCGGGCTGCCGCTGCAGACCGGCGAAAAAAGGATCGAAGGCGGCCGTGGCAAATCCGCGCTCGGCGCCAGCTTCCCGCAGCAACCGGCGAGTCGCCTCGCCTCGCTGCTCCCAGAATTCCCGCCAGTGCCGCAGATTATTCGCCTGGGTCGTCGCCGCCGGCAACAGCGGCGCCAGGCTGACCACCGGGGCCTCCGGCAGCTCCCGGCGCAGCAATTCGAACAGCATGTCGTTGGCCGCCAGGGCCTCCTGCAAGGTTCCGCCTTCGGCAAAGACCATGGCCAGCGACCGCAAATTGCCCCAGGTCTGCTGCAATTCATGTTCGGAAGCCAACAGTTCGGCCGGGATCAGACTCAGACTGCGCAGGTCGCCATTGATCGGCACCTCGGCGACTTTCCAGGAGCAGCCGACCAGAATCGCCAGCCAGAGCAACAACAGCAGGCCCGATTTGCGCCGGGGTTCCACCGCCAGGCTCTGGTACAACCGCCGCGGCGTCGGACGCCAGCCGGGCACGACCAGATGCGGCAGCACGATCAACGCCAGCAACAGGGCCGAGGTGATGCCGGTCATGGCAAAGATCGCCAGCTGACGCTGCCCCGGCAGACTGGACGTGAGCAGCACCGCGAACCCGGCCAGGGTGGTCAAGGCACCGAACAGGACCGGTCGGGAAATCCGTCCCAGAGCTATTTCCGGTTCCTCGTCACCCTGACGCAGAACGAAATAGACATGCAAGCCGTAATCGACGGCGATCCCGAGCAGGACCGCGCCGAAGCCGAGAGTCACCCCGGATACCGCCGGGTAGCACCAGGACACCGCCACCGCCGCCAGTCCCACCACCGACACCGGCACCAGAAAGACGAACAACGACCGCCAACTGCGCAGAAACAACATAAACAGGACGGCCAGTCCAAGCGTCGAAGCGGTCAACACCACGAACAGGTCGCGCTGGATCGCCTCGGCATTGGCCACGGTATAGGCGTGCCCGCTGACCAGACTGGCCTCAATCCCTTTCGGCAACACCCCGTCGGCCGCCTGACGGAACTGCTCCAGCATCCTGGCCCCGCCGCCGGAGTCGGTGATCGCCACCGAGGAATCGGCGATAATCAGCGCACTGCGTCCATCGGAACTGAGAAAATGTCCGTTATGCAGCCGGGTTTTGGCGATCGGGTTGACAAAACGCAGTTTATCGAGCCCCAGGTTACGCAATTCGAGCGGATCACGGCGAATCCCTCCCTTGAGCAACCAGCCTTCCGGCGACAACATCCGTTGGTAATCGGTTTCAAGCCGTCCCCGCACCCGCTCCGGGGTCAGCTCGTCGGCGATACGTTGCCGATCGTCGGCCCCCAGCAGCAGCGGCAGGTTGGTTTCCAGCCAGTCCGGCAGCCGGTTGTTTTCGAGCATTGCCGGGCCGGTCGCGGCTCGACTGAAGTACTCGGACGACAGGGCCGCGGCCAGGCCATCGGCGGCCTCCAGCAGGGTCGCCGTGCTGGTGATCTGGCTGCCATGCAGGCTGATCAGCACTTTGCGGGCGAAAGGGGCCTGTTGCAAACGGCGGAAATCATCGGCCACCCGGGAGGTATCGTCGGGAAGCATCGATTCGATGTCCTCGCGCACCTCCAGCCGGGTCAACCCGGTCAAGCCTGCTCCCAGCAGCAGCAGCGTCAGCAGAAAGAGCAGTGCTCGGCGGGGGGCGAACAGACGGTAGAGGGCGGCAAACAACATCAGGCTCCCCTAGAACAGCGCCGGGTCGAGGGGCTGGTTGAGTTCGGTTCCAGCGAAGCTGATGCGGGTGCTGTCGCCGCCCGGTTCATGCACTTCGACGGTTTCGACATAGCGCCGCTCGGCATCGAAACCGATCTGCAGATATTCGACGAATTGTTCCGCCCCCGCTTGCAGCGGTACCAGTTTGAGGGTGACCGGCTGCTCGCTCACCAGGGTCATGCGGTACTGCCGAACCAGCCAGACGATATCGACCCGGGCCCAGGCCAGCAATTGCTGGGCAATCAGCTGCATCCCCGGTTCCCGGGCAATGTCGAAGGGAACCGCGGCGCCGGCCCGCTCGTGCCAGCGACTGCCGCTGTCGCCATTGAGCAGAAAACCGGAGGCGACCGGTTCGGTCATCTCCCAGCGCAGCTTATCCGGGCGGGCGAAATAGAAACGCCCCCGGGACACCAGGGTTTCCCGGAACATCTCCAGGTGCTTTTCCTGAACGAAATCGCTGGCCAGAGTCTCGATCCCGGCAGCCGAGTGTTCCAGTTCGGCGAGAATCCGGTCAAGGGCCAGCCCCGGGTCTTCTTCGGCCAGGGCCGGCGTCATGCAGGCCAGCAGCAGGGTCAGCAGCAGCATCAGCCGTTTCATGCGTCCCCCTCGGGAATCCAGAGTTTGAGCGAACCGTGGGCGACCTGTTCGTCTCCTCGCCGCACCTCGCCTTCAGTCACGGCGAAACCATCGACGGTCGCCACCGTGCGCACCGCAATTCGCAGTCGGTCGCCGGCAAAAACCGGCCGTTCGAACACCGCTTCCTTGACCCCGACCAGAAACCCTTCGCGCACCGGGTTGCCGGCCAGGCAGTCGCCATAGCCCTTGACCACGGCGTAGGCCTGAGCCAGCAGCTCGGCCAGAACGACCTCATCCATTCGGCCGTCGCCCGCGGCCAGCAAGCCATCGGCCGACATCCGGGCCTCGACCACCCCTTCCTGACCGGCATAGGCGACCAGGGTTTCCACCATCCGCATCGGTAGCCGGTGCGGCATCAGCAGTTCAGCCGCCAGCGGCAGGGTCAGATCCATCTCAAAGTCCCTCCGTCCGCCAGTATACCGACAGGTCGTCGAAAATCTGGCTGGAAAAGAGAAGTTTGCGGAATTTCACCAGATCCTGGTGAAAAATTCGTTCATTGTCGTAAACCTCGAACTGTTCCCGCAGAATCCGGTAGATGCGCCCGGTCGCCAGCCCCAGCCGCTCGCTGTTGCGGAAGGAAAAGGCCTGCAACTGGGCCAGCACTTCGAGGGTGACCACATGCTTGGCGTTGCTGATGGAGCGGAAAGCCTTGCGCGCCGCCACCGTTCCCATGCTGACCACGTCCTGGTTGGAGGCGTTGCAGGAAATGCTGTTGGTGCTCACCGGCCCGGCCAGCTGACGATTTTCGGCGGTGGTCGAGGTGGCCAGGTACTGAGCCCCCATGAAACCCATGGTCAAACCGACGGTGCCGGGGATCAGGAATTCAGGCAATCCCTCATTGAGATTCTTGTCGAGCAGCTTATTGATGCGACGCTCCGACAAGTTGCAGAGGGTGGCGATCGCCATGCACAGCATGTCCATGTTGAACCCGATGCTCTGGCCGTGGAAGTTGCCGCCATGGATGATCTTTTTCTGTTCGGGGATGATGATCGGATTGTCGTTGGAGGAATTGGCCTCGGTCTCGACGGTGCGCCTCGCCATTTCGATGGCCTCGGCGACGGGAGCCAGCACCTGCGGGGTGCAGCGAATCGAGTAGACGTCCTGCACGTTGATGCTGGTTTCGAAGACCAGACCGTCGGTCTGCTGGCCCCGGATGCGCTCGTGCATGTCCTTGCGCAGGGTGATGTTGCGCGAGCCCCGGTAGAGGTGGCGGATGGTCTCGGCCACCATCAGCTGGCCGGGATGCGGCTTGACCCGGTGCAGGTCCTCGTCGAAAGCGTCGTCGATGCCGCCAAAGATTTCCAGCGAAAAGGCGCCGGTGACGCAGGCGATGTTGAGCAGTTTTTTCGCCCCGAACAGGGCGAAGGCGGCCAGCGCGGTCATGGCGCTGGTGCCGTTCATCAGGGCGATCCCCTCTTTGAAGGCGAGCCGCATCGGAATTATATCGAGTTCGGCGTAGACTTCGGCCGCATCGCGCAATCGCCCGTCATAGAAGACCTGCCCCTCGCCGATGACCGCCAGGGCCAGGTGGGCCAGGTGGATCAGGTCGCCGGAGGCCCCGACGCTGCCGCACTCGGGAACGTAAGGGGCGACCCGGCGGTTGATCATCCGCGCCATGAAATCAAGGAGTTCGAGGCGGACCCCGCTATATCCCTTGGCCAGGGTGTTGAGGCGCACCGCCAGCATGGCGATGGCGATGTAGTCCTTGATCGGCTCGCCGAGGCCGGCGGCGTGGCTGCGGATCAGGTTGACCTGCAGGGCCTCGATCTCGTTATCGCTGATGATCTTGTTGCACATCGGCCCGAACGAGGTGTTGACCCCGTAGATAACGCGCTTGGCGGCCACCTCTTCTTCGAGAAAGATGCGGCTGGCCCGGCAACGCTCCAGGGCGGCGGCATCGATGGCGACCTGCTTGTCGCCGATGCCGATGGCGACGATATCTTCAACGGTAAGATCGTTACCGGTCAATACGACGGTGGGACGCTGGGACATGGTGCTTCCTTCCTGAAAATCGAATCGTAGGGGCAGGCCCCTGTGCCTGCCCAATGCCGGACGAAAATGGGGCCGGGCAGCCACGGGGGGCTGCCCCTACGGATTAATCACCGATGCAATATTCAGCCGGACCGTTTGCTGCGGTAATCGAAAAAAGTGACCGGCTTGCGCTTGTCTTCGCGCAGGGTGCGGCGGGTCACCTCTTCGGGGGCGACCACGATCACTTCCGGCTTGACCCGGGTGCGGGCGGCGATCCGCTCGGCGATCTCCAGGGCGTCCAGGGCCGGATCGCTGCAACCAACCACCACCCGGATGCGGTCGGACAGCTCGAATTCGTCGTACACCTCGATATAATGGCCGCGAATCGCCGGAATCTCCTGCAACACCGCCTGGATCGCCGGCGGGTAGAGGGTGGCGCCGCGCACCTTGAGCATCTGCGCCTTGCGCCCGAGCACCGGCCCGAGCCGCCAGGAGTTGCGCCCGCAGGGGCAGGGATCGCTGTGCAGCACGGCGATGTCGCCGGTACGAAAGCGCAGCAGCGGCATCCCGGTCACCTGCAGCGGGGTCGCCACGACCTCGCCGGGCACCCCCGGCGGCAGCGGTCGACCGGCTTCGTCGACGATCTCCACGATCATCAGTTCGGGATGCACGTGGCCGCCCCGGCCGGCAGTGCAGTCGGCAAAGGCGGTCGCCATCTCGGTGCTGGCATAGGTGCCGAACACCTCCGCTCCCCAGGCCGTACGCAGGCGATGCCCGAGCGGAGAAAGGAAAAGATCGGGACTGCGCACCGGCTCGCCGATGCAGACCAGCCGTCGCACTCCGAGCCCGCGAGGGTCGATGCCGCGGGCCTGCAGACGATCGGCCAGGACCAGCAGCAGGGTCGGCACTCCGACCATGGCCGTGGGCCGGTATTGAACGGTCAGTTCCTCAAGCATGGCGATGCTGCTCGATCCGCCGCGAATTGCCGTCGCGCCGATGCGGGCCAAACCGATGAAATAAGCGAGCCCGGCCATGAAGCAGCGGTCGATGGCAGCGGCGATCAGCACCCGGTCGGCGGCGGTGAGCCCGGTTGCGCGAAAGGAAATCTCCTCGTTGAAGCCGACCCGTTCCAGGTCGCTGCGGGTCTGGTGCATGGCCACCGGATGGCCGGTGGTTCCCGAGGTCAGGCAGAGATCGACGATCTGCTCCGGCGCGACGCAGAGAAATTCTTCATTGTGCCGCTCCAGGTCGGCCTTGGTGGTAAAGGGAAGCCGGGCCAGATCGTCCTTGGTTCGAATGGCCTCCGGATCGATCCCCTGCTCACAAAAAAGCCGCTGGTAGAAGGGGGATCGTTCAGCCAGGTAACGGATGTGGCTCCTGAGCAGAACAGCCGTATGCTCCAGAATTTCCTGCCCGGAGCGAAAGCCCGGATCGATCGCGTCAGTCGTTGAGTTCAAAAACATACCCGGGTATCCGTTTACGAAGCATTGCCGTTCATCGATTCGAGGGTTGCGGCCATAAGCGCGTGGATATGCCGACGCATCTTGCGATGTCCGAGGGGGCCGGGAAAAGCGGCGGGATCGACGGCCGGCAGCGCCCGCATGCGAACCTGCGTTGGGCACAACCAGAAACGGCCCGGTGGCAGCATGCGATCGGTCCCGGTGATGCACAAAGGAACCACCGGAACACCGGCCTTGGTCGCAAGCTTGAAAGCGCCGGAATAAAAACGCTGCAATCGGCCGTTTCTGCTACGGTGCCCCTCGGGAAAAAAGAGCGGCGTGCCACCTTTTTTCAGGATGCTCATGCAAAGCGCCTCGGTCACTTCCCAATCGAGACTTTCCACATCCGGATAGCGAGCCAGGCGCATGATCAGGGTATACCAGAGCATCCGGAAAGGCCAGGCGCGCACCACAAAAACCAGGTTGCTGGACGCCGGGAGCCCGCCCATGAAATAGGAGTCGAAAAACGACAGGTGGTTGGTCACCAGGATCACCGGCCGGCTGAAATCGAGGGTGTCGAATCCCTCGCGGCGAAAGCGGGTGAAAGGGAACATGAATATCACCCAGCCACGGCCATAGAGCCAGACGAAAAACCGTACCGTCCGGTCGGTCTCCCAGCGCAAAAAAACCTTGCAGATCAGCAAGGCGCCCAGAAAGAGAGGACCTCCAGCCAGGGTCCAGAGAACCATCAGCGGGTAGGCAATCAGGTTGGTCACCAGGGCGGCAATGATATTGCAGCTTTTCACTGACGATGAATCCCTTCCATCTCCCGTTAAGATGCAGTGGCCAGCGCTGCCTTTTTCTCGATCACAAACCGGTGAATATCGCCGAGGGTGCGGATCTCCCGGATCGCCTGCTCTTCCCTGATTTTAAACCCAAAGGCATTCTCCAGAACTATGACCATATCGACCATATCGAGGCTATCGAGCTCCAGCTCCTCGTAAATGCCAGCCTCGGGCCGCATGGCCTCGGGATCGAGTTCGAACTCTTCGGCCAGGGAAGAGTTGATCCGATCAATGATTTCCTGCTCAGTCATCCTGATATCTCCTAACAACAATCGATGAATTGACGCCGCCCAGGGCGAAATTATTTTTAATTACCGTGTCGATGCAGGCGTTCCGCACGCTCGTGACGTAATTGAGCGGCGCGCAGCGGGGATCGACATTTTTCAGGTTGAGGGTCGGAATGAGTCTCTTTCGGGCCAACATTTCGACGGTGGCAACCAGTTCAAGCGCTCCGCTGGCCGCCATGGTATGGCCCAGATGTCCCTTCAGGCTGCTGACGGGAATTTCGGAACCGAACAGGCGATGGATCGCGTGGCTCTCGGCCCGGTCGCCCTGCTCGGTGGCGGTGGCATGGGCATTGACATAGGAGATCCGATCCGGTTCGAGTCCGGCATCCTCCACCGCCTTGCGCATGCATTTCTCCATCGCTTCGGTATTGGGATTGGCGATGTTGGTCGGATCGGCCAGAGTGGCGAAACCGATCACTTCCCCCAAAATGGCTGCGCCGCGCCGCCGGGCCGAATCGAGGGACTCCAGCAGAAGCACACCGCTCCCCTCCCCGCAGACCAGTCCGTCCCGATCACGGTCGAAGGGACGGGGAGTCTCGGTGGGCCGGTCATTGTATCCCGTGGAAATGGCATTGATGATGTCGAACACCGCCGCCGTCATCGGATGGAATTCGTCGGCTCCGCCGCAGAGCATCTGCTGCTGCTTCCCCATGGCGATCGTCTCATACCCATAACCGATCGCTTGGCTGCCGGTGGCGCAGGCTGCCGAAGGGGCCAGGATGCGGCCATTGATTCCGAGGGTCTGGGCGACATTGGCCGCGCAGGAATGGCTCATGATCTGCAGAAAAAAGGTCGACTTCAGCCGCTCGAAACTGCGGTCGACGAAAAAATCCTCCATCGCGGCGTAAAAGGCATTGGGGCTGCCGACCGTCGAACCGATGGAAACTCCGAGGTTCCCCGTCGCGCAGTCATCGGCGCCGAGACCCGCCTGCCGAAGGGCGTCCTGGCACGCCAGGGTGGCAAAAATGGACATCGGCGACATCGACCGGCGGAACTTTCTTGGGATCGGGAGGGAATCGAGCTCGGGAACGGTCGCCGCCACCTGGGTGCGCATCCCTTTCATCGCTTCGAGTTCCGAGACATGTCGAACGCCGCTTCGTCCCTCTTCAAGAGCAGACATCAGCAAAGCGGTCCCTCGACCGAATGGGGACACCGCCCCCATTCCCGTGATCACTACGCGTCTCAGTTGCACCTCATCACATCCTTCTTGAGCTGTTCGTGACCTATGACATTGGCACAGGCATGAAATGCGGAGATCATCACCCCCAAAAGACCGGGACCGGCGATGGCCTGACCTGCCAGAAAAAGGCCGGGGATGCGGGTTATCGTCGACGGATTGCTCTGCCCCACCCAATGAGCCACCCCATACAGGCTTCCCGAGGGGCTGTGAGTGTACCGTTTCAGGGTCTGGGGCGTGGACAGCTCCCGATAAATCACCCTATCCCGCAACTCGGGGCAGAGTTTTTCGATCTGATCCTGCAGCATCCGGGCTGCCCGCTCCTTGGCCTCCCGGTAATTTTCCGATCCGTGCCAGCTCTGGCCGGACGACCCCTCCTCGCAAAATTCCGGAGCAGTCAGGCAGATGGAAAAAAACCCGTAGGGCGGATTATCGGACAAAACGCGTCTGGCCGCCGAAACGAAAAGCGGCCGACGCCACCAGGGCCCCTCCATCGGCGTGAAAAAGGCTTCGGGACCCTCCGAAAGATAGAGATTCGCTCCGTTCAATAGTTCTAGCGGAGTATCGCTTTCGGCATAGAGAATGAGACCCGAGGCGCTTTCCTTCAATCCGGTCAGGCGTTTTCGGTAAACCGACCGGAACAGGCCCTGGGGCACCAGCTGCAGCAGCGTCCGCGGGTGGACCGTGGAGATACAGCCACGGCATTCCAGCACCTCTCCATCCTCTAAACGAACACCTTCCAGCCCGCCGGCAGGGCCGGCGAGGATTTCCCGTACCCCTCGGCCGCACAGAATCTCGACACCGGCCTCCTGCAACCGCCGTTTAAAAGCGGCGACCAGGCTTTCTCCGCCACCGGCAATGCCATGCGCCGAAAGGTAATAGGAACCGACGACCTGGGCATGTAGGGACAGCGGGACATGTTCGGGAGCAACGCCGTAGAGGACGCAATGGCTGGAAAGCAACGCCTTTAAAAGGGAATTGCCGGTCAGGCTATCGAGGAAGGCTTTCAGGCTGACCGAATCGTATCCCTGCAAATAGTCCCTGGGCGGCGCGAAGACAAGAATGGAATCGTCCGTATCGACCTTGATTTTCGCAACGACCTGCAGGTAGGTATCAATCGCCTTTCGCTCGCCGGGAAACGTTGCCAGCAGCTTTTCCCGAAGGGCAGCATAACCAAAAGGAAACCGAAATTCAAACTCCGGCTTTCGACAACGAAACACATCGTAGCCACTGGCATTATAGGGCACCGTACTCACTGAATCAAAGAGCCCGAGGTAGCGAAAAAACCGGTCGAGAACTTGCCCCTTGCCGAAATCTCCGGAATAGTGAAAACCGGTATCAAATCTCAGCCCGCCCCGGATAAAACTATTCAAGAGCGGCCCGATGGAGGGATATTTCTCAACCAGGGCGACCCGATAACCGTGTTTCGCGAGAACCAACGCGGAGGTCATTCCGGAAGCCCCGGCCCCAATGACCAGGTAGTCATACCTCATTCACTGAATCCCAGCACCAGACAGGCATTCGTGCCGCCGAATCCGGCGGAATTGCACAGAATATGTTCCGGCGCCTGGGACACCGTCGCCACCGCGATCTTGAGACGCTTCGAATGTTCGTCCGGTTCGCTGAAGTTGATGTTGGGGGCGATGAACCCCTCGCGGGCCATGATCACCGAGTAAACCACCTGGGAGGCGCCGGACATCCAGAGTTCGTGTCCGGTCATGGATTTCAGCGAGGAAACCCATGGCGTTTCGGCCCCGAACACCGCCGAGATGTTCTCCGCCTCGGCCGCATCCCCCGCCGGGGTCGAAGTGGCGTGGGCGCACAGATAGTCGATATCCCGCGGCTGCAATGCGGCATTGCCCAGGGCCATGCGCATGGCCCGTTGCAGGCCGTCGCGGCTCGGCACCGAAATGTGGTCGCCGTCGGAGGAGAAACCGTAACCGGCCACTTCGCCGAGAATGACGGCTCCCCGCGCCTTGGCCAGGTCGTAGCGTTCGAGCACCAGCGCCGCCGCGCCCCCGCTCGGCACCAGACCGTCGCGCCGGGCGTCGAAGGGACGACTGGCCGCCTGCGGCTGGTCGAACCGGGTCGAGAAGGCGCCGAGGCCGTCGAAGCTGCACATCGATTCCCAGTTGATTTCCTGGGCCCCGCCGCAAACGACCCGCTCCTGCCGGCCAAAGGCGATCAGGTCGGCGGCCTGGCCGACCGCGTGACCGCCGCTGGAACAGGCGGAGCTGATAGTCCAGCAAGCACCGCGGGTGCGCAGCAGGGTGTTGAGATTCATGGTCACCGTGGAGTTCATCGAGCGAAACACCTGGCCGCTGCCGATCAGCTTGGTTTCGCCCCGCTGCCGCAGCAGTTCGACCTGCTCGATGGCGGCGATGCAGGTCGAATCACAGCCGAACACCAGCCCGGTCTGATCGTTGCAAATGGAGTCTTCGCCGAGGCCGGCCATGGCCAGGGCGTCGACGGCGGCGGCATAGGCCTGAACGGCGAAATCGGGCATGGTCTTGCGCTGCTTCTTGCCCACCACCTGCTTGGCATCGAAATCGCGAATGGCCCCGGTCAAAGGGCTGCGAAAACCCAACCGCAGGCGCTCTTCATCGACCACGATGCCGGAACGTCCCTGGCGCAGAGCCTCGCCGACACTTTTCCAGCTACAGCCAAGGCACGAAACGATGCCCACTCCGGTAATGGCTACCCTATACATAAAATCCTTCAAATAAAACGATTTCTAAATGGCGTCCCCGGCCCGCGGGATGAGGAGAAACTACATATAGGATCCGCCGTTGACCGAGAAAACCTGTCCGGTTACATAGGATGCTTTGGCGGACGCCAGGAAACTGACGACCCCCGCCACCTCCTCTGGCGTGCCGACGCGACCCATGGGAATCATCGGCAGAATCCGCTCTTTGGGCAGATCCTTGAGCATGTCGGTTTCAATGAAGCCGGGCGATACCGCGTTGACCAGCACGTTGCGCTTGGCCACCTCGGCCGCCAACGACCGGGTAGCGCCGATCAGACCGGCCTTGGCCGCCGAATAATTGACCTGGCCGGGCATGCCGGTCTGCCCCGAGGTGGAGACGATGTTGATGATCCGCCCTTGACGTTTCTTGACCATGCCGTTGACCACTAATTTGGTGACATTGAAGAAGCCGTCGAGATGAACGGCCATCACGTCGCCCCATTCTTCCCGGGTCATCCACAGCAACAGGGCGTCGCGGGCAAAGCCGGCATTGTTTACCAACACGTATGGGGTTTGTCCGTCGAGCAGCGGTTCCAGCGCTTCCTTCACCGCCGCCCCGTCGGCCACGTCAAAAGGGAGCAGCCGGCAGGCCGCTCCGGTCTTTTCAATGTCGGCGGCAACCGTGCCGGCCGCTTCGCTGTCGCGGCCGTAATTCAGCCAGATGTCGAATCCATCGCGGGCCAAAGCCACGGCGATGGCGGCCCCGATCCCCTTGCTGGCCCCGGTTACCAGGGCGATCCTGCGTTGCTCCATGTGTATTCGTTACCTCTGTAGCGAAAATCCAGTTCAGAGTCAAAAGCTCAAAACGCTAGCGGAGCATGTCCAAACTCTGCTTGGCATATTTCTGCAGTTTTCCGTGGGGAGCTTTCTTGGCCACCGTCTGCAGGGTTTCTTTGTATTTTTTGTTGCCGGAAGCGCCGAGCGCCTTGCACAGCCAGGACATGGCATCGACCGCATTCCGGTCGCTGCCGCTGGGGACATATCCTTTAAGCAGTTCGACCTCGACCGCATCCAACACTTCCACATCCTTGATGCCATCGCGGACGATCAGCTTGCCGGCATCCGTTTTCTGCTTCAGGCTGTTGGAACGAAGCATGTTGATAAATTTACCGTTACCCTGAGGCGCGGGACTCGGCGCGGCATAACTGGGCGCCGCGGCAACGGGAGCCGCCGTCGGGGTTGGAGGTGCCGCGTAAGTCGGGGGAGCCGCGTAAGTCGGGGGGGTGGCCCTGGCTTCCGGGCCGAGCTGCACGGTGAGGCGTTTTTCCTCGCCGGCATCCAGGGCGACCCACTGGGATTCGTTGCGATATCCGGGCGCCGATACCTCCAGGTGATAGTCCCCCGGGGCAAGTTCCATGCCCCAGCTGTACGACGGACCGATATTGAGAATTCTCACCCGCGCTCCCTGCGGATTGGTGCTGACGAACAGCCTGCCGAACCGTTTCGAGACACTGACCACGCTGCTCACCAGCTGGCCATAACGGATATCGCCGGGATTGACCTCGGTGGCCACCTCGGCCTCGGAGATTTTGCCAAGAACCTTTTTAATCACCACCCGTCCGGTATTGATCCGTTCGACATCGAGAACCTCGCCGGTTTTCGGGTGCTTGATGACATCGCCTTCGCGGTAAACGACAAATTCCATCCCCGCCTTGACTCCGGCCCGACTCCCCAGGTCGATGGTCACCATCTGCTCGTTGCGGTTGACCACATAGCCTTCCAGCGGGAAGTTCTTGATGATTTTCCCCGACATTTCGACAATCAGGTCCTGCAACCGGCCGGCGGTCGAACTTCTGACACTTTCGGCGGCAATGATCGAGGCATTTTCAACATCGATGATGCGGGCGTTGACCTCAAGGATATCCCGGACCTTCATCACCGACCCGGAGATGATAACCTTGACTCCGAGCAGCTTGCCGATCTGGGTGGCGCTGGTCTCGTCAATGACGCCGCTCATGGCCAACTGCTGCTCGTTGAGAATTTTTGACAGCAACCGGCGTTCGATGACATCGAAGCGGCCTTCCTTGACCATGGCCGTGATGAACCATTCGGCAACGATACTGCCCATGTCGTCGTTGCCGAAATCTTCTCCCTGCATCTGGAAATCGAGCACGGCGATCTTGGTCTTGGTGAACTCCGCCGAAGCCGAACCCGGCCATAGCATGCAAATGGCCAGCAGCACCAGCAACCCCGAAAATTTCTTCATATCACGCCAGCCTCCCCGGTTTTCCCGACCATCGTCGGGAACGGAATGTCAATTGAATGGGCTATTGCAGTTGCATGACGACATTGCTCCCGGCAACCGACGTCACCGAAAGTTTTTTTCCGGCAACCTGCTTGCCGTCGACAGCATCGCAGAACGTATCGACCTGTCCCCTGAAAACCACCGTGTAGATGGCCTCGCCGCCGAAAAATCCGCGGCGGCTGACGGAAGTCACCCCCGAGGTTTCCTCAAGCAGGCGGTTGGCGCTCTTCTGTGCCTGGTAGTCAATCACGTTGCGAATGGTCACCTCCACGGTGGCCCCGTTATTCACCGTGTCCTGAAACGAGGCCAGAATTTCTTCGAACAGTTTGTCGTCCATCAGTTTCTGGCCAGCCTTTTCGGCCGCCTTGGAACGGGCCACGTCCGGGGAAATATGGACCGCCGCGCCATTGGCCGACTTGGAGGCGATAATCCGGGCATTGGAACAGTTGACGACTTTCGCGGTCAGGCTGGCCTGGCCGGAAATCATCCCCGAGCTTTTGAGCAAAGGATTTTCCGCCTGGCTTTTGCCAACCTTGCCCACCAATACGTACTCGGCGCCGTTGGCCGCCCCAATCTTGGCCGCCGCCACCGGGTCCCCCTGGGTGGCCTGCTCGATCAATTGGTCGCTTTTCTGCATAAGCGCCGCGGTTTGCGCCGGATCGACCAGGTCAAACCCTTTGCCCCGCAGGTAATCGACGACCGCGCTTTCGGCGTAGTTGCCGTCCTCTTCCTGAATCAGCACCATCATGCGCGGCTTATCCATCGATTCAAGGAGTATTTTCAGGGCAACCAGGTCGGCGCGGATGCTGTCGAGGGACACCACCGCCTCGATCCTGACGCGCCAGGTCCCGTCCGCCAACTGTTCTTCCTCTTTCACGCTGAAGCGCCGGACCGCGCCGAAGGACTGGGTGATCACCAGGTCTTTCTGCAGCATGAAATTATTGACTTCGGTCTGGGAGATCAAAACGGTGCCGATCCCCTTTTCGATGGCTTCCCGTTTGGCCTGCAACTGCGCATCGTCTTTCGAGGCGCCGTAGCCTTCGGCATCGACGGAAATGTCGCCGCCGGCCCCCGAAGAAGCGTACAAGCAGGGAGTCAACAAAAAGCAGAGCAGAAGAGCCAGCAGCAGACGCATCATGACAATCCTCCCGGAAAAACACCCTTTGAAAATCAAGAATTTAATCTTGGATTGTATAAAAAAAAGGGCGAAAATTCAACAACATAATGCCCTGAAACCGGCCCCCGGAAAACCTTCGACAGCCCGTGGGCGCCATTCATGAAAAAATGTAAAAGCGACTATTTTTCAATCAGATGGGTGGATTTTTCAACGCGGAAATCGGCGGGGGAACTCATTTCGCCTCGGCAACGAGCATGGCGCGAACCGGGGCCGGATACCCCTCGATGGTCCGGCTGGGATCGGCCGGATCGAGAAAATCGGCCAGCGACTCGGTCTGGATCCACTCGGTTTTCCGCTGTTCCAGCGCAGTGGTCAAGGTGATGTCGAGGCAACGTACCCGGGTGAATCCGGCGCGCCGCAGCCAGTTTTCCAGACAGCGGACGGTGGGCAGGAAATAGACGTTGTTCATCTTGGCGTAACACCGGTCCGGACACAGGGCGAGATCCCCCTCTCCTTCGAGCACCAGGGTTTCCAGCACCAGCTGGCCGCCCCGACGCAGCACCTGGCGCATCGCCGCCAGGGTATCGATGGGGGAGCGGCGGTGATACAGAACCCCCATGGAAAAGACCGTGTCGAAATAACCTTCGAGTACCGGCAGCTCCTCGAAGGTGGCCGGCAGGGCGAAGATCCCGGGAACCCGCGCGTAGTGCTGCAGCAGCAGAAACTGGAAGTAAAAGGTCAGGTAAGGCTCGACGCCGAGGGCGATCTGCGGCTTTTGTGCGGCCATGCGCAGCAGGTAATAACCGTTGCTGCAGCCGATGTCTAGCACCCGGCGACCGGCCAGCGGCGCGATCTGGTTTTCGATCCGTTGCCATTTGAGGGAAGATACCCACTCACTGTCGATATCGATGCCGAACAACGAAAACGGTCCCTTGCGCCAGGGGCACAGATCCCGCAGCGCGGCCACCAACGCTTCATGCTGGCCCGGCGCCAGATCGGCCGCCGTGCCGATGCGCACCTGACCGGCGGCCAGATCGAGGCTCGACGGCCGGATTTCAGGCAATCGGGCCTGGTTGGCCAGATAACGCCGGCCCTTGGCATCGACCCGGCCGATAT
>MHXM01000069.1:0-184 GCA_001825565.1 Desulfuromonadaceae bacterium GWC2_58_13
CAGCAAACGCTTGGTCCGCGCCCTGCGCCGCATTCAGATGATCCAGGAAGAAATCACTGACTATTACTGGGATTTTCTTATTACTTCGGATTTGATCGAATTGCGCAATATCGCCACCGTGGCCGAGCTGATCGTCCGCTGCGCCTTGGAGCGCGAAGAAAGCCGGGGTCTGCACTACACCCTT
>MHXM01000069.1:245-4662 GCA_001825565.1 Desulfuromonadaceae bacterium GWC2_58_13
AAGACCACCGAGGAGGCAGGATTTGACCATCGACGACCTTCGAATCAAGATCGACGACCTGGATCGACAGTTGCTCAAAATTTTCAACGAGCGTGCCGAGGTGGCTCTGCAAATCGGCGAAATCAAAAAAGAACTGGGATTGGCGGTTTATGACCCCTCCAGGGAAAAACGCATTTTTGATGCGATGAAAGCCGCTAATCCCGGCCCGCTTGACGACGGTGCGATTGTTCGCATGTTCGAACGCGTCATTGACGAATCCCGCCGCCTCGAACGTATTCGCACGAAAGGTTTATAAAATGCTGATCGTCATGAAAAAAAACGTCTCCGAAGACCTGCTGCAGCAGGTCAAGGAATACCTGATCGACCGGGATTTCGATTTTCACCAGTCCACCGGGGCCAATCGGATCATCATCGGCGTCATCGGCGACACCAATCGCCTGACTCTCGAAGAATTGCAGCAACGGCCGGGGGTGCAACAGGTGTTCAAGATATCCGAAGACGAATGAATTACCCCGATGGACAGCCATCCAGCGCAGTGGGAGTTTTCCCGCTGCGCTTTTTTTATCCCCCGTTCCGACTACCCATTCGCGAGGCGAATAGTTTTCTGAGCGATTCAATCCGCTTCCGGTTCACCCCGAAGTCAGAATAGCCAAGACGTGATGCCGAGCGAATATGGACCACCCCCCGCTCTGAATCCAGCCGCAGTTCAACATCGTCGACAAAACGGAATATCCTTGAACTGAAGGTGGCCCACAGGTAGGTGTCGGTTACCGTTTCAATGGTGCCTCCGAGAGCTTTTACCCCATCCTGCACGGCAACCCAGGCAACCCCGGGATCGGAAGAGCCAAAGGACAGCGGATCGATAGGTGCCCCGGTCCCGGATTCTTCGCTGCAAACACAGTTGGGAGTCGCCGGACAGAGGGCCAGCTTTCCATCGACAAGTCCCGGGCCCGCCGGTGGGGCCGAGGCGCAGGATGAAAGCAACAGCGCCAGACAGACACATTCAAAAATACGTCGAAGATCCGCCAATCTCGATGCTAGAACCATTTCCAATTCCTCGCGACCTGAATGATGTTCTGCCAATGCCCTGCAATTCCAAAACTTACAGGATAATCACACAAAGCCTTTGCCATTTCTCAGACGAAATGGCATATTACGTGATTTAAAATAAAAATTTCTGAATCTCTGCTCGGTAGCTGACGAATAGTATATCGCATTGTTCAGGGCATGCCGATTTCGTCGATTCAAGGAGTACTTTTGAACAGATTTGCACTCGCAGGCGTCCCACGGCCTCTAGGTATTTTTTGCCCTGATGCGAACGGTTGCCTGCCCGTAAAAACGGCTTTACTTCAAATCAATCATCCCCTTTTCATTACCAGCGAGGACGAATCCCCGGCGATCAGGATTGGTCAACCCACGGATGCCTCTGCCGCGACCCTTCCCTTTACCGGGATGGTCGCCCCCTGCCCTCTCGAACGACTCGGCAGCCCGGATTTCTGTCGCGATCATGGACTGCGCTACCCGTATGTCGGCGGCTCCATGGCCAAGGGAATCAGCTCCATCGCCATGGCCAAGGCCTTCGGCGAGGCCGGCATGCTTGGCTTTTACGGCGCCGCCGGAATGCCGCTCGAAGAGGTCATGACGGCCATCGACGAGTTGCAGTCCGCCGGCACCCCTTTCCCCTTCGGCATTAACCTGATCCACAGTCCCAACGAAGCGGACCTGGAACAAGCGCTGGTCGAACTGTATCTGAAACGTGGAATTCACCTGATCGAAGCCTCGGCCTTTCTCGACCTGACCCTGCCGGTGGTTCGCTACCGGATCCATGGCATCCACCGCGATGGCTCCGGAAAAATCATTACTCCCAATCGCATCGTCGCCAAGATTTCCCGAGAGGAGATCGCCGCCAAGTTTTTTGCCCCGCCGCCGGAGCGTTTCCTCCGGGAGCTGGTCGGCAGTGGAACCATCACGCCCGAACAGGCGCAATGGGCCGCCCAGGTTCCCATGGCCCAGGACGTGACCGTCGAGGCGGATTCCGGCGGGCACACCGACAATCGTCCGGCCATTTCCCTGTTCCCGTCGATACTGGCCCTGAAGGACAAAATTCAAGCCCAGTACCGCTACCAGCAAGAGCTGCGGGTCGGCCTCGGCGGCGGCATCGCCACCCCGGCCTCGGCGGCGGCCGCCTTCGCCATGGGCGCCGCCTATCTGGTCACCGGCACCGTCAACCAGGCCTGCGTCGAATCGGGGACCTGCGACGAAGTACGGCAGATGCTCGCCGAAACCCGCCAGGCTGATATCACCATGGCCCCGTCGGCGGATATGTTCGAAATGGGGGTCAACGTCCAGGTGCTCAAGCGTGGCACCATGTTCTCCATGCGGGCGGCCCGCCTTTATGAGTTGTACCGGTCCCATGGGAGCATTGACGAAATTCCCGCGGAAGAGCGGCAGAAATTGGAAAAATCCATTTTTCGCGCTACTCTGGAGTCTGTCTGGGAGCAGACCCGCGCCTACTTCAGCGTGCGGGATCCCCGTCAGGTTGAAAAAGCGCTCCAGAATCCCAAACACAAGATGGCCCTGGTATTTCGCTGGTACCTCGGACAATCGCCGGTCTGGGCCAACAAGGGCGAGACATCCCGCAAAATCGACTATCAAATCTGGTGCGGACCAGCCATGGGCGCTTTCAACGAATGGACCCGGGGAAGTTTCCTCGAAGTCCCGGCCAATCGCAAGGTCATCACCGTTGCCCTCAACCTGCTGCTGGGAGCGGCTTATCTGCTGCGCGCCAACCAGTTGCCCATCCAGGGGGTTCGCCTCGACGCCGAGGCTCTTTCCTTTGCCCCCCTCGAGATCGAGACCATCAAGGAGTATCTCCGTTGAAAACAGACAGTGTCGAAAAGAACCGCCAAGATTCTTCCATCACTGCGCCTCTGGCAATCGTCGGCATCGGCTGCCTTTTTCCGAAGGCCGATAACGTCAGCGAATTCTGGTCCAATATTAAAAACGGCGTGGATGCCATCACCGAGGTTCCCGAAAGCCACTGGCGGGCGGAAGACTATTTCGACAAAGACCCGAAAGCGCCTGACCGGGTCTATGCGAAACATGGCGGATTTCTTTCTCCCGTCGCTTTTAACCCCATGGAGTACGGCATCCTGCCGAACGCCCTGGAAGCCATCGACACCTCCCAACTCCTCGGCCTGGTGGCCGTCGGCCAGGCCCTGAAAGATGCCGGCTACGGCCCCGGCAAGGAATTCGACCGGGAACGGGTCAGCGTCATCCTCGGCGTTACCGGCACCCTCGAACTGGTCATTCCCCTCGGCGCCCGGCTCGGCCATCCAATCTGGCGCTCCGCCATGAAGGAAGCCGGTATTGACGACGCCACCGCCAACGACGCCATCCAGCGGATTTCCGAATCCTACGTCCCCTGGCAAGAAAATTCCTTTCCCGGGCTGCTCGGCAACGTGGTCGCCGGACGCATCAGCAAGCATTTCAACTTTGGCGGCACCAACTGCGTCTGCGATGCCGCCTGCGGCAGTTCCCTGAGCGCCCTCAATCTGGCTGCGCTGGAACTGGCCACGGGCAAGGCCGACATGGTCGTCACCGGAGGCATTGACACCTTTAACGACGTTTTCATGTACTCCTGTTTCAGCAAGACCCCGGCCCTCTCGCCGTCCGGCCATGCCCGCCCCTTCGACGCCGATGCCGATGGCACCACTCTCGGCGAAGGGCTCGGCATTCTGGTGATGAAACGGCTGACCGACGCCGAACGGGACGGCGACAAGATCTATGCGGTGGTCAAGGGAATCGGCACATCGAGCGACGGCCGCGGCTCCGCCATCTATGAACCGAGTGCGGCCGGCCAGCAAAAAGCCCTGCGCCGAGCCTATGAGCAAGCCGCCATCGAGCCGACCAGCATCGGCCTGATCGAGGGTCACGGCACCGGCACCAAAGTCGGCGACGCCGTCGAAGTGAAAGCCCTGCGCGAGGTATTCGGCGAGACGGATTCGCCAACGTGCGCTATCGGCTCGGTCAAGTCCCAGATCGGTCATACCAAGGCCTCCGCCGGCGCCGCGGGACTGATCAAGGCGGCCCTGGCCCTGCATCACAAGGTGCTGCCGCCAACCATCAAGGTTAACAAGCCGCAGGACGCCGTTACCTCGGGGAAAACTCCTTTCTACGTCAACACCGAAACCCGCCCATGGATCGCCAGCGCCGTCCACCCGCGCCGGGCCGGAATCAGCGCCCTCGGTTTCGGCGGCAGCAACTTCCACTGCGTGCTCGAAGAATACCAAAGCGAAAAACAACAAATCGACTGGAAGGACGACGTGCAGCTCGCGGCCTTTAGCGCCGCTGATCCCTCCGCGCTGGAAACCGCCCTTAAACAGTTCCCCGCCGAAGGCAGCTGGAAGCAACTGCG
>MHXM01000069.1:4694-5772 GCA_001825565.1 Desulfuromonadaceae bacterium GWC2_58_13
ACGTCCAGGCTCCCTGCCGGATCGCATTGGTGTTCGCCAAGGGGACCGATCCCGCCGGGCAGATTAAAAACGCCCTTGCCATGCTGAAAAAAGAACAGGGCCAGCCAAGCTGGAGCACTCCGGACGGCACCTTTTTCGCCACCGGCCCGGCTCCCGGCCAGCTTGCCGTCCTCTTCCCCGGCCAGGGGGCCCAGTATCCCGGCATGCTCAGGGATTTAGCCTGTCAGTTTCCGGTTTTTCTCGACCACCTCGAACAGGCCGATCTGGCCTTCTCGGCCAACAGCTCGGAGCGCCTGTCCGATTTTATCTATCCGCGCCCGGTGTTCGATGTTGAAAGGCGTAAGCACAACGAGGATCGTCTGCGGGCCACCGAAATCGCCCAACCCGCCCTTGGCGCGGTCAGCCTCGGCGCCTGGAGCGTGGTCAACGATTTCGGAATCCGTGCCTCGGCCTTTGCCGGCCACAGTTACGGCGAACTGACAGCACTTTGCGCCGGCGGAGTATTTGACCGCTCCTCCCTCCACGATCTTTCCCGCCTGCGAGGTGAACTGATGGCGGCCGGAGACGGTGATAAAGGGTCGATGCTGGCGGTATCCGCACCCCTGGATCAAGTTAAGAAACTACTTGAAGAAGAACAACTCAAATTGGTACTGGCCAACAAGAATACGCCGGAACAAAGCGTTCTCTCTGGAGCCAGCGACGAAATCCGCAAAGCATCCGAACGTTTGGGCCAGCGGGGGATTCGTTGCACCCAGCTGGCGGTGTCCGCGGCCTTTCACAGCGAACTGGTGGCCGACGCCAGCGGCCCCTTCGGGAATCGTTTGACGAAGATCGCCTTCAGCACGGCTCGGACCGCCGTCTATGCCAACACCACCGGTGAGCTTTATCCGAACGAGGCGAATCAAGCCCGCCAACTGCTGGCGTCGCAGATTGCCCGCCCGGTTGAATTCGTTCATGAAATTGAAACCATGTATGCCGCCGGCCTGCGCACCTTTCTCGAAGTCGGCCCCGGCGCCCGTCTGACCGGCATGGTCAAAGCGATTCTGGCCGGCAGGGAACATCAGACTCTGGCCATCGA
>MHXM01000069.1:5869-5996 GCA_001825565.1 Desulfuromonadaceae bacterium GWC2_58_13
GACGGCATCGACGAATCGGAGATGCCGGCAGCAGGCAAAAAACCCGGGATTACGGTGCCCATTAGCGGCGCCAACTATTTTAAACGGCCTCCGAAACGCCCCCCGGTGGAGCCCAGGTTAATCCAGC
>MHXM01000070.1:0-2179 GCA_001825565.1 Desulfuromonadaceae bacterium GWC2_58_13
CATTCGGCTCGACGGCGCGTATTGCCAAAACCGCTATTCGGATGGCGCGCGAAGAAGGTCTCAAGGTCGGTCTTTTGCGGCCTATCACGCTCTTTCCGTTCCCGGAAAAGGTTTTTTTCGAGACCACGACCAAGGTCAAGCGCGTACTCTGTGTGGAGCTCAATACCGGACAGATGGTCGAGGACGTTCGTTTGTCGGTGGCTCGCGATGCCGATGTTTTCTTTTATGGCCGCCCGCCGGGAGCCGGCTCACTGCCGACCCCGGAAGAGCTGCTAGCCCAGATCCGCAAGCATTACGAGGACCGATCATGTTGAAGGCAATGGAACAGGTTTTTTCCCACCCGGCGTCCCTCAAAAATGTCCAGACCCATTTCTGTCCCGGATGCCAGCATGGCACCATTCATCGTCTGGTGGCCGAGGCGCTGGATGCTTTCGGTGTGCAGGATCGCACCATCGGGGTCGCTTCGGTTGGTTGCAGTGTCTTTCTTTATGGCTATTTCGATATCGATGTCGTCGAGTCTCCCCACGGCAGGGCGCCGGCGGTGGCCACCGGGGTCAAGCGGGTGCATCGGGACAAGATCGTTTTCACTTATCAAGGGGACGGCGATCTGGCGGCCATCGGCACCAGTGAGATCATCCACGCCGCCAATCGGGGCGAGGGGATGACAGTGATTTTCGTCAACAACACCACTTACGGCATGACCGGCGGCCAGATGGCACCGACCACTTTGCCGGCGCAAAAAACCTCGACTTCTCCTTACGGGCGCAACGTCAGCACCGACGGCTACCCGATTCGCATGGCCGAACTGCTGAGTCATCTTGAAGGTGTGTCCTATTCGGCCCGAGTGGCGGTCAATTCGCCAAAGAACATTCTGCAGGCGGCCCGGGTGGTCAAGAAGGCTTTCGAGGTGCAGGTCAACGGGCAGGGCTTTTCGTTTGTCGAGGTCCTTTCCGCCTGTCCAACCAACTGGGGCATGGATCCCCTTAAGGCCAACGCCCGAGTCGAAAACGAATTGATTCCGTATTTTTCTCTCGGGATTTTCAAGGATTCCACCGGGGCTTGAGCCGTCCGCGGTTTATGGAGAATGATAATGAACTATGACGTATTCATGGCCGGCTTCGGTGGCCAGGGGATTCTGCTGATCGGTAACCTGCTGGCGTACGCCGGGATGATAGAGGGTCGCAATGTCTCGTATTTTCCAGCTTACGGGGTGGAAAAACGCGGCGGGGCGGCGACCTGCACGGTGGTGGTTTCCGATGAGGAGGTTGGTTCCCCGGTCATCGGTAATCCCGGAGCGGTCTTGATTCTCAATCCCCTGTCCATGGAAAAATATTTCAGCCGGGTGCGTCCCGGCGGTTTATGCATCGTCAACAGTTCGCTGATCGAGGATGCCGGCGCCAGCCGAAATGACCTGCGGGTGGTGCGCATCCCGGTTAACGAACTGGCCCTTGAACTCGGGGATGCCCGTTTGCTGAATATGATTACTATTGGCGCCTATGCCGAACTTTCTGGCGCCGTATCTCGGGAAAGTCTGAAAAGCGCCCTGAAGAATGTGCTTCCCGAGCGCAACCACCGGCTTATCCCGATGAACGTCGAGGCCATCGAACGTGGCGCCGCCTTCGCTCGCGAGGTCGCCAGCCAGGCGGCCTGATAAAATACAACCGTCAGTGCGCAGGTGGTGTTGCGGACAACCGGGCGCATGAAAAGGCCTTAAATAAATAAGGCCTTTTTGTTGTCCTCCGGTGGTTGATGATTCGGATTTTTTACGGCAACCCAGGTATTTTCCAATGACCAAGGTCGAATTCATCAAGTTGAAAAAACCCGAGAAGGCCCTGCATCTCTGCGAGTTGGCCGAGGAGTTCTTCGCGGGTGGACGACGGGTATTGATTATCGTCACGGATGACAATCAGGCGGTTACTCTCGACCGTTTCATGTGGACCTGGCAAAAAGGGTCGTTTATCCCCCATGCCTGTGATAATGGTGCGGTCGATTGTTTTGAGGAGTCGGTGGTGATCGGCACCGATGAGCGCAATCCGAACGGTGCCCGGGTGCTGATCATGGGACGTCCCTGCTCGCTGGAGTTCATCCGCCAGTTCGAGCAGGTCATTGATTTTGCCGAGGTTTACGATGACGAGCTGGCCTCTGCGGCCCGCCTCCGTTTTGCCAGGTACCGGGAGGC
>MHXM01000070.1:2192-4860 GCA_001825565.1 Desulfuromonadaceae bacterium GWC2_58_13
ACCATGCGTTAACCGGGGTGGTCGCGCCAGTATTATTCGCGTGTCCGGAACGGTGGAGCTCGAGCGCGAACTGTCGCTTTCCCTTGAAGGCGTGACGGCGCTTGCTTGCTGGGAGCCTCGAATCGGCGAAGTTTTCACCCTGGTTGGCGACGGTCCTATCTTTTATCGCGCTCGTCTTGCAACCCTGGGGTCGCGGCAGGCGGTGGTTGTGCCGTTTGAGCGGTTTACCCTCGCTCCGGAAAGTCCCCTTGAGATTGTGGTTTATCAGGCGCTTCCAGAAAAAGAACGCTTTGAGCTGGTTTTGCAGAAACTGACCGAGGTTGGCGTCAACCGGATTGTTCCCTATGTCTCCCGGCGTTCGGTCACCCTGGAGGAACGCGACGCCGGGCAGAAGAAGTCCCACCGCTGGCCTGACGTTTTGCTGAGGGCTGCCAAGCAGTGCCGGCGGGGGATGATTCCTGCGCTGGCCCCGGTTCTTGGTTGGGAAGAAATGCTCCAGGAGGTCGCCGCTGCCGATCTGCGTTTGATGCTTTATGAGGGAGAGACCTATTGGTCTCTTAAGGAAGCCATGGACCGGCAGAATCCTGGTCGAGTGGCGCTGCTGGTTGGCCCCGAGGGGGGCTTCGAGGCCGATGAAGCGGCGCGTGCGCAAGCGGCGGGCGTGCTCCCGGTATCACTCGGCGGCCGGATTCTACGTACCGAAACGGCCGCCATTTTGGGCGCGGCCATGATCCAGTTTGCCCTGGGAGATTTGGGATGACCCCACCCCCCGACAATTTGTCTTTGCAAAATATCGCGGTCGTCCTGGTCGAGCCGCAGGGGCCGCTCAATATCGGCTCGGTCTGTCGGGCCATGATGAATTTTGGTTTTTCCGACCTGCGGCTGGTCAACCCGACCGCGGACCACCGTGCCGAAGAAGCCCGCTGGATGGCGGTCAAGGCCGGTTCCCTGCTCGATCGGGCCAGGATTTTTCCCGACCTGGCCGCGGCCTTGGCCGACTGCCAGCTGGCGCTTGGCACCACTCGCCGGTTCGGCAAATACCGGGAAGAATTTTTTCATCCCGACGAAGCGGCCCGATATCTCCTTCCCCTGACTGAAAAGGGCCGGGTGGCCCTGGTCTTTGGCCGGGAAGACAAGGGGTTGCTGACCGCTGAACTTGATCTCTGCCAGCGTTTCATCACCATCCCGACCAGCGACGAGTTGCCTTCGATGAACCTGGCTCAAGCGGTTTCACTCTGCCTGTACGAGACGGCTAAAACCCTCGGCGAACTGCGTGGCAAAAGCCATGGGCGAAAGAAACTCGCCAGCGGTAGTGTGCTCGAAGGGATGTATTCCCACATGAAAAGGACCCTGGTCGACATCGAGTTTCTCGACGCCCAGAATCCCGAGCATATCCTGCGCAGCTTTCGGCGTATTTTGGGACGTTCCGGGCTCAACGACCGGGAGGTTCGCATTCTGCATGGCATGTTCCGAAGCATCGACTGGGTCAATTCCGAGCGCAGAAAAAAACTGCCAGGCGAATAGCCGGCAATAACACCATCAGGAACTATCATGGATCATATCCTGCGGACCGATCATCTCGCCAACGGCGTTCGCGTCGATTTTATCGACGGTTCGAATCGCTATTTCGGCGATTATCATCGTTTGCGGATCGAAATCCGCTGTCGGATCGCCGTCACTCCGCAGCTGTTTGTCGCCGCGGCCGACCCTTGCGCCGAAGCTGCCCGCGTGCGCAGCCGACTTGGCGACGAAATCCTCTGGGTTCGCCATTTGGAGCGGATGGGGGTCGCTGGAGGCGATCTGGAAATGGTCCGCAACGAGATGATTGAGTCCTTTGTCAAGAGTAGTTTTCCCTACCTGCAGAGCCAGCTGTTTCCTTCCCGTTTTGTCGCCATCGAACTGGCCGAACGTTTGAAGAAGGTTCGCCCCTTCCGGTTGGTGAAATGATCGATTTGCTGCGGATCGACAGCTTGGCTTACGGCGGCAACGGTGTCGGCCGGCATGAAGGGAAGACGGTATTCGTTCCTTATTCGGCTCCCGGTGACCTGTTGCGTTGCCGGGTGGTAAGCGCGAAAAAACGCTACGCCGAAGCCGAACTGACCGAACTGGTTGAGGCGTCGGGCCGGAGATGTCAGCCGCATTGCCCGGTATTCGGCCGTTGCGGGGGCTGCCAATGGCAGCACCTGCCCTATCGGGAACAGGGGCTGTGGAAGGAGCGGATCTTTCGTGACACCCTGATGCGACAATGTGCGCTCCCTGCGGGAAAAATCCTCCCCCTGGCCCTGGCGCCCGATGAATGGAGTTACCGCAGTCGGGTTCAGTTCAAGTGTCGGCAGACGGATACTGGATTTGTCATGGGATTCTACCGGCGCGGTAGCCATTACGTGATCGATGTCCAGCACTGCCCGATTGCCGCCGGGGCTATCAATGAGGCGCTGGTTCGATTTCGCGCCTGGCTCCCGGATTCGCCCCGCCCAGAGCGGATTCCCCAGGTGGATGTGGCGGTCGACGATGAGGGACGGGTGCGGGTGGTGGTGCATGTGCTGGATGACCGGGGAGAAGACCTTGCCGATTATCTACGACCGTTGGTCGCCGCGGCCGGCTATTCCCTGTTTTTTCAGATGGGCCGTAAGGATACGCTGTTGCACGTGGTGGGCGACGAGGATTT
>MHXM01000071.1:0-1665 GCA_001825565.1 Desulfuromonadaceae bacterium GWC2_58_13
GATGAAACCGAAAGCCATCCAGGACGAAATGGGCGAGACATTCGACGACTACGGCCGCATGAGCGCCAAGCTCGGTCTCGAAGTGCCGTTCACCAACGCAGCCGTGGCAAACTTCATCCTCCAGAACTACGTGGATCCGTCCACTGAAATCGTTCGCCCTGGTGAAACACAGATCTGGCGCATAACACACAACGGCGTCGACGTGCACCCGATCCACTTCCACCTCTTCGACGTGCAGGTGCTGAACCGCGTCGGCTGGGACGGCTTTATCCGCGTTCCCGACGACAATGAGCTGGGATGGAAGGATACCGTCAGGGTGGCTCCGCTTGAGGATACCATCGTCGCGTTGCGGCCGATTAGGCCGCCAGTGCCGTTCGGCCTGCCCAACAGCGTACGTCCGCTGAATCCGGAGGCCCCACTCGGATCAGACATGGGTTTCTCCAATGTGGACCCGACAACTGGCGGCAACCTTGCCACCCCGACCACCAATGTCATGAAGAACTTTGGACACGAGTATGTTTGGCACTGCCATATTCTCAGTCATGAAGAGAATGACATGATGCGGGCAATGATTATGCGCACGCCAATCAAGTTTGATCTTGAGAACGACGGAGAAACAGATTTTGCCGTTTGGCGTCCTTCCAACTACACCTTCTATGCCGTCAACAGCAGCACCGGCGCACAGATCTCCAAAAGATGGGGCGGGGTGAATAGCGACATTCCTCTCGTCGGGGATTTCGATGGTGATAGTAAGGCCGATTGGGCTGTTTGGCGACCCACAACAGGTGCCTGGCTCATCCTGTTCAGTTCTACTAACACCCAGGATTTGCCGATCGTAAGATTTGGGGGTGCATCTGCCGGGGGGACTGCCCAGGATATCCCGGTGCCGTCGGATTACGACGGGGATGCAAAGACTGACAAAGCATTTTATTCTCCGTCTAACCAGACATGGAAGATTATCAACAGCTCAGACAACACAACAACGACCAGGAGATGGGGCGGGATAGTCTCCGATATACCGATTCCCACCGATTTCGATGGGGATGGGAAATCTGACATTGCTGTGTGGAGGCCAAGCACCGGTGCCTGGTTGATTTACAACTCCGCGACAGGAACACAGGATCTTCCGATCATCAAGTTTGGTGGGGCAAATGCCGGCGGCAGTGCCCAGGATAAGCCCGTTCCTGCCGATTATGACGGTGATGGGAAATCGGACAAAGCCATCTGGAATCCGAATACCGGGGTCTGGACGAAGAAACTGAGTTCCAACGGCAATACGCTGACTGCCACTTTAGGCACCACGGGCGACAGCCCGGTTCCTGCCGACTACGATGGCGACGGCAAGGTTGATGTAGCAGTGTACAGACCCTCAACATCCACACTGCACATCCTTCTAACCACCACTGGGGCGACAAGGACGATAACCATAGCAGGTGGGGTAAATACTGATAAAGTTGTTAAATGACGGAACTGCCACACGAAAGGCTGTTATTTTCAAGGTCTTTCGTGTGGCATGCCTGTTTGATAGTGGAAAATCCTTGAAACTTCAGACATTCTAGATTAGTATACCTACGTTTTCCAATGACCCGAACAGGAGGTAATGATGGAGTCGACAAAAAGGAAACAACTTGAAAATCCTGAAGGCAAAGTGGCGTGGACAGCTCC
>MHXM01000071.1:1679-6595 GCA_001825565.1 Desulfuromonadaceae bacterium GWC2_58_13
AGCTCTGATAGACGGAGCCTCTACCGGAAGCCAGTAATCTAATCTGTTGATGAAAGTTGCAGTAACTGCGATCTTTCAATCTACTGCTTCTTAAAAGTCATGCGGATAGCAAGTCATCTGCATGACTTTTTTAATTTAAACAAATATTTTCTTTTACAGGATTTTCGTGAGCGGCATATTCGGGGTACTGAGGCGAAACGATACTCCTTTGTCTTCCCGCGTAGTGAGGACTATGCGCGATGCCATGGCAAAGTGGGGGCCTCACGGTATAAACGTTTGTTCTAATGAGGCTATTGGTATCGGACATGCCAGTTTGCAAACGGTACCGGAAGACATTCTGGAACGGATGCCCTACACAGCCGACGGGATTTGGTTCACTGCTGCGTGTCGAGTCGATAACCGTAAAGAAATCTGCGGCCTTCTCGGTCTCGAAGCACAGCAGAAAGATCTTTCGGACAGCATGGTCCTTTACCATGCCTATCGCCGGTGGGGGAGCGACTGCGTTTCCAGGATTTTCGGTGATTGGTCCTTCGCCGCGTGGCACCCTGACGAGCAGCGGCTTTTCCTGGCTCGAGACCATCACGGCACCACCTCTCTTTTTTTCTATGAGAATTCCCGGAATTTTGTGTTCTCCTCGTCCCTGAGTTCCATCACGTGCCTTGATTTCGTCTCAACAACCCTTGACGAGCTGTATCTCGCCCAGGTCATGGTGGCGTGGCCAGCCTTCCATGGTGAGCGGACGATTCATGCTCCCATCCGCCGTTTGCCTCCTGGGCACTGTCTTACTCTCACACCGGAATCGTTCCGATTGGACCGATATTGGCGGTTGGAAGACACCAGTGAAGTGCATCTGTCCTCACGTGATGAATATGTTGAAGGGTTTATGGAGGTATTCGATGAGGCGGTGCGGTGCCGGTTACGGTCAACCGGAACAATTGCGGTCAGTCTGAGTTCCGGGCTCGATTCCGGTGCGGTTTTGGCAACGGCTGCCAAATTGCAAAGGGCTGAGAACCGACGGATCGTTGCGCTGACCTCTGTGCCACGCTACGCCGTTCCCGAATGCGGATCCGGCGTCATAGGAAATGAATCGGCATTGGCAGGGCAGACTGCCGGGCTTTCGGGGGTCGATCTTCACTTCATTACGGCCGAAGGCATAAGCCCGATAGAATCCATTCGCCACGCACTGAATATCCTCCAGGAACCGCTCCACAGTGCGGCAAATCTTTATTGGTTGCTGGACATGGAGCGTGTGGCCCTCACCCTGGGATGTCGGGTATTGTTGACGGGACAGGCAGGTAACCCGGGAATTTCCTGGTTTGGCGACATGAGATCCCATCCGCTGATGTACCAGTGCCGCCAGTTGGGGTGGGTGGTACTTCGCGAACGGATGAGGAACACGTTAAAAAGGTGGCTTCCTGCGGAAGTTGCTCTCTGGCTGCGCATGCGCAGAAGATCGACCAATGCGTGGGAGAACTCGGCCATACATCCCGAATTTGCCAAGAGGCTTAATCTTTTGGAGCATATGATCCACGACCCTGCGCGTGCCAAAGTCCCTTCTCCTTTTGAAAGGCGCTGCAACCTTCTCAAGCCGGGGCGTTCCATCTCTGGATTCCTCAATGCTCAGATGGGCGCTGAGTATGGTATTGAAATGCGGGATCCCACTGCTGATCCTCGAGTCCTACAGTATGTGTTTTCCATTCCGGATAGGCTATTCATCGATCCTAAGACTGGCCTCAACCGCTGGCTGATTCGCGAGGCGATGAGGGGGCATCTCCCCGAGGAGGTACGTTTGAACCAGAAGTACGGAATTCAGGCAGGGGACATAGTTTATAGATTGCGAGCTTGTGCGGGAGACGTGGAGGGAGCGCTGGATGAACTGCATCAAGGTCCGGCTGCAGAATATGTCGATGTATCGCACATGCGGGACGTGTGGCAGTCTGTTAAGGTTGAGAATAGAGAGGATGCCAGGGTCAAGGCCATTTGCATCCTTATGCGCGGTATTATGGCAGGTTTGTTCGTGAATCAATTCTACGGGTATTCAGCGAAATGATTCCAAAATCGCTCCTTGGCATTCTTGAGGATGTACGCGTATCATTTGCGCCTGTTCCGCAAGCACTTGCGGAAGCAAGGTCTTGTGGTGTCCTCTGGCAGACGGCTCCGGGACGTTTCCTTCTCGACCTTCCCGGGGTTGCCAGGTATCTGGTGGAGTTTGGAAAAAGCGTAACTATTGATACCGTACCGGAAGTGGAGACGGAGACTGTTGAGCGTTTTTTTCGTATGACGCCCCTTGCGGCGCTACTTTGTCAGCGGGGAGTTCTCCCGTTACATGCAGCCTGCGCCGCTAATGGCAGCGGTTCCGTTATTCTGGCCGGAGATTCAGGAGTCGGCAAAACTACCTTGTTAACGGCATTGGTCGCACGTGGGTGGAAGATTCTTGCCGATGACCTGACGGCCCTTGATGTAGGGCCTTCTGGCAATGTCACTGTATGCCCAGTGTTCCCCGAGGTAGCTCTCTGGCCAGACGCATTGAGAATTATGACCGGTTGCATCGAGTCGCTGCCAAGAGCCTGCGGCAATCGGCACGTTCTGTCCTTGAGCGACCACTTTTGCTCGGACCCGCAACCGGTTACCTCAATTTTCCATTTGTGCGCCCATAGCGGTGCCGGGATTGATGTGGCCCAGCTGTTTGGGTCATCTGCTTTTCAGGCCATTGGGATGATATCCTACAACTCCCATATCGCCGATTCGTTATTTGACCGGTCATGTTTCATGCGTTGTGCTGCCGCACTCAGCAATTCGACTCCTTTATACCGTTTGCGGCGTCCACGCGGACAGTGGAGCGTCGATGAACTTGCCGATCTCGTTTCCAGAGGTATCACATGAAGTACATGTACCGGGTTTTGGGGCTTAATGTTCGCGTCCCGTTCCCCTGTCCGGGGCTTGTTCTTGCGCCCGCCAAAGAGTGCCATGACGTCCTGCTGACGGAAGGCGCGGTTCCCCGTGAACTTGAAGGTGCTGTGGCGGCTGAAGGGAATGGGCAGGCCGCACCTGGCAGATTTCTTTTGCGCGGGGGGCAACAAGCGGGCCGATTTCTGGTCGAAGACGGCAGCCGCATAACGTTTGAACGCAGTCCAGGTGCACAGTTGTCTGTCATTGTTACGCATCTGCTTTCGTCAGTGATTGTAGCTGTGCTGAATCAGCGGGGAATGCTCGTACTGCATGCGAACGTTGCATTGACCCCGAGGGGTGCTATTGCCATTACGGGGGAATCGGGGGCGGGTAAATCGACAACTCTTGCGGCCCTCGTGGCGCACGGTTGCGACATGCTGTCCGATGACATCACTGTTCTACAGTTTAATTCAAGTCAGAGAATCGTGGCATTGCCGGGTGTCCGCAAGATGAACCTTTGCGAGGATGCAGCAGTGAGGCTTGGTCACGACATTGACTTTCTGGAGCGATACCCACTGAGGCAGACAAAAGTCATGGTCCCGTTGACTGCCGACGCTGTGATGGAACCGGTTCCTTTGGAAGCCATCTTTCACCTGCACCGTCATGCTGGTGATCGGGTCACGCGGACGCAGTGCATAGGGGCGGAAAAATTTTCCGCATTACAGGAGTTCGTCTACGGACCGCTGTTCCTTTCCGATCATCTCGGTTTGTTCGATCTCATTTCGGCGCTGACAAAGCAGGTTGATATCTTCCGCATCGGCCGTCCGGAGTCCCGTTGGTGCCTCGATGAGATAATGGAGGCGATTTCAGTTGGCTAAATTCGTTTGGCTTGCCTCATACCCGAAATCTGGGAATACATGGATTCGAATCCTGCTAACCAACTATCTCCGTGATGGAGCAGAACCAGCGGATATCAACACACTCCTGGGCGGTCCTATAGCGAGTGCAAGGAGCTGGTTTGACGAATGGGTCGGTATCGAGGCATCAGCTCTGACGGACGAGGTCGTGCAGAGGTTACGTCCTGACGTCTACCGGTGCATGGCACGGGAGGAGCAAGAGACCATCTTGATGAAGGTTCATGATGCTTGGGGACTGACGGACAGAAATGACGGGTTGTTTCCTTCTGATATAACAGCAGGCGTCGTTTATATCCTGAGGAATCCACTTGATATGGCTTGCTCATGCGCTCACCATTGGGGGGTCTCCGTTGAGCAGGCAGTGCAAAATTTATGCGATGGAAACTTTGCTCTCGCCAGATCGGTGGAAGGGATGTCGGACCAGCTTTATCAGTTCCTGGGGTCTTGGAGTCATCACGTGCTGAGCTGGCTTGACGATTCCCGGCTGGCGGTGCATGTTGTAAAATACGAGGACTTGCGTGCAGATCCTTACTTCAAATTTGGCGAGGTTGTAAAATTCTGCAGGTTCCAGTGGGATGGAAATCGTGTCAGAAAAGCTATCTCCTTTTCTGAATTTTCAAGGCTGCAGCGACAGGAACGGGAAAAAGGTTTTCGTGAACGGGCGGTGAAAGCGTCCGGGGAATTCTTTCGACGTGGGCAGGCAGGTGGATGGCGAGATGAGCTGCCGGCTCACCTTGTTCGGCGCCTGATCGATGTGCACGGTGAAACCATGCGCCGATTCGGCTATCTTGATGAAAATGGTAATCCGTTGTGAAAAAAGGAGGTTGTATCCATGCCGATCACCATTAACACGACCGTTGTCCGGACCGAAGGCTTGATGACCGCCCCGGTCGATAATGATATCGTGATTCTCAACATGAAGGGGAATAATTACCTCTCTCTCGACTCCATCGGCCGGCGCATATGGGAACTGCTCGCTGCCCCCATTTTGGTGACTGACCTGTGCCGGCAGTTGGCGACGGAGTTCCAGGGGGGCGAGGAGCAGATAGCTGCGGACGTACTTGCCTTCCTGGCCCGGCTTGAAGCCGAGGGGCTTGTCCTTGTCGTTGC
>MHXM01000071.1:6664-8190 GCA_001825565.1 Desulfuromonadaceae bacterium GWC2_58_13
GGCTTGGGGCAATGCGGGCAGTGATTCTGGCATTTCCCTTCCGGCGAATCGTCACGATGTTTGGCCTGACGGAAGGGGATGTGCCTGCGGGCACCGAATCGCCGTGTGACGAGCGGGCCGCTGCGATTGGCTGGGCGGTTCGAGCCGCTGCGGCACGCACTCCCTGGCAGAGCACCTGCCTCGTCCAGGCGCTGGCGGGAATGGCGATGATGCACCGGAGAGGAATTCCCGGCGTCATCTGGCTTGGAGTGGCGAAGGACGCCGGCACGACCGAATCCCTGGCCGCCCATTCCTGGCTGTCCAGCAGTGAAGCCATTCTGACCGGTGCACCTGCCCATGAGCGGTACACGGTAATCTCTTTCTTTTCCTGGCCCGGCCGTTCCAGGGGCCTTTCCAAAACCCAATGATCACCACTGTCCGCAAAGAATTGACAAAACTTCCGCCGCTGATGGGTCGCGGACTTCTCCTTGTCTGGCAGTCCTCCCGAAAATGGACGGTCGGCTGGGCTCTGTTGCTGCTGCTTCTGGGACTCATTCCCGCCATCCAAGTGTACCTCCTGCGGTTGACGGTGAACGATCTGACCCCCGCACTAGACAGTAATCTGCCGCTTAATTTCGAAAAGCTCTGGCTGCCCATCGGCCTCATCGCGCTGCTCTGGATCGCCGGACAGGTTGCCACCAGCCTCCTCGCCTGGGTGCGTACCGCCCAGGCGGAACTGGTGCAGGACCGGATCCACGGATTTATTCATGCTAAGGCGCTTGCTCTCGATGTCTCATTCTACGAAGATCCCGAATCCTACGACCTGCTGCACCGGGCGCGGGTGGACGCCATTTCGCAGCCGGTCGCGCTCCTCGAAAGCGTGGGCGTCCTCATCCAGAACGGCATCACCCTGCTGGTTCTGGCAGGGATGCTGGCAGTCTACGCCTGGTGGCTGCCGCTGTTGCTTCTTGGCAGCGCTCTCCCCGGATTGTGGGCAGTGGGCCGCTACGTCATTCGCGAACACCGGTGGCGCATCAGCAATACCTCCAACGAACGGCGTACCCGTTACTACGACTGGATCCTGACCGAACGAGGGAGCGCCGCTGAGATGCGGCTGTTCGACCTCGGGCCACATCACCAGGAAAAGTTCCAGCGGCTTCGCCAGCAGCTTCGCATGGGCCGGCTGTTGCTGGCCCGTGACGGGATGCGGGCGGAATTGTTTGCTGGAACTATTGCCTGGGGGGGCGGTCTGGCAGGAATGGCCTGGATGCTTGTGCGTGCCTTCCAAGGCCTCGCAAAGCTGGGGGACCTGGTCCTCTGCTACCAGGCATTCCTCCAGGGGCAGAAGCTGCTCCGCTCGCTGTTGGAGA
Source organism: Desulfuromonadaceae bacterium GWC2_58_13 (assembly GCA_001825565.1). Taxonomy (GTDB): domain Bacteria; phylum Desulfobacterota; class Desulfuromonadia; order Desulfuromonadales; family Trichloromonadaceae; genus Trichloromonas. The sequence continues at coordinate 8,014 of MHXM01000071.1, forward strand.
GCGCCGGCCGCATCTACCGTAGCGTCCTGTTCCTGGAGAAGCTCTTCGAATTTCTCGCTCAGGAGCCGAAGCTGATCAAGCCGGCCGAACCGCTTCCCGTGCCGACATCATTGAAAGAGGGGATACGATTCGATGCCCTCCGGTTTGCCTACCCCGGCAGCGGCAGAGATGCTCTGA
>MHXM01000072.1:0-18609 GCA_001825565.1 Desulfuromonadaceae bacterium GWC2_58_13
AGCAGAATCGACGACTGGTTTCCGAAGTCCTCACCGCCATCGGGAATGATCGTCCTCGGAGAATTCTCGATCTCTGCTGTGGAATGGGTAACTTTTCTCTACCGCTTGCCAGGACTGCCAGCGAGGTGGTCGGCGTTGAGGACTACGCTCCTTCGATCCATAAAGCCCGCCAGAATGCCGCCTCCAACCGGATCGTCAATGCCCGCTTTCATACCCGATCGGCCGAGGGGGCTTACACTGCTCTGGCCGGCAGCCGCGGATTCGATCTGGTGGTGCTCGATCCGCCACGCACTGGCTTTTACCAGGTCACCCGGGAACTTGGCGCTTTGCGACCATCGCGCATTATTTATGTCTCTTGCGATCCACCGACCCTTGCCCGTGATCTGATACCGCTGCTGCACGCCGGTTATCAGGTCGAGTGGTCTCGCCCGGTTGACCTCTTTCCCCAGACCTATCATACCGAAAGCGTTACGTTGCTCGTTTCGGCACTATAACGAAAGTTTTCTGCTATACTGTCGCATGAGAAATTAATCCTCGGGTTTTAATGGTGGAGGACTTATGAGTCGCAAGTTCTGTAGTGTGTTTTTCATGGGCCTGCTGCTGTCGGCCTGTGCGGTGCCTCCGGCGCCAGAGACCTTGCTTTCGGTGGCGCCGAGGCTTTCGGTCGGAATCAATCTTCCAGGGGGGAACTGGAAGGTCGCCTCGGCTGCCCCGGATTTTCTGGTCGAGGGGATGGCTGAACACGTCGCCCATGACCTTGAATCACAAGGCAAGGTGGCCGACCGAACCGCTATTGAAGCGATCGTTGCAAAACGTCTCGCAGCCAACGAATATTTCGTTTTCAACCCTGTCAGCGGTGCCCATATGGAAATCGACTTCAGCCCGCTTGCTCCCGGCGAGGTTGCTCCATCCCGTGATTCGGTGGCCAACTCGGCACGCTTTGCCGCCGACAGCCTCGGAAGCGAGGAGGGGGTTGCCGAACTCTCCTACGAAGTCGGCAAGGCCCGGATTTACGGGGCCGATTATGCTTACAGTCTTCAGGCCAGTTTTTTGAAACATGATGTGGCGACGCGCTTCTATGGATTGATCGGCTTTGTCGACGCCAGTTGGTTTTTTATTTATTACACCGATGCCGGAAAGGACCCGGAGAACTATCCGCAAGCGACGCAGATACTCCATTCCGTGCAGGTTGTAGCCAGTGAAAGGTAGCCAGTGTTAAATAATTCCCCTTGCAATTGTCCTTTAGGCATGGTATCAATTTGCTGTTAACTTTGTTCACTAAGAAGAAAGTGGGCCTTTGCTCACTTTTTTTATTTAAGGGCTTTGAAGCGTGTCGCAGCAGACGTTGATAGAACAACTTTCAGCCGTAATTGTTCCGATCCTCGAGTCCATGTCGATGGAATTGGTTGATCTGGAATACAAACATGAAGGGCGAGACTGGTTCCTGCGGATATTCATCGATAAAGAGGGTGGGGTGACCCTTGACGACTGCGCGGATGTCAGTCGGGAGGTCGGAGCCGTACTTGAAGTCGAGGATCTTATTCGTACGGCCTACCGTCTTGAGGTTTCTTCGCCCGGGATTGACCGTCCGCTCAAAAAGGTCAAGGATTTTGAACGTTTTTCCGGTAGCTTGGTCAAAGTGAAGACCTATGAGAGCCTCGATCCCGATCAGCGGGGGCATGCCCGCAAGACTTTCGTTGGCACTCTGTTGGGAATCGAAAACGGAATGGTTCGAATTGAACAGACCGACAAGAAGGGCGGCGTGGTTGAATTTCCTCTTGAAGGAATTGCCAAGGCCAATATTGAATACGAGTTCTGAATCTAATTAATACAACCGGTGCTTCCGGCTGGAAGAAGCCGGTATGCCGGGGGCAGAAACCCTGAGCTGAATGGAAATAGGGGGAAGTTTGGATGGTCACGAATCTTAACCATATTATTGACCAGGTTGTTAAGGATAAAGGGATCGACAGGGATGTCCTGGTCGAAGCCCTGGAGTCCGCCGTACTCTCGGCCGCCAATAAGAAATACCGTAATACCCGCGACCTCGAGGCTCATTATAATAATGAACTGGGTGAGGTTGAGGTTTTCGAGTTTGTCACCGTGGTGGATGAAGTCCAGGACTCCTACAAGGAAATTGATCTCGGCGAAGCTGTCGAAATCGATCCTGAAGTCGAGGTTGGCGATTCTCTGGGGATGAAGCTCGATGCCAGCAATTTTAGTCGTATCGCTGCGCAGACCGCCAAACAGGTGATTATTCAGAAAGTTCGCGAGGCTGAGCGGGAAGGTGTGTTCAACGAATTTCAGGATCGTGTCGGAGAGCTGGTCAACGGTATTGTGCGCCGCTATGAACGGGGAGATTTGATAGTCGACCTCGGCCGGGCCGAAGCGCTTTTGCCCCATCGGGAACAGGTTCCTCGCGAGAACTATCGTCAGGGGGACCGGGTGCGGGCCTATATCTCCGAGGTCAAGATGTCGACCAAGGGGCCGCAGATCATTCTGTCCCGCACTCATCCGGGAGTCGTCGCCGCCCTGTTCAGCTTCGAGGTTCCCGAAATCGCCGAAGGGATCGTCGAAGTCAAGGCGGTGTCGCGTGAGCCGGGCAGCCGCGCTAAAATCGCCGTGGTTTCCCATGACCCGGATGTCGATCCGGTCGGCGCATGCGTCGGCATGCGTGGTTCGCGTGTCCAAAATGTCGTATCGGAATTGCGGGGCGAGAAGATCGACATTATTCCATGGACACCCGATGTCGCCAGGTTTGCCTGTGCCGCTCTGGCTCCCGCCGAAGTTACCAGGGTTTATGTGGACAATGACGAGCAGTCTCTGGAAGTCATCGTTCCGGATGACCAGTTGTCGCTGGCGATTGGTAAAAAGGGGCAGAATGTTCGCCTCGCCGCCAAGTTGACCGGGTGGAAGATCGATATCAAGAGCGAAACACGGGCCGCTGAAATCGAGCTTGAAGAGGCTGCCGTTGCCGCCGCCGGAGAGGAAACCTCTGCTGAGCCGGAAGAGCTTTCCGACCAGTATACGCGGGACGAACTGTACGAAATGGCCAAGGGGTACGACATCCCCGGACGTAGTTCCATGTCCAAGGAAGAACTCGCGCGCCAGGTGGCTCAATTCGCGGCTGAGGCCGACTCGGCCGCGCCCGAGACGCCAGCCGACGAGGACTAAGACGTAAAGATGCCGTCCGTGGGGCACAAGCCGCAACGCACCTGCCTCGGTTGTCGTCAGGCGCGAGACCAGCAGGATCTGGTTCGTTTTGTCCTGTCTCCTTCAAACGAGGTGTTGGTGGATTACCGTTCCCGCTTACCGGGGCGCGGTGGATATGTTTGCCTGAATCTGGACTGTCTTGACGTGGCCGTTAAGCGACGACAGTTTCAGCGGGCATTCAAATCTCAAAGTTTGCATGTTTCCTTCGAACAGTTGAAACAGGCGCTTCTCCTGAATATCGAACAGAAGATCATTAATCTTCTGGGGATGGCAAGAAAATCCGGGGTGGTTGTTTCGGGAAGCAATATGATACTGGATGCCTTGACGGCCTCCGCACCGTTGGCGGTTGTCTTGCTGGCCCATGATGTTTCGGATGGGATCGGCAATAAGGTTGTTAGTGCCGCGGCGGTCAGGGGGATCCCGGGTTTCCGGCTGCTGGACAAAGAAAGTCTTGGCAGGATGCTTGGGAAAGAAGAGCGTAGTGTGGTTGCCTTAAAAAGCTGTCCATTGGCTGAATCAGTAAAAGCAGAGATGATACGATATAAGCAGATCGCAGGGGAGATTTGATGGGAAAGACAAAGGTATCCGAATTGGCGCAAAAATTGGGACTCGACAATAGGGTGGTCATGGACCGTCTGCAACAAGCCGGGATTGATGTCAAGTCCCACGCGAGTGTGCTTGATGAAGAGGACCTTCGTAAATTCGAGGCCGCATCCGCACCTGCCGAAGATAAGATCGAAGAGGAACGGATCAGTACCGGGATCATTCGCCGACGCCGCAAGGAGGTCAAGGTCTCTGCCCCTGAGGCTGAAGAATCCGAAGCGCCTGATGAAATTGTCGCCGAGAAACCTGTTCCCGCGATGACTGAGAAACCAGCGGAAGCGGCGCCCCCTGCCGTCGTTGTCGCTGAGATTCCGGTTGAGACCGCGACGGTTCCGGCTGAAACCCCCGTGGAAGCGGCGCCTCCCGCGGAGACAAAGAAAGAATCGCCTGCGGCCGAACCGGTCGTTGCCGCCAGGAAAGCTGAAACTCCGCCTTCTCCCGAAAATCCCGAGGTGGTGACAGCTCCGGTAAAAAGGCCTGAATTCGTTGAACCTCCGGTTGTGGAGAAAAAGACTTTCGAGAGGCCAAAGCCTGAAGGCAGGGTCGAAAAAACGGCCATTATAGTCAAGGATCGAGAGCCACAGAAGGCCACGGCGTCACGGGCAAAAATCCTTGGCCGTGTCGAACTGCCCACCGTCGCTCCTCCAGAATCCCGCGGTCGGGATGTTGGTCGCGGCGAACGTCCTGTAGCAGGACCCGGTGCCGGTCGTCGTGGTGCTCCGGTTCGCGAGGAGCGCCCTTCTGGTGGAGCGCCGCGTAGCGGAGCGCCCGGCGGACCCGGTGGTGCGCCACGTCCCGGTGGCGCACCGCGCGGCGGAGCGCCCGGCGGACCCGGTGGCGCACCCAGAGGGGGGGGACGTGGACCCTCGATGCCCCCTGCCGTTGCCGAACCGTTTCCTGCTAAGGAAGCGCGCGGCGGCAAGAAAAATAAAAAAGGGAAAGGCGCGGATTATAACGATTCCGCTCCTGGTGGTGACGGGCAGAGGCGTCGTCAACGGCGCGAGGTCTTCGAGCCGGAACGCGGAGACAAACTGCGGCGTGGCCGGAAGGGCGCCAAGGTTGTCAAAAAAACCGAGGTAACGGTTTCCAAAGCGATTAAGCGTATTATCCGGATCAGCGATGTGATCACCGTCGGGGAACTTGCCAAGCGCATGGGCGTTAAAGCCAACGACCTGATCAAAGAACTCATGCGTCAGGGCACCATGGTAACCATCAACCATCCCCTTGATTATGAAACTGCGGCGCTGCTGGCGACCGAGTTTAATTATGAGGTGGAGAACATGGCCTTTGACGAGGAAACGGTTCTGGAGCATTCCAGTATCCGTGCTGGCGTCATGGAAAACCCGGAAGATCTTCAGTTACGTCCTCCGGTGGTTACGATCATGGGACACGTTGACCACGGCAAGACCAGTCTGCTTGACGCTATCCGCGCTACCAACGTCACCGAGGGGGAAGCCGGTGGCATTACCCAGCATATCGGTGCTTACGAAGTCGAACTCGAAGGGAAAAGGATTTCCTTTCTCGACACTCCTGGCCATGAAGCTTTTACCGCCATGCGTGCCCGCGGCGCCAAAGTGACCGACATAGTGGTTCTGGTGGTGGCTGCCGATGACGGTGTCATGCCGCAGACCAAAGAAGCGATCAACCACTCCAAGGCTGCCGGAGTGCCGATCATTGTGGCCATTAATAAAATGGACAAGCCCGACGCCAATCCCGACCGGGTGAAACAGGAGCTGACCGAGTTCCAAATGCTGCCGGAAGAATGGGGCGGTGATACGATTTTTGTCGAGGTTTCAGCCAAGCAGCGCACAAATGTGGACCAGTTGCTCGAAATGATTCTGCTTCAGGCAGAAGTCATGGATCTTAAAGCCAATCCGAATAAGCGGGCCAAAGGTACCATCGTCGAAGCCCGAATCGACAAAGGGCGTGGTCCGGTGGCTACGGTCCTGGTGCAGGAGGGGACTCTGCGTATTGGCGATCCGATCGTTACCGGAGTTCACTATGGTCGCGTGCGGACCATGATCGACGATCGCGGCGGTCGGGTCGAAGCTGCGGGGCCGTCCTGTCCCGTTGAGGTAACCGGCCTTACCGGAGTACCCGAGGCGGGCGACTCCTTTCATTCCGTCGAGGATGACAAAACCGCTAAAGAAGTCGCTCAGCATCGCGCCCAAAAAATTCGCGAGACGGAACTGGCCAAGAGCAGCAAAATCTCTCTTGAACAACTTTATGCCCGGATCAAGGAGGGTGACGTCAAGGAGCTCAAGGTCATCATCAAGGGCGACGTCCAGGGCTCTGTCGAGGCGGTCAAGGATTCGCTGCTCAAGCTTGCAACCGATGCCTGTCGCCTGGTTGTTATCCATACCGCCGTTGGCGGTATTATCGAGAGCGATATCACCTTGGCTTCGGCCTCCGATGCCATCGTTCTGGGTTTCAACGTTCGTCCCGAACCCAAAGCCATGACTCTGGCCGAATCCGAAGGAGTTGACATCCGTCTGTACAACATCATTTACGATGCGGTAGCGGATATCAAGGACGCCATGGAAGGATTGTTGGCTCCGACTCTCAGAGAGAAACATCTGGGACGCGCCGAGGTTCGAGAGACCTTCAGCGTTACCAAGGTCGGGACCATCGCGGGCAGCTATGTGGTCGACGGCAAGATCGTCCGTGGTGCCCATGTCCGTCTGGTGCGCGACAATGTCGTGGTCTGGGAAGGGAAGATGAGTTCCCTTAAACGCTTCAAGGACGATGTTAAAGAAGTGACCACCGGCTACGAGTGTGGCATCGGTCTGGAAAACTACAACGATCTTAAGGTGGGCGATATCATCGAAGCCTTCGAGATGGAATCGATCAAGACCACCCTTTAACATGGGGATGTCCGGATGGTCGTTGGGGTTATGCAGCTCGAAATTCTGCTCCATGCGCCACTGAGCCTCAAGGAAAAGCGTGGCATGGTGAAAAAGATTCTTGGGCGCTGCCGGGCCCGGTTTCCGGTTTCCTGTGCGGAAACCGGAAACCAAGAGCTCTGGCAGCGTTCTCATCTTGGATTTACCATGGTGCACCATGACGAAGGGGCTGTGCATACGATTTTTGATAAAATCGTCGATGAAATCGAACGGACCGGATTTGCCGAAATTATCGACCGTTTTATTGAGTTCAATCATTACTGACAGGAAAATGCTTGGAATCCCAACGTTCACATCGCATCGCTGACCAGATCCACAAGGAAATCTCGGCACTTCTTATCAAGGGCCTCAAGGATCCCAGGATCGGTTTCGTCACCATCACCGCGGTGGAAGTGACCTCTGATCTGCACTCGGCCCGGATTTTCTTCTCGGCCATGGGATCGGAGAGCGAAATCAAGAATACCGAAAAGGGACTGCAAAGCTCCGTTCCTTTTCTGCGCCGAGAATTAGCCAAGCGCCTGCGCCTGCGTTACACGCCAGAGTTGCAGTTTCAATGGGACAATTCGTTGGCCTACGGCAACCGCATCGATACACTGCTTCGGCAGATTAAGACAGAGCATACGGATGATCAGGGCGATTCTGGAGAAAATTGACGCTGGACAGAGTTTTCTGGTGGCCTCTCACGAAAGTCCGGACGGTGATGCCATGGCGTCGACCCTGGCCTTGGTCAATTTTTTGCGCGAATGCGGAAAAGAGGTTGTCGCCTACAACAAGGACGGTGTGCCGAAGGATTTCGATTTTCTGCCTGGCGCGGAAACCCTGGTGGACCGACTTGATCGGGGTGCCGTTTTCGATGTCGGATTTGTTCTCGATGCCGGGGAGCTTCGGCGCGCCGGTCTTCATCTCAAAGATGTCTGCCGCAGTCTGGTCAATATCGATCATCACCCCCATTCGGAAAATTTTGGCGACCTCTATTACGTCGATGAATCGGCTAGTGCTACCGGCGCCATGATTTACCGGATCATCAAGGCGTCGGGGCAACCACTTTCCCTCAATGTCGCACTCTGCATCTATACCGCCATTCTTTCCGATACCGGATCGTTCCGTTATTCCAATGCCGATCCAGAGGCCTTCAATATGGCCGCCGAAATGGTGGCACGAGGTGTCTGTCCCTGGGATGTGGCTTCGGGGCTTTATGAAAGTCAGGACGAGAAGCGTCTTCGTCTGTTGGGTTTTGCATTGGCGACCCTGACCGTTTCCCCCTGCGGCCACTACGCTTCCGTGAGCGTTACCCGAGAAATGATGGAGCAGACCCAGGCCGGTCCCGAACATACTGACGGATTCGTTAATTATCCTCGTTCGGTACGCGGTGTCGAAGTGGCCATTTTTTTTCGTCAGGTCGGTGAGCAGGCTTTCAAAGTTGGTTTTCGCTCCAAAGGCAAGATCGATGTCGGTGCTTTGTCTCGCGAATTTGGCGGCGGTGGCCATCACAATGCAGCGGGGGCCGTGGTGGAAGGGACTCTCGAACAGGTACGTGAAACGGTTTTTTCCCGTCTCGACGTACTCTTGGCTTAATTGATGGAAGGCCTGCTGGTTATTGACAAGCCGGGGGGCGTCACCTCCCATGACGTAGTTCGTCAGGTTCGCCGTATGTGCCGCCAGCGTCAGGTCGGTCATGCCGGAACTCTCGATCCCATGGCGACGGGCATTCTGGTGGTCGGTGTTGGCGAAGCGACACGAATTATCCAGTTTCTGATGGCTGGTGAAAAAACCTATCGCGCGACCCTGAAACTGGGCGAGAGTACCGATACTCAGGATGCCGAGGGAAATATTCTTGTTCAACGTGGTTGGGAAACGATTACGGCGGATGCCGTCCTAAGAGTCAGCCAGCTGTTTGTCGGTGCGATTCGACAAATGCCACCCATGTTTTCGGCGTTGAAAAAAGATGGCGTCCCGCTATATCGCCTGGCCCGTCAGGGGATCGAAGTTGAACGAGAGGCCCGCGAGGTCACCATTCAGCAAATCCGGGTTGAAAAGATCGACTTGCCTTTTATCACTTTGGTGGTTGACTGTTCCAAAGGCACCTATATTCGCACTCTGTGCCACGATATCGGTGAAATGCTCGGGTGCGGTGCGCATTTGACCGCTTTGCGCCGCACGCGTAGTGGATGTTTCAGCGAAGAAGACAGCATCCGTCTCGAAGATTACGCAAATGTGCCGGACTCCCTGCCCCTGTTGTCCTTTGAACACGGGCTGCGTGATTATCCGTCTTATGCCGTGTCCCCAGAAGCGGCCGCGCGGCTGCGCAACGGTATTCCGCCGAAGGCGGACGAGGTATCGGGTGGGTCTTTGCCCGATGCGGGCAGAACCGTACTGTTATTCGACTCCGGAACCTTGCTTGCGGCATCGCGATTCGCCCCCGGCCGCGAGAATGAGAGGCGAGGCGACTTCGAACTCATCCGGGTTTTTCCCCGTACTTCGGCGGCGCGATAGAACCTTTACAGCATGCGGATTTTGTGATAAAAGTCCGATACTTTAACTTAAGACCAGGAAACATCTTGGCGTATTAGATTGAAAGGAGATGGCACAGTGCTGGCCACGGAACTTAAACAGGAAATTATCGACAAATTCAAAACCCACGAGGGGGACACCGGTTCTCCGGAAGTTCAGATTGCTCTCCTTTCCGGGCGCATTACCTACCTCACCGAGCACTTCAGGACTCATAAGAAGGATCATCACTCTCGTCGTGGTCTTCTGAAAATTGTTGGGCAGAGAAGACGTCTCCTCGACTATTTGAAGAAAAAAGATGTTGAGCGTTATCGTGTCATCATCAAAGAACTAGGTATCCGCAGGTAGTATCGGGCAGCACGCTCTTCGCAAGGCGGGGAGCCTGCTGCCCTTGTTTTTGGTGAATGGCTCTGGAGGTTGTCCGGAGAGAGGGTCTGTGTCCATATATGGACGAACAGGGCCTGTCTCAGGTCTACCTCCTATGCCATTTTTTTGTCAATTGAAAATCCAGACTGAAAAAGTCGCGGCGGGGCTGTTAAGGTTTCATGCCGTGCAGGAGAAAATCATGGCTTATCAAAAAGTAGAAATTGAGTTCAATGGTCAACCCTTGACCATTGAAACCGGCAAGATGGCTCGTCAGGCCGACGGCGCAGTTGTTATCACTTATGGGGAAACCAAGGTACTCTGTACCGTCGTTTCGGCCAGAAAGATGCGGGAAGGGCAGGATTTTTTCCCCCTCACCGTCAACTATCAGGAAAAATTTTATGCCGGCGGCAAAATCCCCGGTTCCTTCTTCCGGCGTGAACGAGGCGCCACCGAGCGCGAGACCCTGATCTGCCGGTTGATCGACCGCCCGATGCGTCCGCTTTTCCCCAAGGGCTACATGTATGAAACCCAGATCATGCCGACTGTCATCTCGGCGGATATGATCAACGATCCGGATACCCTTTCCATGGTTGCCGCTTCGGCCGCCGTGGCTGTTTCCGACATCCCCTTCGAAGGTCCGATAGCCGCGGTTCGCGTTGGCCGGGTCGAAGGTAAACTGATTGCCAACCCGACTCTTGAACAACGTGCGCAGAGCGATATCGAGATCGTTGTTTCCGGGTCGAAAGACGCGGTGATGATGGTTGAGGGCGAAGCGGACTTTCTTTCCGAAGCCGAATTGCTTGATGCCATCTTCTTTGGTCATGAGTCGTTACAACCGCTGATCGCTGCACAGTCTGACTTGGCCAAACTGGTCGGTGTCGCAAAACGCGAGTTCGTGGTTGCCGAAACTGACGCTGCGTTGAAGGCCGAGGTCACCGAACTGGCCGAGGCTAAAGTCGTTGAAGCGGTCAAGATTCGGACCAAGCAGGAACGTTATGCCGCCCTGGCCGTTAACCGTACTGCAATCAAGGAACAGTTGGCCGAAAAATACGCGGGCCGCGATGGCGAAATCAGTGCCATCCTCGGTTCGATCGAGAAGCGCGTGGTACGTCAGATGGTGACCAAGGATCGCATTCGCATCGATGGCCGCGATATGAACACCATCCGTCCGATCACCTGTGAGATCGGTGTTCTTCCCCGAGCCCACGGCAGTGCCCTGTTTACCCGTGGCGAGACCCAAGCACTGGTCGCTTCGACCCTGGGGACCTCGGTTGACGAACAGCGCATGGATAATGTCCAGGGGATGGAATTCAAGAAATTCATGTTGCACTACAATTTCCCGCCGTTCTGTGTCGGTGAAACCAGCATGCGCCTCTTCCCCGGTCGTCGTGAGATCGGTCATGGCATGCTGGCCGAGCGCAGTGCTTCGAAGATTCTGCCGAAACACGAGGATTTCCCCTACACGATCCGCATTGTTTCCGATGTCCTCGAATCGAATGGGTCCTCTTCGATGGCGTCTGTCTGTGGCGCCTCACTGTCGCTGATGGACGCCGGTGTGCCGGTTAAAGAAGCGATCGCCGGCATTGCCATGGGTCTGATCAAGGAAGGTGACGACGTCGCCATTCTCTCCGACATCCTTGGCGACGAAGACCACCTCGGCGACATGGACTTCAAGGTCACCGGTTCAGCTAATGGCGTCACGGCCTTGCAGATGGATATCAAGATCTCCGGCGTCACCAAAGAGATCATGAAACAAGCCCTGCAACAGGCTCGCGAAGGGCGCATCCATATCCTCGGCGAGATGGCCAAGGCAATTGATAAACCGCGCGCCGATCTTTCCAAGTATGCCCCTCGGATTACCAGCATAAAGGTCAAATCCGACCAGGTGCGCACCGTTATCGGTTCGGGCGGCAAAAATGTTCGCGGCATCATCGAGGCAACCGGTTGTGCGATTGACATCCAGGATGACGGCACTATCCACATTGCTTCCGCCGATGGCGAAGCGGCGAAGCGGGCCATCCAGATGATTCGCGATCTGACACAGGAAGCCGAAGTCGGCAAACTTTACAACGGCACGGTTCGCAAGATCATGGAATTCGGCGCTTTTGTCGAAATTTACCCCGGTACGGACGGTCTGGTACACGTATCCGAGCTGGCCAAGGAGCGGGTTAAGGCCGTTTCCGACGTGCTCAAGGAGGGAGATAAAGTCCTTGTCAAGTGCATCGGCATCGACAAACAGGGCAAGATCAAATTATCCCGCAAAGAAGCCCTTGGCGAAAATTTCTCCGACGAAGGTTGATTGTAAAAAGTCACATGATTCAAAAAACAACCCTAGATAATGGAATCAGGGTTTTGACCGAACAAATGCCGGGGGTTCACTCAGTGACCCTCGGCGTCTGGGTTTTAAACGGTTCCCGCAATGAGTCCCCCGCCCAGAACGGTATCTCCCATTTCATCGAGCACATGCTCTTCAAAGGCACCGAAAACCGCAGTGCCAGAGATATTGCTCTGGAAATCGATTCGGTTGGTGGCATTCTCAATGCGTTCACCAGCCGCGAATACTGTTGTTTTCACGCCAAGCTCCTGGCCGAGAAAATTCCTCTGGCAATGGATCTTCTGGCCGACGTCATCCTTAACTCGGTATTCAATCTCGACGAGATGGAAAAGGAGCGGCGCGTCATCCTGCAGGAAATTCTCATGATTGAGGATGACCCGGAAGAGTTGGTTCACGACCTGTTCAGCCGCAGGTTCTGGCAAGGACATCCTCTCGGAATGCCCATCCAGGGGACACTTGAAACGGTTGGCGGGATTTCACGCGACTCGCTGACAGCCTTTGTCGAGGAACATTTTTGCGGATGCAATCTGCTGGTATGCGCGGCCGGCAACCTTGAACACGCAGATATCGTCGATCTGGTAGCGGCAAATTTCGGTCGCCTTTCCCCGGGGCATGGGGCTGTTGCCAAAGTGCCCCCGCTCGCCACCCGCAGTCTTGATTTCATCGAACGGGATCTTGAACAGGTTCACTTCTGCCTCGGCACCTGCTCCCTTTCTCAAAATCATCCCGACCGCTTTGCCTCTTATCTGCTCAACACCATCCTTGGTGGCAGTATGAGTTGTCGGCTTTTTCAGAAAATCCGCGAGGAACATGGCCTCGCTTATTCCATTTACAGCTATCTCAACTGCCATTCCGATGCAGGGGCGATGGTGATTTATTCGGCCACCGGAAACGACAATGCGGCCATGGTGATCAGCTTGATTCTGCAGGAACTGCGGAAACTCAGCATTGAGCCGGTAAGCGAACGGGAACTCACCTCGGCCAGAGAGCAATTAAAAGGGAACCTGCTTCTGTCCTTTGAAAGTACCGAGAGCCGAATGATGCGGTTGGCAAAAAACGAGATCTATCTTGGCCGTTATCCCTCGCTCATGGAGATTATCGCGGAATTCGACCGGATCGGAAGGGATGATCTCCTGCGCTTGTCCGGTGAGCTCTTTCGCGACGACTTCCTCAACCTGCAGATGGTCGGCCGTACCGGCCGAATCGACTTTCCGCTCCTTGACCTGACCCTCGGCTGACCATTCGAAGGATTTGATCTGTGGATTCCCTGTATATTCGTTTGCGGCGGGTTCATGCTCGCGCACAACTGCCCCGTTACATGACCGATCTGGCTGCCGGGATGGATATTTTTGCCTGCCTGGATGTGCCCCTTATCCTTCCGTCCGGTCAGCGTGCCCTGGTGCCGACGGGAATAGCCCTGGCCATTCCGCCTGGGTTCGAGGGACAGGTACGCCCCCGTTCAGGCCTGGCGCTCAAGCAAGGGGTGACCCTGGTCAATTCTCCCGGGACCATTGATGCCGACTATCGTGGTGAAATAGGCGTGATTGTCATCAATCACGGTAGCGAGGAGGTGCGCATAGCCGATGGCGACCGCATCGCTCAAATGGTGTTTGCCCCGGTTTGCCGGGGAATTTTTGAAGTCGTTGAAGAACTGGACGCGACTTCCCGCAATCAAGGCGGCTTTGGGCATACCGGCGTGAAGCAGGATGAGTGAGATGGCGCCGTGACCACTATCCCGCCGGAAAAACTTTTTAAATTTCCCTGTGATCACCTTTTCAAGGTGTTCGGTCCCAATGACGGAGAATTTGCCGAGGAGGTTCGCTCGGCTGTCTCCGGGGTTACCCCTGTTGCACTGGATGCCATGAGGTTGAGGCCAAGTGCAGGAGGTGCGCATCAGTGTGTTTCATTTCTGCTCCACGTTTATAACTACCCACAGCTGTTGTTGATTTATTCGGTTCTCAAGCAGCTGCCGCGTCTCCGATACCTGCTCTGATAAGCGAGCGCTCCTTGGGTTTAATGGCCTTCCTCTGGCCAAATACTTGTGGTAGGCTAAAATGGTTAGCAATTTTTCAGTAATGGCTTTATCGCGAGGAGTTTCGAATGGTCCTGTCGATCAATCCCCAGAATCCCCAGAAGCGGTTGATTACCCTTGTCGTCGAATGCCTCAGGCAGGGCGGGGTCATTGTTTATCCTACCGATACGACCTATGGCATCGGTTGCGATATTTTCAACAAAAAGGGGGTCAAAAAGATTTATCAGATCAAACAGCGCGATCCCAGAAAGCCGTTTTCGTTCATCTGCGCCGATCTTTCCGATGCCTCGTCCTATGCACAGGTCAGCAACTTCGCTTTCCGTACCCTTAAACGCAACCTGCCCGGTCCTTACACCTTCGTACTTGAAGCCACCCGGGTCGTTCCAGATACCCTGACCACCAAGCAGAAAACCGTTGGTATCCGGATTCCCGACGATCCCATCGCTCTCGCCATCGTCCAGGAACTTGGCCATCCCCTGGTGACCACAAGCGCCAACATTTCCGGAGACGAACCGATTCATGATCCGTCGCTGATTTATGACATCCTGGGAAAATCGATCGACATGGTGGTCGACGGTGGCGTTCGCATGGGAGATCCTTCGACCGTGATCAGCCTGCTCGATGACAAAGTCGAGGTTTTGCGGCAGGGCAGTGGGGATGTTTCCTGGATTCACCAACTTTAAGTCAACGGATAAGGAAATAAAGGATAAGCATATGAAAAATAAAGAGATTACGGTTGTTTTTTGTGGGCGGAATTATCCTCGGGACGATTGGAAAATCAATATCGATGAAGCGGCTGTTCAAGCCTTTCTGACTCAAGCTGCGCAGGAAATGGCCAGCCTCGGGGTAACCCTGCGCCACACCGTGGAGGAGGCGTTTGTTGTTGTTATCAACGGTTACGGTGACATCCTGAACTCCGTTCGATTGCGCTCCCCCCAAGACGGGATCATTAATCTCTGCCTCGGTCATGTGATCGGATCGAGCCCCAATTGTGACTTGGTTGAGGATCTCCGGCGAGGGATCAACCGCGTGGCGTTTGCGCCAGAAACCATCGAGCCTGAAGATCACAACAAAATAGTTTGTCATAATTGTGGTTGTGGTTGTTGATCCATTTATCCAAAATTTGATTACGAAGAACCCGGCTTTTTTCCGATTGCCGGGTTTTTTTTGAGTCCGAAAGTCGTATTTCTATAAAAGCGTTTTAATATTTTGAAATGGAGAGTCTTTGGGGTATAAGAGAACTTCGATAGCATTCGCTTGAAGAGGTCGATGTACACCATGAGCGGGGCTTTGATAAAGGTGCGGACGGGCGGTCTTGCCGCAGGAGCTCGGCCAATATTGTCCGTCACTATTCTCGTGATAATTTTCACCTTCTGAATAAGTTCCCTTCGACTCCGCTCAGGGAACGGCCGTACCCTGAGCGGAGTCGAAGGGTATCATGCGGAGTTACTCCCCTACAAAACGCCCCCGCAGGGGACGTGAGTCGCTAAGTGAGGAACACCCCGTTGGTGTACAAGCTATTCCGTATGGAGGTCCAGTGAAACTCACCCTACGTGCCAGGATACTTCTTGTCCTTCTGATTATCTTTTCCCTGCTGGGAGCAACGGCCTATATCATCCACAGTCAGGTCCTTCTCCCCAGTTTTCTCGAACTAGAAGACCAACACATCAGGACCAATGTCCAGCGGATTGTTAATGCTCTTGAAAATGAGCAACATCACCTCTCTCTTATCGTCCATGATTGGTCCGCCTGGGATGACACTTATAAATATATAGTCGATCACAATCCCGAGTACGAGGCCAGCAACCTGGTTGATCCCACGTTCCCAATGAACCAGCTCAATCTGATTTGTTTACTCGATGATTCCGGTAAAAAGGTCTGGTGCAAGGCGATGGCCGAGGATTTCGCCACGCCGATAACGCTCCAGCCGTTTGATCTTGAACGTTTTTCGGCAGACTTTCCGCTTTTACGGTTAAGTCAGGGGCATCAACAGGCAAATGGTCTTTTGATGACGAGTGGCGGGCCCATGTTCTGTACCGCAATGTCGATTTTTGATAGCAATGGTCAAGGCTCCCCTCGCGGTACGCTGATCATGGGGCGTCTGTTGAGCCCAGCATTAATCGACAAAATTTCTCGATTGACCGGGATCGTTTGCGAGGTGAAAACGGTGGGAGGCAAGGCCGCTGCGATTGACTCCGGAGCGCGATCGGCCGAGACCAGGATTGTGCGCACCAACTACGCCGACAACGAGGCCAAGATCTCGGCCTCGACCGTTCTTGAGGACATGAACGGCATGCCCTTGATAGAAATCAACGTCTACGAGGCCAGGGAAATTCTCGCGCAAGGGCTTAAGGCGCTGCGAATCTCTCTGCTTCTGCTTGCGGTCGGAGTGATCCTTGCCTTGGCCATGATGTTGTTGATGCTACAACGTTCGATTGTCACCCCGATCAGGCTGTTGACCCGGAATATTTTCAAGCGGAGTAATTCGCAACAGTCGCCGGCCATTTTGGATATAGGCACTTGCGCCAGCCGTGAAATCAGTTTGCTTGCCGAAGAGTTCAATCACCTGCTCTTGAATCTGGATGCGAAAAATGCCGAGCTGGGCGATATCAATCGAGCACTTAGCGATGAAGCCAATAAACTGAAGGGGGCCGAGGCCAGGCTGAAAAAACTGGACCAATTGAAGAGCGAGTTCATCTCGACGGCAGCTCATGAATTGCGTACCCCCGTCGCTAGCATCATGGGTTTCACTGAACTGCTCTCCGATCAGGAGGTTGTTGCAACATTCGACGAAGAGCAGCGGGAAGAATGCCTCCGGGAAATTTATGAAAACAGCGAACGGCTCACTAAAATTGTCGATGACATTCTCGACATCAGTCGCATTGAGGCCAATCGGCCGATTCCGTTTGATAAGCAACCGGCATCGATCAAGGATCTGCTGGAAAAAATTGTCAAACGCTTTAAGTTGAAGGCAAGCCATCGACTGATTCTGGATTTTAAACAGGGCGTACCAGAGATTCTTTTGTTCGATGCCCACCGCATTGGTCAGGTAATGGAAAACCTGTTAAGCAATGCGCTCAAGTACTCTCCCAAGGAGAGCACGGTGTCGATCATCGTTGAGCAGGTTGACTGCCAATGCAAGATTTCGGTCATTGACCGGGGCATCGGGATGACAGATGAACAGAAGACCCATATTTTCGATAAGTTTTACCGGGCAGACGCTTCCAATACGGCCGTCCGTGGGCTTGGGTTGGGAATGAGCATTGTTAAACGAATCATCGAGGACCATGGCAGCACGATCTGGGTCGACAGTGTGCTCGATGAAGGTACCCGTGTTTATTTCACCTTGCCGGTCAACAGGGCTCCCAATCCTTTCGTTGAAAGTGAAAATAACCAAGTTTGTTTCTGCGACATGGTTTCGTCGGAAGCAATCCCACCGGATTTGGCAACCTCTTGTTGTTCCAGTGGGATTATTGCCCCAATTTCGGATTCTTGGTAACGCAGAAGGTCTGCTCCGTACACTCCGCGATCCAATTTAGACAGAATTTCAGACCCTGTCCGCCCCCAATAATAGAAAATTCAGGGCCCCTGCTTATTAGCCCACAACAGATATCGGGCCAATGCGACGCCGGTCATTATTTCCCCGGTTCCGCCCAGGTAGGGGACCGCATCGGCGCCACTGCCAAGCAGCAGGCTATTTTTAAGCCGGAGGCGCAGGGCCGTTCCCGGGAAGGCACGGCTGGCGGGCCATCTGAATTCATCGACGCTGGCAGATTCGTGAGTAGCAACGGGACTGAGGCTGAAGGAAGCAAAAGGCAGGATGCCGGCCAGTTGCAACCGAACTTTATCCTCGGAGGGTGGACAGGAAGCATCGGCGCCTTTGGATTCCGCCGTACAGACCGTTCCCGTGGGTGATGGGGTCAAGGTAACGCGAAGTGGCAGGGGGTCGGAGAGAATAACACGCGATGCCAGCACCGGGGATGCTCCAATGAGAATGGGGGATGTTTCCCATCGGCAGAGGGGCGGTTGCGCTTTGACCAGTTTGCGATTTTCGACCGGAAGGTAGCCGATTCCCCGGGAGCTACCGATTATAAGGGTATCGGCGGAGTTTGTTCTGGAATTTTTCAGGTGAATGATGCCGTCCTTGCCGATCTCTTTTATAGTATCCAGCGGTTCGCTACAGCCGTGGAATTGCTCATAGCGACGCTGTAGCAAATCATCCAGGGCAGCTATCGAAATCTCCTGGGTCTGGCAGGCGCCGGCCCAGAGCAGGGCGCCTTCGGCGACCGTCAGGCGTTCGATCGGCGCCATGGCCAGTCCAGAAAAAAGCGCGTCCAGGCAGATCCGTGGCGATCTGTCGGATATTTCATTAAGAAGATGGAGCAATGGTTTTCGAAGACTGAGAAATCCGAACCGGCTCAGCAACAGTTTTCTGCGGAAACGCAGGCGGCCGGCCAGGTCGAACAGGGGGAGTCCGCCGCTGCTCAAAAGTTGTGATTCGAGCCGATTGCCCAGAACCTCAAGGGTTTGAAGGAGGTGCGCAACCTGGTTGTGGGACGAGGGGAATTCGCGGCGCAACTCCTCGGACAAGGGTTCTCTTCCGTGCAGTTCCAGCCGGCTCTCCCCGGTAATGACCTGAAGTTTGCGGGCGG
>MHXM01000072.1:18665-39024 GCA_001825565.1 Desulfuromonadaceae bacterium GWC2_58_13
TTGAACAGCCATGGGGTAAAGGGCGGATGTTGCGGGCGGAAAGTCAAAACCTTTTTCCCCGCTTTGGCCAGGAGCACTGTGGCCAGGCGGGAGGCTAGGCTATCTCCCAGGGCAATAATGTCGTAGCGATGTTGATTCACGAATAGCCGTTACTCAAAAAAAGATGTTTTGATCCTTTTGGAGTCGTGCTGTTACAGGTCTTCTTCACTGTAGATTTGCAGCCCTTCACGCCTGAGCAGGGCACAGGCAACTCCCTGGCCTTCGATTATGCAGTCGCCGAGATGAATCTGGTGAACGCCGCAAGACGGACTCCGCTCCTTGAGCAGGGCTTGTGTACATCCACAGAGCCGGGCAATTTTAAGGGTTTCGTTCGCCCCGCGGATGAAAATATCGTTCATGTTGCTGCCGGTGACGCTGACGACGGAACCGGTGCCGTCGAGAACCATTTCTCCATTGCCGCAGGCGAACCGGGTTGCGGGCCGGGGCGTCGGCTGACCGGCAAGCTGTTCCGGACAGACAGGAACCGGGATCAGACCGTTGGTCGCAAGATACCTCAAAACCTTCTCTTTAGGCTTGGCTTGACCGTCATAGCGGGTCTGAAGACCCAGCAGACAGGCGCTGACAAGAATCGGGTGGCGCATTTTTCTCTCTTAATTTCAGGAGATGGCGGGAGCATGACGCCCGCGACAATCAATGAATGGCGGGATTGACCAGAGACGGTGGGCAGCGGTCGTCGGGTGGGTCGATACTGACCCGTCGGCCCTCCACGCGAAGGCGGCCTTCGGCGAAAAGTTGGATGGCGCGGGGGTAAATTTTATGTTCCTGTTCGAGAATTCGAGCGGACAGGGTGGCTTCTGTGTCTGCGTCGAGCACAGGAACGACGGCCTGAATGATGATCGGTCCGGTGTCGGTTCCGATATCGACAAAATGAACGGTGCATCCGGAAAAACGAACGCCATATTCCAAGGCTTTGCGTTGCACGTGCAACCCGGGGAATGCCGGCAGCAGGGCCGGGTGAATGTTCATGATGCGATTGGGAAATGCCTCGACAAAGATCTCGGAGATGATCCGCATGAACCCGGCCAGGATTACCAGGTCGACTTTGGCTTCCTGCAGAGCGCCTACCACGGCACGGTCGAACTCTTCGCGACTGGCGTGGCGGCGATGATCGATGCAGAGTGTCGAGATGCCGGCCCTGTTGGCCCGTTCCAGGGCGCCGGCATCCTGATTGTTGCTGATGACCAATACGATTTCGGCGGGCAGCGACCCGTCCTGACAGCGATCGATGATGGCCTGGAGATTGGTTCCCCCACCGGAGGCCAGGGCTCCGATACGTAGCTTTC
The DNA here is from genome assembly GCA_001825565.1 of Desulfuromonadaceae bacterium GWC2_58_13. Taxonomy (GTDB): domain Bacteria; phylum Desulfobacterota; class Desulfuromonadia; order Desulfuromonadales; family Trichloromonadaceae; genus Trichloromonas. The sequence continues at coordinate 20,009 of MHXM01000072.1, forward strand.
TGCTCACGAAATCTCCTCGATCAAACCAGGACGACGCCCTCTTCATCGGCTCCGCACTTGGCGATTTCGCCGATCAGGTACGATTGTTCCTTGAGGCCGGACAGGCGGACCATGATGTCGTCGGCTTCTTCTTCGGGAACCACGACGGCCATGCCGATGCCGTAATTGAAGGTTCGGTACATTTCGTTTTCGGCGATGTTTCCGCCTTCGCGCAGCAGTTCGAAAATCGTCTGCTTGGGCCAGCTGTTCTTTTCGATAACCGCCTGACAGTGGCGGGGCAGGACCCGCGGAATGTTTTCAGTAAGTCCACCGCCGGTGATATGGGCCATCCCCTTGATCTGGAAATCCCGCAGCAGGTTCAGAATCGTTTTGACATAAATTTTGGTCGGCGTCAGCAATTCGATGCCGAGAGGATTTTTCAGTTCCGGCAGGGTACTGTCCACCGTCAGACCCATTCGCTCGAAGAACACCTTGCGGGCCAGGGAGAAGCCGTTCGAATGCAGACCGCTCGAGCCGATGCCGACGATCCTGTCGCCGACCGTAATGCTTGAACCGTCGATAATCCGGGAATTGTCGACCACGCCGACGGTGAAGCCGGCCAGATCGTATTCGCCTTCCCCGTACATGCCGGGCATTTCAGCAGTTTCCCCACCGATTAAAGCGCAGCCGGCCTGCACGCACCCTTCGGAAATACCCTTGATGATTTCCGTCGCCTTCTCCGGTGAAAGCTTGCCCGTGGCCAGGTAGTCGAGGAAGAAAAGGGGCTCGGCTCCTTGAACCACGATATCGTTGACGCACATGGCGACCAGGTCGATTCCGACCGTGTCATGCTTGTCGGTCATGAAAGCCAGTTTCAGCTTGGTTCCGACGCCATCGGTCGAGGCGACCAGGGTCGGCTTTTTGTATTTTTCGGAATTCAGGGAAAATAGGCCGCCGAACCCCCCGATGTCGGTCAGAACCTCTGGCCGTGAGGTGGCCTTGACCAGGGGCTTGATCATCTGTACGAAGCGGTTGCCGGCATCGATGTCGACCCCGGCGTCCTTGTAGGTCGTAGTGTCCTGCTTGTTCAATGGTATGGCTCCTCATTTGAAAAGTGGCTATTTTTTAAAACATTTCGCCCATATTTGTCAACGCCAAAGTCCTTGGCCGGGTCAATTCAAAATGAATAATTTCTTTACACGCAAAAGGCCTGTATTTTATGATATCAAGTCTTTATGCTCGGACATCACGGATGGCGCCGGAACCGGTTCCCCACACTTTTTCGCCTGATATTGCAGGGGTTTTCATGGGTCAGAGTTTCGATTCGGCTAACTGCGCAGGACATAGTCTACAGTATAACATCCGTCCAATGGAAAAAAAGGACTTGAATGCGGTCGTTGCCGCTGAACGTCTCTGTTATGCACACCCCTGGTCATCGGAGCTGTTTCGACAGGAACTTGACAATCCGCTCTCTGCGATTGACCTGCTTTTTCTGGAGGAACAGTTGGCGGGCTATCTCTGTTCGTGGCGGATTTGCGGAGAGTTGCACATCCATAACGTGGCGACCCTTCCCCCGTTTCGCCGTCGGGGAGTCGCTGTTCGGTTAATACGCCATGTCATGGCTCGTTGTTCCGATGGAGCATTGGAAAAAGTTTTTCTTGAAGTCAGGGTCGGCAATTCCGCCGCCATTTCCCTGTATCGATGCTTTGGCTTCGCCGATGTGGTGGTGCGCAAGAATTATTATCCAGACGGCGAAGACGCTTTGCTGATGGAATTGAACATTGACTGATAAAAAAAGGCTTTTTTAGCCATTCAAGGAGAGAATCACCACCCATGAGGAATTATAAAACCGTCATTTTGTCCAATCAGGAAATCTCTTCCGGCTATTACCGGATGCGGATCCTGGTTCCGGAAATAGGCAAGGTCGCGCGCCCCGGACATTTCGTCATGTTCCGGGTTCAAACATCGCTGCCACCCTTGCTGCGGCGTCCGTTTGGCATATTTCGAACCGGTTTTCTGCCGGCCGACTGTGACGGCCAACCGGCCAAGGAATACCTGGAAATTCTGTATAAAGTTGTTGGTCAGGGCACGACGATCATGAGTGGTCTGCACGAGGGGGACCGAGTTGAAGTGCTTGGCCCGCTGGGGCGAGGGTTCGACATGGGCACGTCGAATACCGAAAAAATCCTGGTTGGTGGCGGCATCGGCCTGGTGCCGCTTTACATGCTGGCCCGGGAACTGATTAAGACCAGCAAAGTGCGACTGCTGATGGGTGGCCGGCGTCGCGATGATATCATTGTCGTAACAGAGTTTGAACGCTTAGGCGTCGAGACCTACGTATCCACCGAAGATGGCAGCCTCGGCGAGGAAGGCCTGGTCACCCAGGTGCTGGAGCGAAAGCTGCGGAAATTTCCGAATGCCGATGTTTATGCCTGCGGCCCGATGCCGATGCTCGAGGCGGTTCAGCGGATTTGCGCTACGCACAAGGTTCCATTGCAGGTATCCCTCGAAGCATTGATGGCCTGCGGGGTCGGAGCCTGTCTCGGCTGCGTGGTCAAGGGTGTCGGGCATACCGATCAGACTCCCCGTTACCTGTGCACCTGCAAGGAAGGTCCGGTTTTTCGCGCCGAACAACTCGATTGGCGGAAAATGGCACAGGATGACGGCTACTGCGAGGGGTGCAAATCATGACCGGACGGGCAATGAAGACGGATAAGAACGACAGACGACCAAATCTGGCTGTGGAAATTGCCGGGATAAGAATGAAAAATCCGGTTATGCCAGCTTCCGGAACCTTCGGTTACGGCGAGGAATACGCCCCTTACCTCGACCTGGAGCAGATCGGTGCTATTGTGACCAAGGGGCTGTCGCTGAATCCCAAGGCCGGCAACCCGACGCCGCGAATCGCCGAAACCGTCAGCGGCATGCTTAACGCCATCGGCCTGCAGAATGTCGGGGTGGATGCTTTCATCCAGTACAAACTGCCGTTCCTCCGGGAAATAAATACCCCGGTGATCGTCAATTTTTTTGGTAACACCCTCGAAGAATATGGCGAAGTGGCCAGGCGCCTGGCGGATATTCCCGAGGTTGCCGGACTCGAACTGAACATCTCCTGCCCCAATGTCAAACAGGGGGGGATTGTGTTTGGAACCGACCCGAAGGCGGCTTCCGAAGTCGTCGGCCTGGTGCGGAAACACTCGAAAAAGCCGCTGATCGTCAAGCTGACCCCTAACGTGACCGATATCACCGTGGTTGCCCGGGCGGTTGAGGCGGCTGGCGCCGATGCAATCTGCTGTATCAACACGTTGACCGGCATGGCGGTCGATGTCAAAACCCGCAAACCACGGCTCGCCAACAAAACTGGCGGCCTGTCTGGCCCGGCCATCCGGCCGGTGGCGGTGCGCATGGTGCATCAGGTGGTGCAAGCGGTCAAGATTCCGGTGATCGGTGTCGGCGGCATCGTTTGCGCCATGGACGCACTCGAGTTTCTGATCGTCGGGGCCACGGCCGTACAGGTTGGCACCGCCAATTTCGTCGACCCCCGGGCGATGCCGAATATCATTGAAGGGATCGAAACCTTCTGCATCGAAGAGGGCATCTCCGATATCCGCGAACTGATTGGCAGCATTCAGCTGTAAGGGGTGAGGCGTGAAGGGAGAGGGGGAACCTTCTTCCACGCCTTGCACCTTTTTCCTCGCTCCTCCCGGGCCTTATGGAAGTCATTACAACCCACGTTAATTCGGACTTCGACTGCCTGGGCGCCATGATCGCCGCCAAAAAGCTGTATCCGCGGGCAGATATGGTTTTTTCCGGCGCCCAGGAACGCAGCCTGCGGGCATTCTTCCTCAAGAGTGCGTTTTATGCCCACAATTTCAAGCGGGTTCGGGATATCGATCTCGAGGCGGTCACCCGCCTGATTCTGGTCGATGTCCGACAGTCGTCTCGAATCGGTCCGTTTGCCGCCGTTGCCGAACGTGACGGCGTCGAACTGCACATCTACGATCACCACCCCTTGGGGCCCGGCGACCTGAGAGGGACGATCGAATGTGTCGAGCCGGTGGGCGCCACGGTGACGGTCTTTGCGCACCTGTTCATGGAGCGGGGTATCGTGCCGACTCCCGAGGAGGCCACCATGATGATGCTCGGCCTCTACGAAGACACCGGCAGCCTCCTGTTCTCTTCGACCACGGCCAGGGATTTCCAGGCCGCGGCCTTTCTTCTGTCGCACGGCGCCAACCTCAATACCGTGGCTGATTTTCTCACCCAGGAACTGACCACCGATCAGGTCGCTCTGCTCAACGAACTGATCAACACCAGCACCATCCTCAATGTCAATGGCGTCGATGTGACCCTGGCCCACGCCTCGGTCGACCATTTTGTCGGTGAACTTGCGGTCCTGGCCCACAAGCTAAAGGATATGGAAAGCCTTGATGCGCTGATCATCGCCGTGCGCATGGAGGATCGTATCTTCATCGTCGGCCGTTCACGCATTCCCGAAGTGCCGATGGGCAAAATTCTGGCCGAATTCGGCGGCGGCGGGCATGCCTATGCCGCCTCGGCCACTGTTCGCGACATGACCCTGATTCAGGTGATCGAGCGTTTTCCCCCAGTGCTCATGCATTATGTCAACCCCCGATGGCAGGCCAGCCATCTGTTGTCCGCGCCGGTCAAAACGGTTTCCGACCGGGCGAACATCGGCGAGGTTCGCCAGATTTTCAGCCGCTACGGATTCAGTGCCCTGCCGGTGGTCGGCAGCGAAGGAACGGTGGTCGGGATCATCACCCGCCAGGTAGCCGAAAAGGCCGTTCATCACCAGTTGAGCGAAGTTTCGGTTCGGGAATACATGACCGATGAATTTCAAGTCGTGGCTCCGGATGCTTCGGCGGAACTGCTGAAAGAGTTGATCGTCGGAAATAATCAGCGCTTCGTTCCGGTGGTGGATAAAGGACTGCTGGTCGGCGCGATCACGCGCACCGATTTGCTGCGGCATATGGTATCGGGGGTGCGTTCGGCTCCCATCACTCTGGCCGGTCCCGAACCGGCGACCCACAGGGGCGGGCTCAAACGCCGACAAGTCCAACGCCTGCTTCGCGAACAGCTCAGTGACGAGGTGCAGGACATCCTGAAACAATGCGGGGAAGTCGGTGATGCTCTGCAGGTTTCGGTCTTTGCCGTTGGCGGATTCGTCCGCGACCTGCTCCTGCGACAGAAAAACCTCGATGTGGATATCGTGGTCGAGGGGGACGGCATCGTTTTCGCTCAGGAGTTCGCCCGCCGGCACGACTGCCGGGTGCGGGCCCACCGTAAATTCGGCACTGCCATCGTGATTTTCCCCCAGGGGTACAAGCTCGATATCGCCTCGGCGCGGATGGAGTATTACCTGGAACCGGGGGCACTGCCGACCGTAGAGCATTCATCCATCAAACTCGACCTCTATCGGCGGGACTTCACCATCAACACGCTGGCGATTGCCCTCAACGGCAAGGAATACGGTGAACTGCTCGATTTTTTTGGCGGGCAGAGAGATCTGCAGGATAAGGTGCTGCGGGTACTGCACAACCTCAGTTTCGTCGAGGATCCGACTCGGGTCTTTCGCGCCATCCGCTTCGAACAGAGGCTCGGTTTCCACCTTGGCCCTCACACCAACAGCCTGCTGCGCAGTGCCGTGCAGATGGGTTTTCTGAACAAGGTCGGCGGCAGCCGGGTGTTCAATGAATTGGTGATTATTTTCAAGGAAGTCAATCCGTTGCCGGCGGTGTTCCGGATGGCGGAATTGGATTTGCTGCAGTACATTCATCCCTCGCTCTCGCTCGATGAACGCAAACGTCGTATTTTCGAGGCGGCCAGCCAGGCCGTGCTCTGGTACGAATTCCAGTACGCCGACGAAGATCTGCAGCGCTGGCAGGTCTATTTTCTCTGTCTGACCGCCGACATTAATCACCTGGCGATTCAAGGGATATGCAAGCGACTTGACATCCCGGTTCGGTACCAGAATCTCTTTCGCGCCCAACGTAGTCGGGCCCACCAGGTGCTGAGACAACTGGCGCGGCGGCACGGAAGCGGCAACCCGCCGAAACCAAGCGATCTGTACCATTGGCTGCATCCGTTTTCAGCGGAGACTCTGTTGTATATCCTGGCCCGTATCGGCGAAGACGAGGTGCGCCGCTGGATTTCCCATTTCGTTACTCATCTGCGAAGGGTCAGGCCACTGGTGGATGGACACGATCTCAAGCGACTGGGGATCGCACCGGGGCCAGGTTATAAGAAGATTCTGGATGCGCTGTTGGTCGCTCGTCTGAATGGCAAGGTGGTGTCTTTCGATGATGAAATAGCCCTGGTTAAAAAGCTCCCGGTCCGTTTGGAAAAATCAGGTTAATGGTCCGCGGTCCGGCCGATCCGTTCAGGGGCGGAGCAGGATTTAAGGCGCTGGTTCGTTGACTTCCCCGGCTCCTTCTGCTACAAAGACAATGACTTTTTTGCGATTGGATTCATGGATTTATGGAACATATCTTGGCGAAAATTTCCATCATGCTGGTTCCGGCCCTCCTGGCCATTACCCTGCATGAAGTGGCCCATGGATACGTTGCCGAACGGTTGGGGGATCCGACGGCCAGACTACTTGGCCGACTGACGCTCAACCCTTTTAAACACCTCGATCCGATCGGCACGGTGGCATTGCTGTTTGTCGGATTCGGTTGGGCTCGCCCGGTTCCGGTCAATTTCGGCAATCTGCGACATCCTAAAAAAGACATGATCTGGGTGGCCCTGGCCGGTCCGTTGATGAATTTCAGCCTGGCCGTTCTTTCCATGCTGCTGCTGAAGTCCTTTACTTTTTTGGGTCACTACTTTCCCTCCGGCACGGTCGCGTTGATTCTTCAACCCCTTTCGCTGATGGCCGCCTTCGGCTTGTATATCAACGTCATCCTGGCCGTCTTCAATATGCTTCCCATCCCCCCTCTCGACGGCGGCCGGGTCCTGATTGGCCTGCTGCCGGAAAAACAAGGTGATTTTCTGGCCCGTTTCGAATCCTTTGGGTTTGTCATCATTATTTTCGCCATCTTTGCCACGCCGGTATGGCCGATGCTTCTGCAGCCTGTTATTTCGTTTGTTGTCGGCATGCTGGCGGGCAGTGACTTGGATGTCGTGGTGCGAGTGGTCACCTTCCTGTTCAGTCATTGAGTATTTCGATGCCTTACGATATCAAGATTGATAATTTCGAGGGTCCGCTCGACCTGCTGCTGCACCTCATCCGCAAAAACGAGATGAATGTCTACGATATTCCGATCGCGGAAATCACCGGACAGTATCTGGCGACCATCGATGCCATGCAAAACCTTAATCTCGATATCGCTGGAGAATTTCTCCTGATGGCGGCGACGCTGGTACATATCAAATCGCGGCTTTTGCTGCCGCAATCGGAAGATGAAGTCAATGAGGACGAAGACGAAGATCCTCGTGCCGAACTGGTGAGGCGGCTGCTCGAATACCAGAAGTACAAAGAGGCGGCCACCGAACTTGATTCTCGACATCTGCTGGGCCGCGATGTATTCGCCCGTGACTTTCCCTCTCCGGAGTTGGCGACACAGGATGAGGATGGATTCCAGGCTGTTGGTCTCTATGAGCTGGTGGAGGCGCTACGCGGCTTGATTCGCAACGTTCCCGACCCTTCCTATCATGAAGTCACTTTTGAGCAGTTATCGGTCGCCGAGCGGATCAACCAGATTCTTTCGCGGTTGGCCGGTAAAGAGAATCTGCCGTTTGCCGATCTGTTCGCGCCCTCTCCGAGTCGGCACGAGGTTGTCGTTTCGTTCCTGGCCATGCTGGAACTGGTGAAATTAAGGATGGTCCGGCTCCTGCAAAATACCCGCTTTGGCACCATCTGGCTGTTCCCGGCCGTTGCGGAAGAACACTTGACCGGCCTTGATTTTGACGAGGACGCTCTTGGATACGGTTGACCTGAAGCCGATTATCGAAGCCTTGGTCTTTGTATCCGAATCCCCGGTCAAGGTGGAGCAGATTGCCGAGGCATTGGATGTGGAAAAACAGGTGGTCGTTCCGTTGCTACGTCAGCTTTGCAGCGACTATGCGATGTCGCAACGCGGAATCGTGCTGCAGGAAACCGCAGGGGGGTTCCAGTTTCGTACCCGCCCCGAATATGCCGAATGGGTTCGGCGGTTGAGTCGCAACAAGCCGTTCAGGTTTTCCCGTGCCGCGCTCGAAACGCTGGCCATTATCGCCTACCGACAGCCGATCACCCGAGCCGAAATCGAATACCTTCGCGGCGTCGATTCCGGTGGGGTACTCAAGACCCTGCTGGACAAACATCTGGTGCGGATTCTGGGTAAAAAGGATGTCCCCGGACGGCCCCTGATCTATGGAACGTCCCGGGATTTTCTCGAACTTTTCGGCCTCAAGGATTTGTCCGGCCTGCCTACCCTGAAAGAATTCAGCGAGCTGGCTCTCGAAGCGACGCCGGCTGCCGACGAAACCCTCTGATTTTTTCCACCGTGACCAAGTTTTGCTTCGTTACCCCGCTTTCCAGGTCAATCATGAAACAACGCGTTCAGAAGGTCATTGCCAATGCCGGTCTGGCCTCCCGCAGGCAGGCAGAAAAATGGATCGAAGAGGGGAGGGTCAGAGTTAACGGCCAGCCTGTATCCCTCGGCGATAGCGCGGATCCCGACACCGACCGGATCGAAGTGAACGGCAAGCCGATTCTGGTTGAGCCGGAAAAGTATTGCATCCTGTTGCACAAACCGGTTGGCTACGTGACTACGGCCCGCGATCCCCAGGGCAGGCCGGTAGTGGTCGACCTGGTTAAAAATTTTCCGGGCCGGTTGTACCCGGTTGGGCGGCTCGATCTCAATACCAGCGGCCTGCTGTTATTGACCAATGACGGTGAGCTGGCTCATCACCTGGCCCATCCTCGCCATGGTGTCGAGAAAACCTACCTGGCTCGGGTTCGCGGCGCGGTATCCCCTCGGACCGTGCAACAACTCGAAGCCGGGGTGATCCTTGACGATGGTTTGACCGCACCGGCCAGGGTGGAAGTGACCCGGCAGCAGGGAACGCACAGCTGGGTTAAAGTGACCATTCATGAGGGGCGAAACAGACAGGTGCGGCGCATGTTTGAAGCTGTTGGTCACGTGGTGAGCCGACTACAGCGAATTCAGTTCGGCTTTCTGACTCTCGAGAATCTGGGCCCCGGCCAACATCGTCGTCTTACGAAGGAAGAAGTTGAGAGATTGAAGCAGCTTTGAGGGGGGTGACGGGTTTATTAATGTTTTGATCCGGCTGGGCCGGAGGGCAAGAGTTTCAATCCTGTCATTCAAGCCACTTTGGTTTAACTTGACACCTTCGCCGATGATGGTTTAAATTTCAATGATATTCTTTATTTTTCAGTAGGATGGTTAAATTGACTAAAAAAGAAAAATTACTTGCCTCAGCCCAAAAAAGCCTGCAGAAGGGTCAGATCTCCAAGGCCATTAAAGACTACCAGACTTTGGTGGACCTTGATCCCAAAGACCTTCGCAACCGGCAGAAACTCGCCGAACTCTACAATCGCTCCAAGATGCCCGAACAGGCGATTGAAGAATTTCAGAAAGTAGGCAAGTACTATACGGATAATGGCTTTTTCCTTAAGGCAATCGCTGTTTATAAACAGATCCAACGGATTGATCCGAACCGTCCCGAAGTTTATCTGAAACTTGCCGAACTGAACGAGAAACAGGGCCTGATCGGTAATGCCCTTGCCGAATACCGGAGTCTGGTCGCTTACCACGAAAAACACGGCGATACGGACGGGACCATGAAGGTTCTGCTAAAAATGAAGGATATCGACCCCGAAAATTTAAACATTCGGGTGAAACTCGCTGAAACCTTTGCCAAAAATGGTAAACGGGAAGAATCCCTTGAAGATTTTCGGGATGTTCTGAAGGTTTTGCAGGCCAAAAAGGACAACCTTAAGATCCTCAAGTTGCATGAGATTTTTGTCGGTTTTTTCCCCGAGGAGATTTCTCTTAAAATCGGGTTGGCCCAGGCGCTCATCCTGAAGGGGGATGTCGATAAGGGCCTCTCTTTGCTGGAGCCGCTGCTCGAAGCCAACCCATCCCATGAAGGAATTTTGCTGTCTTTGGCCGAAGGTTACCGGAAGAAGGGAGATCATGGCAGGGAGGAGGGGCTTTATTCCCGTCTACTCGCCATCTATCCCGGCGACCTGGATCTTCGGGAACGGCAGGTTCAGGCCTTTCTTGACAGTGGAAGCTTTGAACGCGCGCTGAAGGTGCTTGAAGAAATCAAAGCTGTTTTTTTCGAAGCGAACAGGATTCCCAAGCTCAGAGAATATTACGAATACCTCCGAAACCGTTTGCCCGGCGAAGATCGTGTTGTTGCGACCCTGCATTCCATTTACGAAGTCAGCGGCGAAGGCGGCAAACTGTTTGATATCCTGGCTGTTGGACAGGCGCGCCCGGAAATTTCCGAATCAGTCGATACCCCTCCGTTGGCAGCAGTGGGTGCGGATGACGAACTGGATCTGGGTGAAAATCCTTTCGAAACCGCTAGTGAACCTATTTCAACCGAACCGGAACTTGAGGTGGAAGAGCCGGAAGAAATGCCGTTGGAGTTCCTTCTGGATGTTGAGGGGGAGCCAACGCCCCCGGCCGCCGATCCGACAGTTGTCGCGGATGAGCTGTCGCTTGAACTTGAAGTGGACGATGCTTTCGACGATTTTGATTTTGACGTGCCGGAAGCATCTTCCGATGTGGTTCCCGTGGAGTCCGAAAATCTCGAACTGGACGATGGCGAGCTGTCCTTCTCTTTCGATGACGACGATGTCGGCGATTTGTCTGCCGATGTCGAACCGCAAGCCGCTGCCGATGTGACCGCACAAATCGAAGAGGCCGGTTTCTACCTGACCCAGGGTCTGTTCGACGATGCCGAAAGAGTTTGCACGGATCTGTTGGCTTCAATCCCGGATTGCCGGGAGGCCGAGGAACTGTTGTTGGAAATCCACTCCCGACGAGAAAAGTTGTCAGGAGGGCCGGTTGCGGCCGAAGATGATTTTTTCAATTTTTCGGATGAAGTGATGGCCGAAGTGGAGGAGGCCTTGGAATCTCCTACTCCCACCTCTGCTGCCCCCAAAAAGAGCCGTCACGCCATGGAGGGAGATTTCTCCCAGTTTAAAAAAGGAGTCGAGGCGCAGATTGACTCCGACGACGCCGAAACCCATTTCAATCTAGGCATTGCCTATCGTGAAATGGGATTGATCGACGATGCCCTTGGCGAGTTCGATCATGCGATGGGAGATCCTTCGCGGCGAGTCGATTGCCTGACATTAAAGGGTATCTGCCTGCTGGATAAGAATAATTTGGAAGGTGCCGAAGCCTCGTTCAAACTCGCTTTGGCGACTCCCGGACTGGCCGAGACCCAGAGAAGCAGTCTTTATTATGAGCTTGGCCTTTTGTATGAAGTCTGGGATCGTCCTCTCGATGCTCTTGACAGTTTTCAGAGCGCCGCGGATGTTGACCTGTTTTTCCGGAATGTGCAGGAAAAAATTCATGAGCTCAGAAGCCGTCTGGGGATGGAAGAAGAAAACGGCGGTGACTCAAAAGCGGGTAAGGGGGGCAAGGACCGTGTTTCCTACGTCTGATGGTTTTAACGCCTAACAGGGGGCCCCGTGGCATATACCGAATATTTCGGGTTGAATCGGGAGCCGTTTTCCAACGCCCCGGACGCCCGGTTTTACTTCAACAGCGAACAGCACAGCCAAGCCCTGGTTCGGTTGATGTATGCCATTGACTCCAACAAGGGACTTGCTGTCACCATCGGCGGGGTGGGTACCGGTAAAACCACCTTGGCCCGTCGAATGCTCGACAACCTGCCGGAAGACCGCTACGAGTCGTCGCTTCTGGTGATGGTTCATTCGGGAATTACCCCCGACTGGATTCTGACCCGGATTGCCATGCAGCTCGGCGTTGAATCTCCGGCCGAAGATCGTTTGCCGCTTCTCAAGCAATTGTACGAACGGTTGCTGGAAATCGACAAGGCCGGCAAAAAAGCTGTTGTTCTCATAGATGAAGCTCAGATGCTGCAAACTCGCGAATTGATGGAAGAGTTCCGTGGTTTGCTGAACCTTGAAATCCCCGGGAAAAAACTGCTCAATATTGTTTTTTTCGGTCTTCCCGAAGTAGAGGATTGCCTGCGTCTGGACGAACCACTGGCCCAGAGGGTGGCCGTCAAGTATCACCTGCAATCCCTTTCTCTCGCCACGACCAAATCTTATATCAAGCATCGGCTGCAGGTGGCCGGCGCCAACCGCATGTTGTTCGCGCCCGATGTTATTCCCGTGATTCACCGTTATGCCGGAGGAGTGCCAAGGCTCATCAATACCATTTGTGATAACTGTCTGTTCGAGGCCTTCATGCGCAAGCTGACGGAAGTCGATTTGAAAACCGTTCACAGCGTCGCTGGAGACCTCGGCCTGCTGAATCAACCGGTGAGCTCGGGCGGTCAGGGGGAAACGCATGGCGATCTGGACGAAATTGAAAGCATGCTCGACCGTCTCGAACAGCAGATCTGAAATACCGCAATTCGAATCCATCATAGTGCAGAGGCCGGATATTCCGGCCTCTGTTGTTTCCTGCTGGGCGCCCATCCCCGATTTGGAGTTCCATGCCACAGACGATTCAAATTTTACCTGAACAACTTTGCAACCAGATTGCCGCGGGCGAGGTGGTTGAGCGCCCTGCCTCGGTGGTCAAGGAGTTGCTGGAAAATTCTCTCGATGCCGGAGCGACCGAGATCCGAATCGAGGTTGAAAAGGGCGGAAAACGACTGATTCGGGTTATCGACGACGGCTGCGGGATGGGGCGAGACGATGCTTTTCTCAGCCTTGAGCGCCATGCCACCAGCAAGATCCGCAACGAGTCCGATCTGTTTGCCTTGCACACCTTGGGGTTTCGCGGCGAGGCCCTGCCGTCGATTGCCTCGGTCTGCCGGATGCTGTTGCAGACCTGCGCCCGTGACGGCGGGGAAGGCTGGGAAGTCTACGCCGAGGGGGGACAAATCAAGCGCGCCGGGGCCATCGGGATGCCTTCTGGGACCAGCATCGAAATACGCGATCTGTTTTTCAATACCCCGGCGCGACGGAAGTTTCTGCGCAAGGACGAGACGGAATTCGGTCACATCGCCGATATCGTCACCCGACTGGCCCTGGCTTCCCCGAATGTTCAATTCCGCCTGCTTAATAATGGCCGACCGCTGATCGAAGTTTATCGACAAACCAGCCTCGCCGAACGGATCGGCGCCTTGCTCGGTCGCCCTCTCTTGGCCGAGCTGCTGCCGGTCGATGTCGATGGCGGCAGCGATTTGAAACTGCGGGGTTTTGTTTCGCAACCGTCCATTCATCGTTCGACCACCGGGGCCATGTACACTTTCATCAACGGCCGCTATATTCGCGACCGGGTCGTGCAGCATGCTCTGCTCGAAGGTTTTCGTAATGTTCTGGTCCGGGGCAGGTATCCGGTGGCGGTTCTGTTTTTGGAAATCGACCCGGCTCTGGTGGACGTCAACGTCCATCCGACCAAACACGAAGTCCGCTTCCGGGATCAGCGGCTGGTTCACGACTTCATCACCAATACCGTGCGTGATGTGCTGCGACCCTCGGGTTGGCTGAAGGAGTCCGCCCCATGGGCCGAGCCGACCGAATCCCGGTTGACGGAACGAGATGATTACCCCGCTGCGCCTGCGGGTGAAACGGCGCGGGATTATCGCAAGGAAGTGCAGGAATCGCTTCAATTGTATGGCCGGACCCCTCCGCCATCGGCTGAGCGTCCCTTCCATTTGCCGGTTCCGTCGGAATCCCGAGCTTTTGCCGATACCGCGCCGGTGGCCTCTGCCGGGGGATTTTTCAGTTCCTTGCGGATCATTGGCCAGTATCGCAACAGCTACATCGTCTGTCAGGACGGCAACGACCTGGTCTTGGTCGATCAGCACGCGGCCCATGAGCGGATTGGTTTCGAGCGGTTGCGCAAACAGTTTCTGAGTGGGCAAATCGAGCGGCAGGCGCTGTTATTCCCGGTCGTGATCGAACTTGATTTTCGCGAGGCCGATCAGTTCGCCGGCCAACTGGAAGCACTCGATCGACTCGGTTTCGACATCGAAGCTTTTGGCGGAAAGTCTTTTGTGCTCAAGGGGGTGCCGCGATTTCTGAGCCAGACCGATGCCGAACAGCTGGTGCGGGACATCGCCGCTGAAACCGCCCTGGTCGGCAAAAGTGTCCTGGCGGAGGATTCGCTCGACAAGGTTTTCATCCTGATGGCCTGCCATGGGGTGGTTCGGGCCAATCAGTTGCTGTCGATCCCCGAAATGAGTGCCTTGCTAAACGATCTCGATGAGGTCGACTTCAGCGCGCATTGTCCCCACGGTCGGCCGGTGATGATCCGTCAGAGCCTTCCCGATATCGAGAAAATGTTCAAGAGAAGCTGATGCCGGCAACGATCCCGCAGGTCAAAACACTGCCGCTGCTGATCATCTGCGGCCCGACAGCTTCCGGAAAAACCGCCCTGGCCATCGAGCTGAGTCGTCATTTCGATCTGGAAGTGGTTTCCGCCGATTCCCGGCAGGTTTATCGCGGCCTCGATATCGGCACGGCCAAGGCGACGGCCGAGGAACGCCGCCAGGTTCCGCACCATCTGGTTGATGTGGTCAATCCGGATGAAGAATTTTCCGTCGCCGATTTTATCCGCCAGGCCTCTGCCGCCGTTGAGCGGATTCATGGTCGTGGAAAACTGCCGGTAGTGGTTGGCGGCACGGGCCTTTACATCAAGGGACTGACCGAGGGCCTGCTGGCTGCGCCAAGCGGTGATCAAGGGGTCAGGGAAAGGTTGCTCGAACTCGAAAGGGAGCAGGGGGAAGGTACACTTTACCGACGCCTGAGCGAGGTTGACCCGACTCTTGCCGAGCGACTCCCCCCTGGCGACTTGCTGCGGATTGTGCGGGCACTGGAAGTGTTCGCCATCTCCGGGCGGCGACTTTCCGAGTTTCAGCAGGAACACGCGTTCGACGAACGTCCCTATGAAACGATGAAAATTGCCCTGGCGCCCGCCCGGGAGATTTTGTACCCGCGAATCAATCGGCGGGTAGAACAGATGTTCGCCGAAGGGTTGCTGGATGAAGTCCGCCACCTGCTCGACCGGGGATTTTCTCCCGAGCTCAAGTCGATGCGGACCATTGGTTACCGGGAATCGATACGGCATCTTCAGGGGCGGTTGACAAGGGATGAAGCCGTTGCTTTAATTCAACGCGACACCCGACGTTACGCCAAACGGCAACTGACATGGTTTCGTCGGGACAAATCAATAATTTGGGTTGATTCCTTTGCGGAGTCTGCTAAAATCCAAAAGTTCATTGAACATTTTATGCAACGTACAAGGAGCGGATATGGCCAAGACCCCTTTTAACATTCAGGACCAGTACCTTAACCAGGCACGCAAAGAGCGTGTTCGCGTAGCCGTCATGATGATGTCGGGTGAAAAGCTCGAAGGTTATATCAAATCCTTCGATAGTTTCTGCCTGCTCATCGAAAGCGGTGGCGACATTTTGCTTTACAAGCATGCCATTTCCTCCATCACCTCCCTGGATGGCTCCTTCCGCCTGCACGGAGGCAAAGACTGATATCCTTGGATTTTCTGGGGATGTCGGACGATTCTCTGGTCCCGGCATGGCGCTCCCCGCGCCATGCCGGGACTCTCGTCTTTTGGCCTTTCGATTTCATCCCAATAGGATGTGAATATCCTGGCAAAATCTTCGATTTCCTTTGAAAAATTTCGAAAGATCGAGATTTTTCAAGCCTCTGGGGGAGAGTCGTCCCAATGAACCGGAAAATCTGGATCGTTTTTGGATTTGTTTTCGGCCTGCTGTTGCTGACAGGATTCTTTTTCCTGATCAGGTCCATTTTCATCCCTTTTCTGCTGGCCCTGATGCTGGCTTATTTTCTCGATCCGGCGGTCGACTGGCTGGAGGAACGGCGGGTATCCCGTACCATCGCGGTCTGCCTGGTATTCGCTGCGTTCCTGGCCATCGCCGGGACTCTGCTCGTGTTTCTGGTTCCCCGGGTAAAGTCCGAGCTTTCCTTTCTACAGAAAGCCTTGCCCGGTTATGTGGATAATCTCTACAACCTGGTTCCGCCATCGGTTTTGGAGTGGTTCGGAATTACCGAAGAACAGGATCTGCAGGGCCTGATCAACAAGGCCCTGGCCGGGGCGAAAAACCTGTCCTTCGATCTGGTCAATCAGGTCGCGGTATTTCTGTCCCATGCCTTTACCTCGACCCTGAGGTTTTTTCTGGCCCTGCTCGGATATTTCATTATTCCGATCTATCTGTTTTACCTGCTGCGCGATTTCGATCGAATGAAAGATGCCCTGGTCGACCTGGTTCCCTATCGCTGGCGCCAGTCGACGGTTTCAGTCGGTCTTGAAATCAACGATGTGCTCGGAGGATTTATCCGTGGCCAGCTCACGGTCTGCATGATCCTGGCTGTTTTGTACAGCCTTGGTCTGTTGCTCATCGGCATCGACATGCCCTTCGTCATCGGCATCGTGTCCGGGGTGGCTTTCATCATACCGTACATGGGCACCCTGATCGGGATGGTCATCGCCGGTACCATGGCGGTGGTCAAATTTCACGATCTTTTGCACCCGTTCCTGGCCATTGGATTATTCGGCTTGGTTCAGGCTTTGGAAGGGACGGCCATCACTCCGCGAATCGTTGGCGACCGGGTTGGACTGCACCCTCTCGGCACCATCCTCGCGGTGCTGATCGGCGGTGAGTTGTTCGGGTTTCTCGGTCTGTTGTTGGCGGTTCCGGTGACGGCGTCGCTCAATGTGTTGTTCAGACATGCCTTGTACCGCTATCGTCGCTCGGAATTTCGGGGCGGCGAGCCTGTTCTTGAGGATGAACCGAATGGTTGATATTTTGTCCGTTGATCCCGGAAGCATCGCCGACGAACTGGAACTGGAAGCAGGCGACCGGATTCTGTCGATCAATGGCCAGGGGATAAATGACCTGCTCGACTTCGAAGTCGCCTGTCGGCTCGAGGATCTGAGTATCGAAGTGCTGAAGAAGGATGGCGAACGCTGGCAACTTGACTTTGAAAAAGATGCCGAAGAACCTCTGGGGTTGCAGCTTCCTCATCCGGATCCCGCTCAATGTGGCAATGCCTGTATTTTTTGTTTTGTGCATCAGTTGCCCAAAGGGATGCGTAAAACCCTTTATGTCAAGGATGAGGATTACCGTTTTTCCTATCTGTATGGTGCCTACGTCACCCTGACCAATATCAGTGAAGAAGAAATCCAACGAATCATCGACCAGCGGCTCTCCCCCCTTTACGTATCGGTGCATGCCACCGATGAAGACCTGCGCCAGCGTCTGCTCGGCCGAAGCGGTCCGCCGATCCTCGACCTCTTGCTTCGCCTGACCGCCGCCGGTATCGAGATCCATACCCAGATCGTGGTTTGTCCGGGGATCAATGACGGCAAGTCGCTGATCCGGACGATTGAGGACCTGTACTCCCTGGCTCCCGGGGTACGCTCGCTGGCGGTCGTTCCCGTCGGCTTGACCCGTTTCCGGCAGCACCTTCCCGCGTTACGTCCGCCAACCGAGGCCGAGGCACGGGATCTGCTCGAACTTCTGCATGGCTATCAGCACCGGTTTGTCGAACAGGGCGGTTCGCGTTTTGTTTTCGCCGCCGACGAATTCTATCTGAAAGCAGGCATGGAATTTCCTGTGCTCGATGCCTACGAAGACCTCTGCCAGCTGGAGAACGGTGTTGGAATGATTCCGCTATTTCGGGAGGAGGCGGAGCAGGTGCTGGATGAGGCCGAACCATTGGGAAAAATGACCGTTTCGACGGTCACCGGCCAATCCTCCGCACCCGATCTGCAGGCCTTTGTTACCGCCCTCGGGGAAAAAACCGGAATTCGTATTCTGCTGCATGTGATACAGAACGATTTTTTTGGGGGGTTTGTCTCGGTAACCGGCTTGATCGCCGGGAAAGACATCGTGAACCAACTTCGTGGCCGGCAGCTTGGGGACGTTCTGATGATTCCGGATGTGATGCTCAAGGAAGGGGCCGACCTGTTTCTCGATGATTTGTCCTTGAGCGATCTGGAACGGGAACTGAATGTGCGGGTGGTTAAGATTGACAGTTCCCCATGGGGGCTGCTCGAAGGACTTGAAACTTTACCCTGACTGCTGGGAGAGGACTATGGATGACAATCTGCGTTGGCAATCTCGTCAACGGATGGAAAAATCAGCCTCGGCGCTGGAAAAAAATGGGTTTTCGACGGCCCTGTTCGATAGCTGCGACGAGGCGGTAAAATTTCTGATTGAAAGCGCCGACGGTGCCGAATCCATCGGTTTCGGCGGCTCCATGACCCTGGCCCAGCTCGACCTTCCCGGTCGTCTTGCGGCCATGGGAAAAAACACGCTGGTCCATGGGCGACCCGGACTTGCCGCCGAGCAGCGACGTGGCATCATGCAGCAGCAGTTGAATTGCGACCTGTTTCTGACCAGCACCAATGCGCTAACCCTGAAGGGCCAGCTGGTAAACATCGATGCGACCGGCAACCGGGTTGGGGCGATGTTTTTCGGTCCCAAACGGGTCATCGTGGTCGCCGGAGCCAATAAAATTACCGAGGATCTCGATGACGCCCTGGCCAGGATCAAAAACGTGGCGGCTCCCCCCAATGCCCGCCGACTCGGGTTTGCCACCCCCTGCGCCAGGACGGGATTCTGCAGCGACTGCGATTCTCCGCAACGGATCTGCCGCATTACCACAATTCTTGATCGGCGGCCCCGGGCCACGGAAATGCTGGTCTGCCTGATCAACGAATCGCTTGGTTACTGACCTCAATAAGGAATCCGATATGCAAGAGCTCGAACTATTGTTAGCAAAAGGGCGGCAGGCCATGGAGAACGGTGAATTCGGACAAGCGGTCCGGGCCTTTCGGCAGGCACTGAAAGACCATGCCGACGTG
>MHXM01000073.1:0-170 GCA_001825565.1 Desulfuromonadaceae bacterium GWC2_58_13
CGCCCAGGTGGATTTCGGCAAAACCCTGGCCGGATACCGCCGCGCCGTCGATAAAGAGGGTCCCGAGCAACTCGTCGGCCAGAGCCGTATCGAAATCGAATGCCGCCGGCAGCGGGACGGCCGCCCCGGAGACATAGACATTTTCCCCGCTCATGGTCACCACCCCGCCG
>MHXM01000073.1:242-3009 GCA_001825565.1 Desulfuromonadaceae bacterium GWC2_58_13
CCACCGTTTCCGGCGACGGCCTCGACCTTGGTGAAATGCCCTTCGGCCAACACGTCGCTGGCCCGCCGCAGGGAATAGCTTTGCAGAACCGCTTCCTCGATTCCGGTACCCTGGCAGGTTACGTAACCGCCGACAATCCGATACCCTTCTTCCGTGGTCCCGGTCGATCCGGCGACGTAGTCGGTTCCGAGGGGCGACAGCATCAGAGCATCGTCGCGGAAGGCATATTCGGTGGGCAGGATGGAATAAACGCCTTCCGCAATACCGTCCCCCCCTTTGATGTAGATGGCCTGCCCCGGCAGCACGAGGTCGGGATCGGGAACGATCACCAGAGCCCCCGTCAACGGATTCTCCGTCCCTTCGATGCTCGGTTCGAACTGGTAACCGAAGACCGTCCCGCCGCCGGAGACATCGATGGTGGCCCCCTCGGCCACGA
This sequence comes from Desulfuromonadaceae bacterium GWC2_58_13, assembly GCA_001825565.1. Taxonomy (GTDB): domain Bacteria; phylum Desulfobacterota; class Desulfuromonadia; order Desulfuromonadales; family Trichloromonadaceae; genus Trichloromonas. The sequence goes on from MHXM01000073.1 coordinate 679, forward strand.
GCACCTCTTCGCCCTCGACGACCACCGATTTTTCCGGCGCTCCGGTCAGTTCGTATCGTTCCCGGCTGCCGCTGGTCTTCTCCGTCCGGAACCAGGTTCCGTTATCGACCGCACCGTACTGGACCGAGCCGCTCCCTGAGGTGACCAGGCGGCTCCCCTCGCCGAGGAAGACCCGGCCGCCGGAGCCGGCTCCGGTGGCGGACAGGGTCAGGCTTCCCAGGGGCGCCTGGAGGTTCCCCCGGTGTTCGATACCTCCGCCCGCTTCGAGGGTCAGGCTTCCCCCTGCCGTGACAACGGCAGGGACCGAGGCATAACTGCCCGGAAGGGTGGTGATTTTGCCTCCGGCGGAAATCGTGAAATCGGCTGCGAAAGCAGGCGAAAACTCCCCATCGGAGGAAAGTTTGGCGGCAAATTCCCGGACGAAATCGTCGGGAACCTGTGCGACAATCCGCGAAGCCTCCAGAATCAGATCCTCCGGCACGGTCAGGCTTCCGGCCCAGCCATTGTCGCTGGTCGCGCCGGAAACGGAATAATCGTAATCGCTCAGGCGCAGATCGCGGTCCGCCGCCAGGATCACATCGCCAAAGCCGGAAAGGTTGACGTCGCCGACCGCGTCGATCCATTGCCCGTCAAGAATCAGGCGGCCGTCGCCTACCGCGACCGTCCCGTCGAAAGGCGCGGCGGTGTTGAGCAGCCGCAGCCAGGGCGCGGCGAACCGCACGTCGGCGGCCGCGCCTGCGGTGTACAGGCCGGCGTCCAGGGTCAGGGAACGGCCGAACCCGGCATCGATGACGCCGGTCAGGACGAATTCGCCCAAGGTGCCCCATACCGCCTCATCAAAGCCGCCGCCACCGATCCGCTCGAAATCGGCGTCGGCAAGCTGCACCGAACTCTCGATATCGGTATAGTTCAGGCGAAAAGACCCCCCGCGTCCGTTGTTCCAGGCGGCCCGGCCGGCCAGGGAGCCGGCCAACTCCGCTGTGCCGAAGACCCGAATCGAAACCTGGCCGGGATTGCCCGCCGTGGCGACGGAGGAAACCCGATTGTAGCCGTCGAAGACATTCTTCCGGGTCAATGGCGCCGCGGAAACATCGATCAGTGCCCCATCGGTCAGGATAAAATTTCCCATCGAGGCGGTGGCTTCAACCATGCCGCCGTCCAAGGGGGTATAGGATTGCGCAAAGTCAGCAACCGTCGATTGCGAATCGGGCCGATTCCAGCCGGTGGCACGAACCTTCGCCGTGGGACCCAGGATCAAATCGCCGTACGACGCTTTGAGCGCGATCTCGCCGGCGGGAGCATACAGGGTACCGTCGAGCTGAACCTGAGGGCCGCTGACGGCGATGTTCCCGCCCGGCGCCACCACCACCCGGGCCGAGGAATCCATTTGGAGGACCGCCTCCTCATTGGTTTCCCGTGAATCGTAACCGTCCAGATCGGGAATGGCATCTTCAAAGGATTGGCCCGCTTTCAGGGTGATTGAAGTTCCGCCGATATCGTCGGGATCGGGCAGGCCATCCTTGGCAATACGAACTCCGGAAGTGAACGCATTGACATTCTCGGCAACCTCCAGACGGGCCAGGGATGGTTGCAGGGTCGCAGCTCCCGTCAGGTTGAGATCATTAACGCTTTGAATGTCGAGATGAGTAAATCCAGTGTCGGCAAACCGGTCGGCGGCAAGGTGCAAACCCTGCCGTTCTTCGGGAATTTCGTCGTCGAGACCGACCGTCGCCGGGTCTTCCGCCAAGGCGCCGGCGACCTCCACCCTGTCCGCATGCAGGGTGAGGGATCCCGCCTCTTCGCCGAGCAGGGCTTTACCCTGCAACCCGCCGTCGAGAATCAGGGTATCGCCGTTCAGGGCCAGACTACCGGCAGCGCCGCCGTCGACCTCGCCGTCGGCATCGATGACGTACCCGCCGCTGACGTCGATGCGGCTTCCCTCGGCCAGAAGGACCACGTTGTTCGTGGCCGATTGGTCGCGGACAGCAACGGTACCGCCTTCTACTAGACCGTTTCGCAGAGACTCGGAGGAACCGACGTAACGATTGTCGATCCGTTCGCCGGCAACATCGATCTCCCCGGTGTCACCGAGGAAAAACCGCCCATCCAAATCGGCGTAGCGCTCGTTAACCCCGCCACCCGGGAGCATTTCCAGCGAGGTCAGGTTGTCGGTCAGAGCGAAGAGGACATCCCCGCCGGGGACGGATATCTGCCCCTGTTGCACGATGCGTCTTGCCGAAACGTCCAGACTGCCGCCGCTTTGCAGATAAAGGGACGCATCGCCAGCCATGGCGATTTCGGTATTGGCCTGGAGAACCAGTTGTCCGAGCC
>MHXM01000073.1:3042-10314 GCA_001825565.1 Desulfuromonadaceae bacterium GWC2_58_13
TGGCCCGGTCCGGCTCCAGAAGTTCGTCAGCCGAGAAATTTTCAAGAGGGATTTGCGCGGCAACGATTTCGGCACTTTCGAGTACCGCGTCTTTTGAGTCGTTAGGATTGGAAACAGTGGGCTTCCAGCCCAACTGGAGCGTGCCGCCGGTGGGACGCAAAACCCCGCTGACCCCATCGGGCACATCGGCCGGATCGTCGAAAATCTGATAAACTCCCGCCAGCGCCGCTCCGTTAAGGGTGCCGTCGAGCAAAACCCTCGGAGCCACCAGGGTCAGCGTTCCGGCATCGGCTCCTTCGATGTAGGCGCCGCCGTAATTGAGCAAGGGAACCGCCCCGCCGCTGTAAAACCCGGTAAAAGTATCCACCACTCCGAAACGCGAGTGAACAACCGTCTCTTCGCCGAGGATTTTGGCGTATTCGAGCCATTGGGGCGCGTCGCCGATGTTATAAACACGGTTTCCGGAAAGCAGCTTGGTGGTCTGACGAATCCCTTGGCCGTAGGCAACGCCGCCGCCGGCAAAATTCAGTTCAGCTCCCTCGCGAACGATGATGTCGCGGGTTTCGCCCACGGGATCGGCGACACCGACATTGATGCTCATGGTTCCGCCGCCGACGTTCTGCTCCGCCGCCGTCAAACCCTGGGAATCGATGGTCCCGCTAACGTCGCCGATGGCCGAGCCACGGTTGGCCAGAAAATGGATGCGCTCCCCTTTGAGAATGCCGTTTTTCTGGCCGAAATCGTCACGCAGCTCGATACTGTTAAGTTGCGCATCGAGTACATTCGCTCCGGCTTCCAGATCGACCCAAATTCCGCTGACGTCGATGCTACTGCCCGATTCCAGATAGACCCGCTCCCCGGCGTTGATTATCACGTCGCCCGAAGGGGCATCGATGGCGCCGTAATGCTCGACCCGCTTGACCGTCGCGCCGGTGTCCGCCACGGTATCGCCGGTAGTGATCCCCTGAATGACGATAGCGGCGGGGTTGTTGTCGCCCACATATTCTTCATCCGACTCCACGATGGGCGTTGCGGTCCAGCTGGCGGCTCCGAGAGTCACCTGGTCGGTGGCCAGCAATTCGATTTTGCTGGCCTTTTCGGGTGCGGTGGTGGCGCGAATGATGCCGTCCTGAACAACTTCGCGACCGTACATGCCGGTCAGTCCCATGTCGGATACGATCACCCCGGTCGTGCTGTTCACCACCGTTCCCGGATCGCTTTCAATATCGACATATCGACCCAGCGCGAGGCGGGTGGAGTCCAGAGCGTTCGGTTCGCGCAGAGTAATCGTCGTCCCTGCCGCCAGACCAACCTGGCCGGCAAAGGCGTTGATGTTCCCATCGTTTTCCACATCCCGAGCCAGCAGAAAGATTCGCCCGCCGCTTTCCGTGGCAACGATGGTTCCCTGATTGACCACGCCGATCCGAACCGAAGCGGCATCGGCCGCCGCGCCGTCGGGTTTGGCGTAATCCTCGTATTGAAAGTTCAGAGCATTGTCCTGAAAATCCTCATTGCTCAGATTGAGCGTCGAAGCGACCAGGGCATGAACGTTGACCTGGGAATCGGGACCGAACAGGATGCCGTTACGGTTGATGAGGTAAATCCGGCCGTCGGCACTGAGCCGACCGAGGATCTGACTGGGGTTCCGATCATGGATGCGGTTGAGAATGGCCCAGGTCGAATGCCCCTGCTGATCGAACCGGGTGGTGGCATTCCCGCCGATATTGAACGATGCCCAGTCGATGACGGCCTTCGCCGTCGAGGCGCCTTCTTCGATGTCCTGCCGAACGACGAGGGTTTTATCGTCGGGATTGTCGAACTCGATCAGGCCGCTGGCCACGCCGATCGGAACCGGCAAGGTATTGGCTTCAATCACCGGCAGAACGGCGAGCTTGCCCGCCATGCCCGGAATATACTCACAGCGGCCGACGGCGGGCATACATGTCATCTGCCAAATCAAACCCAAGGCCAATGCTTTGCGCATGACCGACTCCTCCAAAAATCTTTTTCAGTTGAAAACGCGAATCAAAAAAGGTACTTGACCAGAAAGTGGTAGCGGGTGTCCCCAGCGTCGGTGCGATCCGTCCCGGACAGCGCCCAGGCCATATCGGCCTGATATTCCAGCGCCGTCCACAGGGATCCACGAAGGCCCGCCCCGGCGCCGCTCAAGAAAAATTCGTCTGTTTGTCCCTGCTGCGGCTGCTGCACATCCAACCAGGCCAGGGCATAGAACAGATAGGGATCGAGCCGCAGCCAGGTACCCGCGCCGGTGGCTTTTCCCAGGTCGGGCATCCGCCATTCGACCGATGCCCGGCCACCGTCGTCCCCAAGGGAATCGCTCTCCTTGTAGCCGCGCACGCTCTCCATGCCGCCGGCGGAAAACTGCTCGCTGGAAATAAGAGGCCCCGAGGCGACCTGCCCCTCGGTTTCGATATCGAGCAGCATGCCCCAGGGCAGCTTCTGGCTCCGCCCCAGTCCGAGCCGCAGATACATATAGTCCGCCTGGGCATAAAGACGCTTGTTGGCAAACTCCTCCTGCTTGCCCACCAGCCCGCGAAAGGACCAGTTGAGGGCGGCCTTCAAGCGGGTCGTGCCGCCGTCGTCCAGATAGGTGCCGTTGTATTCCGCGGCAAAGGGCAGATAAGAAATCGGCGACTCGCTGTTGCTATCTGCCTCGCCCGCAAAACCGATCGTTTCGTCGAAATCCTTGTAATCCAGCCCGAAACTGACGGTGTGGTAATATTTTTCGAGCGGTGGAAGCGGGACCAGATAGCGCAGACCGACGATGAACCCCTTGCCGGAAACGCTGAAGCCGTCTCCGAATGCCGTATCGCTGTCGGTCCAGAGTCCGTAGGTCGCCAGCATATGTTTTTTCTGCCAGGGCACGGGCATCAGGTAGGACGTGCCGAGCACCTGAACTTCTTCGGGTTCTTCGGGGGCGGTCTGGTACTGAACCGAAATCGAGTGCCCCGCCTGCCAGAGGTTGTCGAAACGGAGCATGCCGTTGAAGCGTAAGCCGGAGGTGTCATGGGTGGAACGGTTGCTGAGTTCCAGGCGGGCATGCAACGGCAGCCTGTCCTCGACCTTCAATTCCACGTCGTCGACGCCGAGTTCGCGGCTCGGCTGCAAACCGAGCCGCACGGTGAGATCGGGGGTTTTGTTGAGGTCGTTCAGCTCCTTTTCGACATCCGGAACGTAGAGGATTTTCCCCGGTTGCAACGAGGGGAGAGCCGTGAGAATCGTTTCCCGGGTAAAATAACGGTTACCCGTCACCACGACGTTCCCGATGCGGCTTTCGGTCACCTCCAGCTTGACAATGCCGTGCTCCACTTCCTGTTCCGGGATGTTGACCAATACCCGGACGTAGCCGGTTTCCTGAAAAAATCGCTCCAGAAGCGCCCGTGACTGTTCTACGTCGTCGGCGGTCCTGCCGGTGCCGAGAAACTCCCGGAGAACCTCATCGAGGATTTCCCCGGGGTAGAGCGTACTGCCGACAATATCGAATTTCCGGATCGGGAAGGTGGGATCACGGCGACTCTCGGGCGCGGCGTATCCCGGATCCGACTCTTCCAAGGCCCCTTGAGACAACACCCCGCCCCATGAAGCCGCCCTGGCTTCCATTCCTCCACCGGCAATCGCCAGCAAGGGTAATACAATGGCTAAAAATCCGAAGACAGGCCGATGAATCCAGCGAGAAATACGCAACATGAGATGATGGTCCCGGGTAAAGGCGTTGTCATAAATGTTCAAAGAAAACCTTGAGATCCCGAGAAAAGGCTCCGCCGTCCATAAATCCTTCGGTTTTATTCAGGACCTCGCCCTCGGGACTCATCAATACGATCATGGGGAAACCTTTTTGCCCGAATTTCTCCTTGAATTGTTTTTCGACATCGGAGTTGATTTTCATCCAGACGAACCGGTCATAGGTGTTTTTGACCCTGACATCTTCAATGCTTTCATGGAAAAACCGTTTGCACCAGGAACACCAATCGGCATAAAGCACCAAGACCACGGGCTTTCCTTCTTGGCGCGCGCGAGCCATGCCTTTGTCGAACTCTGACGCCCACTCGATTTCAGCGTCCGAAAAGGTAGCTGCCGGGAGGTGGGAAAGGACTTCGATATCAAGGGTCAGGGATTGACCCATCCGGGGCGGATTGAAATCGACCGTGAATCTGTCCCCGTCGCTGCTCAGGATTCTTCCGGTTTGATTCTCGACGGTAAACGATGCACCGAGCCTCGGCTGCAGCCGGGTGCGAATGTCAGCCTCGGAAACCCGGATACTGACCGTGCCGAAATCTTCTTCTATCCGGCGCCCATCCTCGGCCGAGAATTCCAGAACAACCGCGGCGTCCTCAACCTTGACCACCCGGCACTGCAGATAGGGAATCAGATGAACGTCCTGCCCTTCCTTCGGAAACGACCCGGCCAACTGAAGATAACGATCCGCCGGCATTCGCAGACTTCTGGGAACGGTTCGTTCACAAGGGAAATCCCGCCGCAGGTTGGGATCGGGGGTGCCGAAAGCTTCTTCGGGCGCAAGAGTCAACTTGCGGGTCTCGCCCGGGATCAGGCCGAGCACCGCCTTGCCCAAACCGGGAATCCGGGACTCTCTCCCGGCCACCACTTCTTCGGGAATCAAGGGCCGGGGCGCGGAAAAATTCGGATCCTTGACCCAAACATCCCCTTCCACGACCTCCCGCCTTGACGAGAAAAGCACCGTACCGGTCTCCGAAATCGCGGTCACGTGAACCTGCGCCAGGTCGCCTTCCTGAATGCCGGCGGCACGCGCCGTTGCCGCGTTCGCCGCAGGATCACCGCAAGTGAGGATGGCCAGGGCGAACAGGAGCGGGGCGGACCTGAAGAGGCCGGCCCTGTTTTCAATGTGCAAAAGGTTATTTTGCCGTTTCATGGATATTTCCATTGATTTTAGGCATTTGAGGCGCTTTCTCGGAGGACAGAATCGTCACTTCGCAATCAAGATCCTGACCGGCCAGCGGGTGGCCGTAGTCCACGGTAAACATCTTTTCATCGACCGAGACGATCCGGCCGACCATCGGACCGGATCGCACCAGGGCGCCTTGCCGAACGTGAATATCGACCAGATAAAGGGTGTCGGTTTCCCGAATGGTGGCCGGCCCGAATGGCGTCGCAAGGGTTTTGTCCGCGGGGGCTTCAAACCGGATTAAAACTTCATCCTGCCGGACCGAGACAACGGTTCCGGGGAAGTCGGGATCGAGAGTGAAATCGGCCCCGGGCTCAGCCGTTTTTCCCGTACGTTTCGCATATTCTTCAGGCATCAGGCGCAGCTCCCTCGGGCGTTGCCGGACTCGCGCCAGGGAAATCGTCGATTTTTCACGATATTGCGCCTGGTCAGCGACGATTTTCACCGTCTGCTGTTCGCTCCCTTCCATCCCAACCAGGGAACGGGCTATCTGGGCGGCAATTTCATCGGAATAATCGCGAACGGAGGGTCCGCCTTCGGATTTGGGCGCATCGCCGGCTTGCAGAAAAAGCGGCGCATCATTTTGAATGGACCGAAAAATTTCGGCTTTCTTGGTGCCCTGAGCGAGCCGCGACTCACTCAGGGTGGTATCGGCGAGGTCGCCATTTTTGAACCGGCAGACATAATGCAAATGAACCGAATCGCCGGGACGAATCGCTCCATCCGCGAAAGCGCTCTCGCCCAGATGGGCGGATACCGTAAAAACAAGTAAAAAAAGGGATTTTTTCAGGTAACCGTATTGCGTCATCGCCAGCAGCCTCCTTTACATTTCGAGGCGCTAACTTGGCGACTTTTTTGTTAAGATTTCGTGAAATACTTATGAAAGTTTAATGTGGGTGCGATTATCTACATTGAAGAACCTCCCAAACGGAGATGCCCCATAGTTCGACAAACCGAAAACCCAACGGAGAAAGAAACCGTCGGACGAAGTTGGGTTGATGCGCAAACCATTTCCCCAAAAATAACAATGATCTCATCATAAAATCGTGAAAATCTAAAAATCCCACGGTTAAATGTCCATGCCAACATGAGAATGATTTTCCGACCTGAGTAGTACCAAACTTCCGCAGATTGCGGAGGAGGGCGCTGGTTTGTGCCGGGGTCCTCCCCCCCTCCTATTTCAGGAGGGGCTGGGGGTGGTAAAAGCTTTTCGATCTCTACCACCCCCCGACCCCCTCCTGATCCAGGAGGGGGAGAAAAGCTGAGCGGAAGATTAGTGTTAATCAGGAAATCCGATGACATCAAATATACCTGCCCGCCAAGCACCATTTGAACCGGGCCTTGGCGGCCGATTCCTCGGCATCTTTCTGCTCCTTTTCCTGGGCGCGACTCTGCTGCCGGATGGAGCAATTCACCTTCTGAACACCCTGACCGCCTCCTTCTCCGCCCTTCTCCTTCAGGCCTCCGGTCTTCCCGCCATCGCCCGGGGGGAGTTTCTCTCGCTTGACTCCTTCAACGTGGAGATCGTTCCCGAATGCACCGCCCTTTATCTGGCGATCCTGTTCGGTTCGTTCGTCCTGGCCTACCCGGCCACCGTCGGGAAAAAAGTTCTCGGCCTCGCGGGAGGATCGGCCCTGCTCTTTCTCGTCAATGCCGCGCGCATTTCCACCGTGGTGTATGTCGGGAGGTTTTTCCCTGCGATTTTTCACATCCTGCACGCCTACCTGGGACAGATTCTCATGATGCTGCTGGTTTTGGGGCTCTGTCTTGGCTGGGTTCGCTGGCATGAGGATAAGGACCAAACCTCGAATCGACGGCCGGAAATCGCCTGGTGGCGATTCGTGCTGCTTTCCGGCGGGCTGTTCATTCTTTGGCTGGCCGGCAACAAAGCCTATGTCGCCATCAATGACGGCATTGCGGAATGGTTCATGGCCCGGCTGGGCTACATGGTCACCCTGAAGCGGAGTCATCCGATATATTTCGAGACCTTCAATATTCCCTTTTTCATCGGCCTGATCCTCGCCACCCGGCCCCTGCCCTGGAAAACCAAGGCCAGGGGCCTTCTGGGAGGCATGCTGCCGATCTGGATCGGTCACATTCTGTTTCGGATCGGCAACATCGTCCTGATGTTGCACCAGGAACCGCTCGTATTCCAGGCGACCAACGCTCTGGTCATCCTGAGCCAGTACCTGCTGCCGGTTCTGGCATGGTTTGCCGTGGCGCGTAGCCGATCCGCCTTGCTCCCGCAGCAAAACGAGACGAAGGTACCCCGGGCAGAAGCCGGGGAGCGGGACGGCAAAAGGATCGCACTGCCGAATCCTCACAAGAAA
>MHXM01000073.1:10340-10665 GCA_001825565.1 Desulfuromonadaceae bacterium GWC2_58_13
CGATAAACAGGGAGATTGAGTTCATTAGCCGGCAACAAGTATCGGCTGGCCTTTTTCAGGCTGCAAGGTGGAACTTTGCCGACGGCGCTTTTGCCGGACCGGAAAGCCCGGAAACGGACGATGTTCATCATCGTTCGCAACCGGGCTTTTTCTGTTTTTCGATTCCGGGATATTTCAGGGAGGGCGTATGTTTCGTTCGGAAAAACGGTTGGTTTCGGCCGGGTTGTTTTGGGGAATTCTGGCGCTGGCGGGCATGGCTCCGGCGGCGACCTACCAGGTCGAGCAGGCCCCCCTGCAATGGGAATCGGTGAGCGACAGCCGGACG
>MHXM01000073.1:10694-11794 GCA_001825565.1 Desulfuromonadaceae bacterium GWC2_58_13
ATACGGCGACGACGAAAGTCTCGTTTTCGACCTGCCCTGGCCGATTCTTTTCTATGGCCGGTATTACTCGCAAATTACCGTCGACACCAACGGCACCCTCTGGTTCGATCCGACCGATCCGGCCAACCTGCCGGTCGGCTTCGATCTCATCGACGGCGGCAACGGACCGGTCGCCTCGGCCTGGAACGGCGATCACAGCAGTTACTGCTACGGCGGCGTTTTCATCGAACATAAAACCGCTCCGGAGCGGGTCGTGGTTCAGTGGACGACGGAATCCTGGAACGCCCAGGGGCAGTATCGTCCCAGCCGTTTCCAGATGGTGCTCGGTCCGGACAATACCCTCTCGTTCAACTACCGCGAAATCGGCGATCCCGCGGCAAACGATGCCGGCAGCGGAATTTCCACCGGCGACGGAATCCGCTTCTACAGTCTGACCCAGGCGCAGGGGTCGGTACCGACCCTGGGCCAAACCACCCTGACCTATTTGCACGATTTCGACGAGGATGGCCTGGCGGATTTAAGCGATCCGGACGACGACAACGACGGGGTCAACGACGCTCAGGAAATCGCCTCCGGCACCGACCCCTTCGATCCCGCCTCCACCCCGGCCGTCCCCGTTCCCGCGCTGGATTCCCTGGCGCTGGCCTTGACCGCCGTGCTGCTCGCGCTGCTGGCGATGAACCGGCGCCGCCGTGAAATTTGATTCCGCATTCCTCCGGAGGGAGTTCAGCCATGACCATCTCAATACGTAAGCTGTTGGCGGGTTTCGCTTTTGCCCTTTTCTGTTGTTCGCTGTCGCCCGTCGTTGCCGAAGCGGTTGTTGCCTGCACTTCCAGCTACAACAATAAATTAATCGGTCTCGAATTCGTCAGCACGACCTGCGTGACAAACACGACAAGTACCCGGATCTATATCGACACGGCGATTCAGTGTAGCAACCAACAGGTCGCCAAGTACGCCGATTGGGGGGATACCTATAAGACGCCCGGAGATTTGGTTGGGCCTTTGCTAAGCCAGGGGTACCGGGTTTTCGGGGATCAATACGGCAATCGCATCGTCGCCGTGCATTCGTACTACGGGTCCAGCAGCCTCGACAGCAT
>MHXM01000073.1:11920-12062 GCA_001825565.1 Desulfuromonadaceae bacterium GWC2_58_13
CGACGACACCGATCCCCTCTACCACGACGACTGCCCTCCAGCTCACTGTTCCAACGGAGTTCGGGACGAGGACGAAACGGGCGTCGATTGCGGCGGGAGCTGTCCCGACATCTGTCCGGTGCCGCCGACGCCGAAACTCGCG
>MHXM01000074.1:0-205 GCA_001825565.1 Desulfuromonadaceae bacterium GWC2_58_13
AAATGGCCGGATTGAAGGAGGGCCGGCTGACCATGGCCAGCACCTCTCCGGTCTTCACGTCAACCACCACGGCCGCGCCGGCTTCTTCGCCCAGAGCCGTTTCGGCCGCCTGCTGCAGATCGCGTTTCAGGGTCAGAAAAACCTTATTGCCCGGTTTCGGCTCCCGGGTTTCTAAAATCCTCAGTTCGCTCCCCCTGACATCAAC
>MHXM01000074.1:243-5173 GCA_001825565.1 Desulfuromonadaceae bacterium GWC2_58_13
TTTCAAAAAGCTTCTCCAACCCGCGCTTGCCTACGAAATCGCCGGAGCGGTATTCGCCGCTGAATTCATCGCTCTGCAATTCGTGCTGGGTAATTTCACCAAGATAGCCGAACAGATGGGCCGCCAGTCCGTCGTAAGGATAGGAACGCAACGGTCGAACCTCGGTCAGCACTCCCGGAAGGTCGATAGAGTGCTCCTGTATGGTTTCGAGCACATCCCTGCTGACGTCTTCGGCCAGGGGAAAGGGCCGGTAGCGGGGGAAACGGTCGCCGCCCTGCCAACGTTTTTCCAGTTCTTCCTGCTCGACGCCGAGATAGGAAGCCAGACGTTTCAACAGCAGATCCTTATCGTCAACTTCCTGGCGCAGCACCGAAATGCCGAAGGCCGGCCGATTGTCGACCAGCAGCACGCCATCCCGGTCGTAGATCGGCCCGCGAGGCGCGGCGATGGGAATATAGCGAATACGGTTTTTTTCCGACAACTGCCGATAGCGGTCGGCACTGATGATCTGCAGATACCAGAGCCTCAGAATCAGCAGCAGAAAAATAGCGATTGCCGCCAGGGACAGGAACAGGAAGCGCTTTTTCAGGCCAAGGATTTCTTCCCAGCCGGCATTAAGACTCATAGCGTCTATCCAGGTGGGAAAGTCCGGGAATCCCTGCCCCGCGCGCGAACCGACGGCGCAGTAAGAGGGAAAACCTGAGCAGCAGCAGGGCGCAGAACGTGTTCAGGACCGCCTCGGGCAGCAGGCAGGAAAGGATGACCGGCCACTGACGACCGGCTTCGGAAAAAAGGACCAACAACGAAATCAGCACCGCCCCCTTGAAAAAGGTGGCAAAAAAGGTCAGGACCAGCAACAAGGCTGAGCTTTCGGTATTGAACCGGCTGGCGCCGGCCCGCACGGCGAGAAAGATGATCAGAAAGGCGATGCCGAACAGACCGAAATCGTTACCGGCAAAGGTGTCTTCCAGGCAGCCGAGATACCAGCAGAACAGGCCGCCGCGCAGCCAGGTCGCGGTCAGCCCCAGGTAAAGAGCCAGGATCAACAGAAGATCGGGCTTGAAATAGTCGGGAAGCAGGCGCGGCAACACCGACACCTGCAGAAAAATCAGGAAAAAACTCAATAGCAGAAAATAGGCAATCCGCTTCACGGTTCTTCCTTCAGCAGGACCAAAACCTCTTCAAGCCGTGAAAAATCGACGGTGGGCATCACCTCGACCACCTGGAACAACCCGTACTCCTCCCGTTCGACCCGAACCACCGTGCCGACCGGCAAACCCTTGGGAAAGACCCCGCCGTTGCCGGACGTAATTATCAGGTCGCCAACTTCGATATCTTTTTCCCGCAGGGCGAAGTCAAAGTTCAGGGTGTCTCCGCGCCCCCGGCAAACCCCCCTGGTCCGGTTGCGCTGCACCAAGGTGGCGATCGCCGAGGAGGCATCGGTGATCAGCAGCACCCGTGACTGGCGGGCCGCGACGCGAATGATCCGCCCGGCAACCCCTTCGGCCACGACCACCGGCATCCCTTCGCGAACACCGTCGTCCCTTCCCTTGTCGATCATCACCGTGCGGAACCAGCTGGTGGCGTCCTCGGTGACAACCTGGGCCGGCAATGCGCTCAGGGCCTGTTGCTCGCGAAAGTCGAGCAGCTTCTGCAAACGCTCGTTCGTCAGGCGAACTTCCCGCAGCCGACTGAGTTCGGCCGCCAGATGCCGGTTTTCTTCCAGCAGACGGTCGTTTTCCTTTCGGGTATCGACCAGCCACAGGTAATGCCCCAGCCAGTCGCTGAACGTTTCGCAGACCGTCATCACGCCTATCTGGAGCGGGGCCGTGACCCGGAGGACCAGCTTTTCAAACAGGTTGGTCCGCTCCTCGCCCTGCCGCAGATTCTGCGAATACAACAGCAGTGCCGCCAGCACCAGGGTGACAGCCAGCAGAGCGGTCCGGTATTTTCGCAGAAGATCCAGCATCCAGAGGACTCTCGGAACAATGAAAAAGAGGGCCGACGGCCCTCTTTTCAATCAACGGAATGAGCAGGCCGTTCCGCCGGAACAGGCCCGGAAACGGTCAGGAAGAAACGGCCACTCGCCGGAGCAGGTCAAGTTCATCCAGCACTTTGCCGGAACCGAGGACAACGCAGGAAAGCGGGTCTTCGGCAATGACCACCGGCAATCCGGTCTCGTCCCGCAACAGGGCGTCGAGTCCGCGCAGGTTGGCGCCGCCGCCGGCCAGCACGATCCCTTTGTCGACAATGTCGGCGGCCAGTTCGGGCGGAGTGCGCTCAAGGGTGATGCGCACCGCTTCGACAATGGCGTTGACCGTCTCGGACAGGGCATCCCGAATTTCGTTGGAATCGATTTCCAGGGTTTTGGGAATCCCGCTCACCAGGTCACGACCCTTGACCTCCATGGTCCGGGTTTCCTCCTCGGGGTAAGCGCTGCCGATTTCGATCTTGATCTGCTCGGCGGTCCGTTCGCCGATCAGCAGGTTGTATTTGCGTTTGAGGTACTGGACGACGGCCTCGTCCATCTTGTCCCCGCCGACCCGCACGCTTTTGGCGTAAACGATGCCGGCCAGGGAAATGACCGCCACCTCGGTGGTGCCGCCGCCGATATCGACGATCATGTTGCCCGAGGCTTCGGTGATGGGCAATCCGGCGCCGATGGCGGCCGCCATCGGTTCTTCGATCAGATAGACTTCACGGGCGCCGGCCGACTCGGCCGACTCCTTGACCGCGCGTTTTTCCACCTGGGTAATGCCCGAAGGGACGCAGATGACGATCCGCGGCCGAACCAGGGTCTTGCGATTGTGGACCTTCTGAATAAAATAGCGAAGCATTTCCTCGGTGATGTCGAAGTCGGCGATGACGCCATCCTTCATCGGGCGGATGGCGACAATGCTCCCCGGGGTGCGGCCCAGCATCTTCTTGGCTTCCTTGCCGACGGCAAGCACCTTCTTCTGCCCCATGCTGTCTTTCTGCACCGCCACCACCGACGGCTCGCTGACGACGATTCCTTTGCCTTTCAGATAAACAAGGGTATTGGCGGTTCCAAGGTCGATGGCGAGATCGTTGGAAAACATCCCCCAGATAGCGTTAAATAAGTTGAACATCGGCGCGGTGGTCTCCTTTTAACCGCAGAAGGATTATCCTTCTGAAAAATGTCGTTAACACTACCAAAAACACCGAGCCATTTCAAGTCGTAAAAAGGAAAAAGATATTGCAATTGGGGTCTTGATTGTCTAACATGTTGCGCTGTTTCCCGCCTCTAAAAATCACGAAAAGGAGTCGTCCGCAGATGCTGGACCTGATCCGAAAAAAGCAGAAATCGGTTTTTATCAAGCTCGCCTTCGCCGTCATCATTCTGAGCTTCATCATCGGTTACGCCATGCTGACCGCGCCCGGCGACAGCCGGAATGAGCAACAGGGCTTTGCCGTTTCCGTCAACGATCTCAACATCGGTTTCGACGAATACGAAACCGTCTACAGCAATCTTTACCGGCTGTACCAGAACGTCTACCGCGAGCAGTTCAACCCGGCCCTCGAAAAACAGCTGGGACTGCGGCAGCAGGCCCTGGACACGGTGATCGAACAATCGCTGCTGCTTCAAGAGGGCCAACGTCTCGGCACCAAGGTGAGCCGCGAGGAGCTGATCGATTCGATTGCCCAGACCCCCGCCTTCCAGGACAACGGCGTCTTCAGCAAGGAGCGTTACCTGCAGGTGCTGAGCTACCAGCGGATGACTCCGGATGACTTCGAGTCGCGCCAGGAACAGCTGCTGCTGGCAGAAAAAGTGCGGGACGCCATCCGCGGCCAGGTCGAGGTCAACGACGAAGACATCGTCGAGGAATACCGGCGCCAGAACGAAAAAGTCAATCTGGCCTTTGTCTCCCTGACCCCCGCCCTGTTCGAAACCCGGGTTACGATCGACGAAAAATCGCTGGCCGACTTTTTCGGGGCGAACCAGGAAAACTTCCGGCTTCCCGAGACGGTAGCCCTGCGCTACATCCTCTTCGAACCGGCCCGTTACGCCAAGGACGTTACCTATACCGAAGAAGATCTCGACAAATTCTATCGCCGGAACCTCGACAAGTTTGAGATCCCCGAACAGGTCAAGGCCTCCCACATTCTGATCAAGGTGCCCCTCGACGCCGACCAGGCAACCAAGGACCGCAAACTCAAGCTGGCCGAAAAAGTGCTCGCGGAAGTCCGCTCCGGCAAGGATTTCGCCGCCTTGGTCCGCCAATATTCGGACGATCAGGGCACCATCGCCCAGGATGGAGATCTCGGCTTTTTCAGCCGCGGCATCATGGTCGCCGATTTCGAGAAGGCCGCTTTCGCCTTGAAACCGGGAGAAATCAGCGACATTGTCACCACCCCCTTCGGCTACCACATTATCCGCGGCGACGGTTACATTGAAGCGGGCATCAAGCCGCTGACCGACGTTCTCGAAGAAATCAAAGCCGACGTCATTGTCGCCCAGAGCCAGCAACTGGCCTTCGAAAAGGCCATGGACGCCTTCAACATCAACCGCAAAACCGGCGATCTCGAAAACGCCGCCAAGGCCAACGATCTGGGGATCAAGGAAACCAACTTCTTCGAGCGCGAAGCTTCCATTGACGGTCTCGGCGAAGTTCCCGAGATTTCCGCCGCCGCCTTCACCCTGGCCGACGGCGAACTGGCCCGTCCGGTCAACCTTTCCGAAGGGGTGGTTCTTTTCGCGGTGAAAGAGCGTCGTCCCAGCAGGATTCCCGAACTGACCGAGGTGCGGACCGAAGTGGAGCAGGCCTATCGCCAGCAGCACACCGAGGATCTGGCCCGCAAGACCGCCGCCGACCTGCTCGCTGGGATCGACAGCGACAAATCGTTGGCGGACCAGGCCAAGGCGCTGCACCTGACAGTCGAGGAAACCGGTCCGTTCACGCGCGCCTAC
>MHXM01000074.1:5213-5910 GCA_001825565.1 Desulfuromonadaceae bacterium GWC2_58_13
CGGAAGTCTACGAGAACGACGGCAAATTCATCGTCGCCGCACTCAAGGAACGCCAGGAGGCTGACCTTGGCGGTCTCGACGACGCCCAGCGGGCCAATCTGAAAACCGCGGTCATCACCCGCAAAAAGGACCAAATCTACCAGGAAAAAATGGATGCCCTCCGGGCCCAGGCCGCAATCGTCGTTTCACCCACTATTCAGGCTTCGATCGAAAAGGAAAAATTATAGTCATGCAAGCGACGCTGACCCAAACCAATTTTGCAGACCTCAAGCTGATCAACCAGGGCAAAGTGCGGGACATTTACGACCTCGGCGAATACCTGCTGCTGGTCACCACCGACCGCATCTCGGCTTTCGATGTCATCATGAACGAGGGCATTCCCCACAAAGGCTTCGTCCTGACCCAAATTTCCAAGTTCTGGTTCGAACAGATGTCCGACATCATTCCGAACCACATCGTGGCAACCGAGGTCAGCGACTTTCCGGCCGTTACCCATCAGTACCGCGATCAGCTCGAAGGGCGCAGCATGCTGGTGAAAAAGGCCAAGCCGCTTCCCGTCGAATGCATCGTTCGCGGCTACGTCTCGGGCTCGGGCTGGAAAGAATATAAACAGGCAGGAAGCATCTGCGGCATTTCCCTCCCCGCCGGCCTGGTTGAAAGCCAGATTCTGCCCGAGCCGATTTTCACTCCGTCGACC
>MHXM01000074.1:5922-6733 GCA_001825565.1 Desulfuromonadaceae bacterium GWC2_58_13
GGCGATCACGACGAGAACATCCCTTTTGCCAAGGTGATCGATCTCTGCGGCCAGGAGGTTGCCGAAAAGATCAGCAGCACCACCCTGGCCATCTACAACCGGGCTCGCCAACTGGCCGACGCCAAAGGGATCATCATCGCCGACACCAAGTTCGAGTTCGGCATGTTCGAAGGCCAGGTGATCTGGATCGACGAAGCCATGACCCCCGACTCGTCGCGCTTCTGGCCCAAGGATCTGTACCGGCCGGGCGGCCCGCAGCCGAGTTTCGACAAGCAATTTCTGCGGGACTACCTGGAAACCCTCGACTGGGGCAAGAAGGCTCCCGCCCCGCCCCTGCCGGAAGAGATCGTCCGCAAGACCGGCGAAAAATACATCGAGGCCCTGTTCCGGATTACCGGCTTGAAGCCCTGAAGCCGCGCATGAAAAAACCAAGGCCGGAGTCATGCTCCGGCCTTTTTTCGTTGACGGCCCCGCCCCGCGATGACGAAGGCAAGGAAGTATTGGCATGAAACGCATTCCCGCTCTGCTGCTGATCCTCTTTCTATCCCCCCTCTGGGGCTGCAGCGCCCTGCTCCCCGATCCCCTGAGCGTTGAACAACATCTTACCCGGGCCGAAACGCTCCAAGCCAAGCGGGACTACACCGCCGCCGCCGACTCCCTGGCGAATGCCATCCGCCAACGGCCAACCGATGCCAGCCTGTACCTACGCCACGGCGAACTGCTGGAAGCCGCCCAAAATCCCGAGCGGGCTGAAAAAACCTACCGCAAAGGGCTCGAAACCGTCCCCGTCGACGCCATTACCCGCCCCGAA
>MHXM01000074.1:6750-7092 GCA_001825565.1 Desulfuromonadaceae bacterium GWC2_58_13
GCAGCTGTTGGCCCTCAAACTGGAAAAACCGGAGCAGGCGGCGGCCTTGCTGCCGACCCTGCCCGCCGATTCGGTCAGGCAAATCGACGCCCGGGGATGCCTGGCCTTTGGCCGGGGCCGGCACCAGGACGCCCTGCGGCTCTTCGAGCAGGCCCGGGAACGGTCCACGGACCAGGACCTGACCGCGCGGATTTTCTATCACGCCGCCCTGGCCTATCATCGGCTCGGCGACGATGACCACGCCATGCTGGCCCTGTTCAACGGCATCAATCTGGCCCTGAGTCTCGGCGTCAGCAAAGACATCGAATACTTCTTCAACGATCTCAAGGGTCTGAACCCCTG
>MHXM01000074.1:7108-9120 GCA_001825565.1 Desulfuromonadaceae bacterium GWC2_58_13
CCATGCTCGAAAGACTGTTTCAGCTGCACCGTCACGGGACCTCGGTCCGCACCGAAATCGTTGCCGGACTGACCACCTTTCTGACCGGCGCCTACATCATTTTCGTGCATCCGACCATTCTCGCCCAGGCCGGAATGGACCAGGGCGCGCTGACCACCGTGACCTGTCTGGTGGCCGCCATGGCTACGGCGCTGATCGCCCTGTGGGCCAATGCGCCGCTGATGATGGCGCCGGGCATGGGCCTCAATGCCTTTTTCACCTATACCCTGGTGCTCGGGCAGGGCGTGCCCTGGCCAACCGCTCTCGGGGTGGTTTTTCTTTCCGGGATATTTTTTCTGCTGCTGACCTGGCTCGGCATCCGCGAACGGCTGGTGCAGGCCATTCCAACCTCCCTGCGCCTGGCCACCTCCGTCGGCATCGGCCTGTTCATCGCCTTCATCGGCCTGCAGAACCTCGGGCTGGTGGTGAAAAGCGAAGCTGTGCTGGTGCAACTCGGCGCCTTCACCCCGCAGGCCCTGCTCGGCCTGTGCGGCCTGCTGGTCGCCATCCTGCTGGAATCCAGAAGGATTCGCGGCGCCATTCTGCTCGGCATTCTCACGACCGCCGCCGCCGGCATACTGACCGGGATTTCTCCCTGGCCCACGGGCGTGATTTCGCTCCCCCCCTCGCCGGCACCGATCGCCTTTCAGCTCGACATCGCCGGCGCCCTGCAGGCCTCGCTGTGGGCCAGCATCCTCGCGTTCATGTTCGTCGATCTGTTCGACAGCCTCGGCACCATGCTGGCGGTCTGTCGCGAGGCCGGCATGGTCGACGAGCACGGCGAGATCCCCCGGCTGCCGCGGATGCTCACGGCCGATGCCCTGGCCACGGTCGGCGGCGCTCTGCTCGGCACCAGCACCACCACGACCTTCATCGAATCGGCCAGCGGCGTGGCCGACGGCGGCCGCACCGGCCTGACCGGAGTGGTCACCGCGGCGCTCTTTTTCGGCGCGGTCTTCTTCACCCCGCTGATCGCCGCCGTCCCTCCCTACGCCACCGCCCCGGCCCTGATCGTGGTCGGCATCTTCATGATGCGCGGCATCGCCCAGATCGACTTCTACAACTTCGAGGAAGCCGCCCCGGCCTTCCTCACCTTTCTGCTCATGCCGCTGACCTACTCCATTTCCACCGGGCTGGCCTTCGGCTTCCTCTCCTACGTCGCCATCCAGCTGGCCCTCGGCAAAATCCGCCGGTGCGATCCCTTTCTGATCGCTGCCGGAGCCTTCTCGCTGGTCAGTCTGCTGCTGTAATTTTTCCGCCTCCGGTCGACCGCCCCCAGGTCTTATCAATCCAGGTTTACCCGAGCTCCCCCGTCGCGCGCCCGGCCATATCGCCCGGATTGATTGCGAGAAATTCCTCCTTCGCCATCATCTCCCAGCGCAGGTTGTCATCCAGGGGCTCGGACGAAATAAACCAGGAGTTTTCCGCGCAGGCTTTGTAGAGCGAGTAGTAGTCCGGTTCCTTGGCGTAATCGCGATAGGCGAAGAGTTTCACGCCATCGCTGAAGAGGCAGTTCAGCGCCGAAAACCGGTGGTTCTGCTTGATCGTCGCCACCGAATCGAGAAACGCCCGGTCCAGCTCCGGCGCCGGTTGGCTCATGACGTGATAGAAGAACACCTCGGTATCGCGGGCATCGGCGGGCGGACCCGGCAGGCCGATGTCGGGGATCAGCTTCTGGTAGTCGTAGACCACGCCGTTGTGAAAGAATACGCTGTTGCCCAGGTAGAAGGGGTGGGCGTGGCGGGTGCAGGAGGTGTTCGCCCAGGCGGATTTGCGCAGGTGCAGGATCAGCACCGGCGAGGTCCGCGCCGCGCTCAGGATGCCACGGACCCGGTCGGTCTCTTCCAGCAGGCTGACGCCGCTCTTATGCACGACCAGCTGTCCCTGCCGATAGAAGGCCAAGCCCCAGCCATCCTCGTGTCCGGGAGGATCGCCGGTCATGACCCGGCCGCTGCGCGCCAGCTCGCAGAAAC
>MHXM01000075.1 GCA_001825565.1 Desulfuromonadaceae bacterium GWC2_58_13
ATGAACAAGAATGTTTATGAAACGCTTCTTGAGCGGGTCGGGATTTCCGAGGTGTCGAAACAGATGGAAGTGGCGGACAAGGCGACCACCTTCCGGATTGTCGACCCAGCGATTTTTCCGACGGCCCCGGTGGGAACCAAACGGATTGTTCTGATGGTGATGGGGTTGTTGGCTGGAATTGGCGCTGGCGTGGCCGCGGTGGTTCTGCGGGAAAAACTTGACGATACGGTCAAGGATTCCGATTCCCTGCGGGCCATGGGGGTGGCGGTTCTGGCCGAAATTCCCCTCATGTTCAACGAAGTTGAGTCTCGTGCTCAACGTAGATGGGACAAGCTTGTCTACTCCTATGCCGGGGGCTGCATGCTGTTCATTTTGGCCATGATGGGCCATGATCTGCTGGGATTAAAATTGCTGGATCAGCTGATCCTCCAATTACAGCTTGATACAGTGGTTTCCAATCTGCTTGCACTGATCCGTTAAAAGGGAGGCGGGGTTAATGAGTCGGATAGAAAAAGCTATTGAAATGGCAGCCAAGAAAAGAACAATGGGCGATGCATGTGCGATGCCGGCCCCAAGGGAATCCGCGCCGACCATGGCCAATCCTCCAATCGATGTCGCTCATGAAGCTTTTGCCGTGGTTCCCTCACCAGCAATCAAGAACCCGTTTCTGGTGACGGCCAGCGGTGAAAATTCCCCAGCTGCCGAGCAATATCGCAAGCTCAAATCGTCCATTGTCAAGTTGGCCCAGCTCGGCCGCTTCGATAAATCCCTGATGGTCACCAGCGCAATCGGCGGCGAAGGTAAAACCCTGACATCTTTGAACCTGGCCATCACCCTGGCTCAGGAATTCGACCATACGGTTTTGCTGGTCGAAGCCGATATCCGTCGGCCGACCGTTTTGAAATATCTCGATATGGAAGCTTCGATGGGGCTGACCGACTGCGTCCTCGATGGCATCGATGTTGGCGATGTCCTGGTCAAGACCGGCATCGGCAAATTGTCGGTGCTGCCAGCGGGGAGGGCGGTTCCAAACCCGGTAGAGCTTTTTTCATCCAACCGCATGCAGCAGATCCTGGCCGAGATCAAGAGTCGTTATGTGGATCGATACGTGATTATCGACACGACCCCACTGCTTCCATTCGCCGAACCGCAATTTATTGCCAATGCGGTTGGAGGGGTACTTTTTGTCGTGCGCGAGGGGTACACGTCGACCGACAAGGTGACCAAGGCGCTGGGACTGCTGAAAAATCACAACCTGCTCGGGGTGGTCTGCAATGGCATGAGCCAGGTCACTTCCGGAGGGAAATACGGCTACTACGGATACTACAGCAGGTACCAGGAGACTGGCAAACGAGCATCGAAATAAGCAGGATTCCCTTTGTTTTCCCGCCTTTCTTTCTTGAAATGACCACGAGGTGATTTGTTATGAAACTATCCAAAACTATTTTTGCCCTGCTGGCGGTCATGACTCTTGTCTCATCCGTGGCCTGGGCCGAATTTCGGCTGACCCCGAGTTTTTCCCTGCGTGAAGAGTATGACGACAACATTTACCTGGAAGCCAACGACGAAGAAAGCGATTTCATCACCATCGTGCGGCCGTCGGTCAACGTCAATTGGGAGACACGGTTCGTTAACCTTTCGCTGAACCTTGGCCTGGAGTACGAAAAATATCTGCATAACAGCGACGAGGACGAACTCAGGCCAAGTCAGGGCGCCAGCCTCGATTCGACCTGGTCGCTTTACAAGGATGCCCTGTTTCTTCGGGTGACCGACACCTATGACCGGGTTGCCATCGATGAAGGAGACAAGGGCGGTTTGGACAGCAAGCTGACCAATCTCACCGACCGCAACCGTTTCATCGCCAATCCCTATCTTCTGTTGCATCCGGTCCGGACCCTGGAGGCGCGGTTCGATTACCAGTACGAAAACATCTGGTATCGGGAGAAGGAAGGTGACGATGCCGAAAACCACCGATACTCCCTCCAACTGACCAAGGAGATCAGCCCAAGGATTTCCGCCATCCTGTATGGCGGGTACACCCAATATCGACCCAAGAAGGTCAGCCGTTCGGTTCTCGATATCGAGGGCGAGGAAGAATACGACCGCACCGACGCCCGCTTCACCCTGCTCTGGAACCTGACCGACAATTTCACCCTCAGTGGCAATGTCGGCAAGGCTTGGCTCGACTACGACTACAGCGGCAATACCACCACAAACCTCTTTGGCGGTCAGGCGGATTACCAGATTTCCCGCACCTTTTCGGTTGGGACGTCCTATCAGGAGGATGTCACCGATACGGTGGAGGACGGCGCCCGGGAACAGAAACGCTACTCGGCCTATTGCAGTTATGTCGATCGTGCCAAGGTATCGCTCACCCTGTTCAAAACCCAGGCTGATTATATTGAAGTCGAACGCCAGGATGATTCCAGGGGAGGCGTTCTGGCTGGCGAAGTGCCAATCACCAACAAAAAAGGCGTCGCCTGGTCGTTGAACTATACCGACTACGAAAAAACCGACGAGGAATATCCTGAAACGGAAAATTATGATCGCTATGGAGCCCGCGTGGAGCTCTATCACCAGTTGCGTCTGGGACGGGCCTCTCTCGGATACACCTGGAACCGCAACGATTCGGATATCCCGGTCAACGACTACACCAGCAACATCGTTT
Organism: Desulfuromonadaceae bacterium GWC2_58_13; assembly: GCA_001825565.1. Classification (GTDB taxonomy): domain Bacteria; phylum Desulfobacterota; class Desulfuromonadia; order Desulfuromonadales; family Trichloromonadaceae; genus Trichloromonas. The sequence goes on from MHXM01000075.1 coordinate 2,669, forward strand.
TTGCCCAGGTGGCGTTAACTTGGTAAAAATTTAGGCTGAAGGCTGAAGGTGACAGGCTTTATTCGTTAAGGTTGCAGGTTTACTAACAGTCTTCAGCCTTCAACCTAAACCCCTTTCCTAGGTTTTCCATGTACGAATCATATTTCGGCCTGACCACCAAACCGTTTGAACTGGTTCCCAACCCACGGTTCCTGTTCAATAGCCAATCCCACAAGAAGGCCATCAACTATCTCAAGTATGGTCTTCAGGAGCGGGCGGGGTTCATCCTGTTGACCGGCGAAGTGGGCTCGGGCAAGACCACCATCATTCGCGATATCATCAACAATCTCGACGACGATATCTCTCTCTCCATGGTGTTCAACACGCGGGTAACCGCAAAGCAGGTGATCGCCATGATCAACGAGGATTTCGGCCTTGAGGTCAGCGGAAAAGACAAGGTAGCCTTGGTGCGTGATCTGAACGACCACCTGGTCGGCCTGCACGCCCGAAAAAAACGGGCCGTGGTGATTATTGACGAAGCGCAGAACCTGACGCCGACGATCCTCGAAGAAATCCGCCTGTTGTCCAATCTCGAAGCGGACAGCTTCAAGCTGCTGCAGATCATCCTGGTCGGTCAGCCCGAATTGAAACAAATCATCACTCGTCCCGAATTGCGGCAGCTGCGGCAGCGCATCAGCGTCCATTGCCACCTGCAGCCTCTGACCCGGGAAGAAAGCGAAGCCTACGTTTATCACCGGCTGGCCATGGCCGGCAATCGCAATGCCCTGCGCTGGCACGACGGAACCTTCGATACCCTGTTCGGGTACAGCGGTGGTATCCCCCGTCTGATCAACGTGTTCTGCGATTTTGTGCTGCTGGCGGCCTTCGTCGAAGAAACCCGGGAGCTGACCCGTGAGCTGGTCGATGAAGTGATCGGCGATGTTTCCTGGGACCGGCACCTCGATACGGAAAGCCCGGCGAAGATCACCCTTTCCGTGGCCGACGATGACCATGAAGAGATGGCGGATCGTCTCCTGCGTTTCGAGCAGCGACTGGCCTGCCTCGACGCCGTGCAGGAAGAAGAAGGCTGGATCGCCAAACGGCTGGCCGTGCATGAAGATCTGCTGAAGAAGCTTGCCGACCGACAGACCAGCGATACGGGGCGTCTTGAGGTCGCCATGGAGCGCATCTGTCGCCAGCTCGACTGGCTGATTGCCATGTCGGGCGCCGGGAAAGAGGCAACCGCATCGCTCCCCAAATCGCCGGTGGTGGAAATCGATGAACGACCAATATCACCTTCTCCGGTCGCATCTGCGCCGGGGCCACTGCCGAAAAAACGGCTGTTTGGGAGAAGAGGGTAGAAAAAATTCGAGCCCTTGGTTTTAGACGGGATAAGAGCGGATATCTGGGGATAATAAATGAGAGTCCACGTACAACACGGAAAAGATGCTTGGAGACAAAAGAACTAATTTATTTTTCAGTTTTTTCCAGCAGTGACTTTCGGTAATAAAAATGGTTTTCAGATCTGAACAGTCAATTCATTTCCATGGAACCCCAGGCTGGGGTAGGATTTGAAAGACGGTAAAAAGCATTTTAGCACCGGAGGTAAATGTGTTTAGTTGGGAAACCATTGAGCAGGCGGCTTCAGTTCTAAAGCAGGTTGCCCGACCGGAAAAGATTATTCTGTTCGGGTCATATGCCCGCGCCGATGCCAGGGGCGACAGCGATGTCGATATTCTGGTTGTTGAGCGGGAGGTCAAAGACCGTGTGTTAGAGATGGCTCGTTTGAACCGGGCTCTTGGTTTTTTGCGACTTCCGATTGATCTACTGTTGGTCAGCCAAGAGAAGTTTGACTACTGGTCCGACACGCCGGGGAATGTTTATTACCGGGCGAAACGGGAAGGGAAGGTCATATATGAGGCTTCATGAACAGGCGCTTTTGTTGATGAAGAAAGCTGGTGACGATGAAGCTCTTCTGATAGAAATTGTTGATTCGATGCATGTTAGCGATGAGATTTTCGGTTTTCATTGCCAACAGGCGGTAGAAAAACTGCTTAAATCTCTGCTTTCCGAATTTGGTGGTGATTTTCCCCGAACCCATAACCTGCGCTTGCTTATGGATCTGCTGGCTGATGCGGGTTTGACTTTGCCGCAAACCCTCGCCGACATCGATCTGCTTACACCTTATGGCACCCTGTTTCGATATGAAGACTTCTCTTCGGATGTCGAGCTGGATCGCCGTTGTCTTTTGTCCATGGTTCAAACTCTTCGCCAAATTGTGGTCAATCGGCTGAGTCCCTCGTGATTTTTTTGAGATGAAGGCTTCAATTCAAAATCATGAATAAAAGAGATTGATCCGGAATCTATGCAATGAATGATGCCACCCAATCATACAGCATTCAGCCTGAAAACCAGAAAGTCACCAACCTCCTCAGTATCGATGTCGAAGACTATTTTCAGGTCTCCGCCTTCGAACGGGTTTCGCCGGAGGCCGGTTGGGGCGCTCGGGAATTGCGGGTCGAAGGGAACACCGAGCGGGTGCTGTCTCTGCTCGATGCGGCCGGCATCAAGGCGACGTTTTTCGTTCTCGGCTGGGTGGCCGAGCGCTGCCCGCAGCTGGTCCGGTGCATCGCCGAAGGTGGCCATGAAGTGGCCAGCCACGGTTACGGCCACAAGCGGGTCGGATTGCAGTCTCAGGCGGAATTCCGGGAGGATGTCCGGCGCAGCAAAGCACTGCTTGAGGATCTCTCAGGAAGTGAGGTTTCGGGGTATCGCGCGCCGAGCTACTCGATCTCCCGGCAAATCCCCTGGGCCTTCGATGAGCTGCTTGAAGCCGGCTATCGCTACGACTCCAGCATTTTCCCGATCCGGCACGATTTTTACGGCATCCCCGACTGGCCTCGCTTTATCGGTCCGGCCGTGAAGATCGCCGACGGCAGCTGGCAGTCGGCAAATGTTGCCAACGGTGAGCCGACCCTGGTCGAAGTACCCATCTCCACGGTGCGGATCGGCGGGAAAAACCTGCCCATCGCCGGCGGCGGCTATTTCCGGCTGTTACCCTATGTAGTCACCCGCTGGGGGTTGCAACGCATCAACCGGACCGAAGGTCAACCCTTCGTCTTTTACCTGCACCCCTGGGAATTCGATCCCGGGCAACCGCGGTTTCAAGGGGCCGGATGGAAGAGCAACTTCCGTCACTATCTCAACCTCGACAAGACCGAGGGGCGCTTTCGACGGTTGCTGGGTGATTTCCACTTCGGGACGATCCGCGCGGGACTGAATCTGTAAGACCTTCCGTGGGCAGAAAAGCTTTTCATGAATCAATCGCGAATGAACATCCGGCTTGCCGTAGAGGCCGATAAAACCGCATGGGACGCCTACGTTCTGGCTCACCCCGACGGCAGCCTTTTCCATCTCGATAACTGGCGGCAGTCGGTTGAGCAGGCTTTTGGCCATCCGAGTCATGCCTTGCTGGCCGAAGATGGAGGCCGGGTGGTCGGTGTGCTGCCCCTGGGGGAGATTGACAGCCGGATTTTTGGGCATTTTCTGGTTTCCGCGCCCTTTGCCGAACTGGGCGGGCCATTGGCCGACTCCCCCGAAGTGGCCGGGCAATTGCTGGAGCTGGCGGCGGAAATCGGCATGGAACGGGATTGCGCCTACGTTGAGCTGAAGAACAAAAGCGCCCTGGACGGGCTGCCGACCAAGAATCTGTATTTCAATTTCAGCAAGGAGATTTTTCCCGAGGTCGAAGCGAATTTCAACGCCATTCCCCGCAAGTCCCGGGCTGCGGTGCGCAAGGGGATCAACGAAGGACTCACGGCTTCTTTCGGTAACGATCTGTTCGATGATTTTTACGAGGTCATGGCCCGCAGCTATCACCAACTTGGTACGCCGATCTTTTCCAGACGGTTTTTCCGGGCTTTTCTCGATGTCTTTGGCGATGACGCCGAAGTGATGGTGGTCCGGAACAAAGGAGGGCATCCCGTCGGTTGCGTGATGAGTTTCTACCATAAAGACCGGGTCATGCCCTACTATGCTGGATCGTTATGGGAATATCGGCAGCTCTGCCCCAACGATTTCAAATACTGGGAGCTGATGAAACGGGGTTGTGAGCGCGGATACAAGGTGTTTGATTACGGTCGCAGCAAGGTCGACACCGGTTCTTTCAGCTTCAAGAAACACTGGGGCTTCGAGCCGACGCCGCTGGCCTACCAGTACCAGTTACTCAAGGCCGCCGAGTTGCCTAACCTCAGTCCGGCCAACCCTAAGTATCAGAAAAAAATCGAACTTTGGCGCAAGATGCCTCTGGCTCTGACCAAGATCATTGGGCCGACGCTGGCCAAGTACTTGGCATGAGATCATTGTTGCTGCGAAACTTCGTTCCGCCGGTTTTGCTCATGGGGGGAATCTTTCTTCTCTCGTCCATTCCGGGCCAGGTCGATGACGGCCTGTTGAAAATTCTCACGGATCTCGACCCGAAGTTGCAGAATCTGTTGCACATCCCCCTGTTCGGGCTGCTGCAGTTTCTCTGGCTCCGGTCTTTTGAAAAGATCGGTCGAACCGGTCCCGCAATCTGGGCCATTTGTGCAGGAATCACCCTGGGCTACGGGATGCTTGATGAATTTCATCAGTTGTTCGTCCCTGGCCGCTATGCCTCGCTGCTCGACATGCTGCTCAACGGGGTCGGCGCGGTGCTGGGGACACTGGGGTTTTGGGGCTCTCGGCCCATGAGCGCAAACAAGACCAAAAACCTTAACGGGCGATAGGTCCACGGAAAGTACGAAACAGAACCAGGAAAAATCTGGGGATTTTGCTTTTGTCCATGCCTTCCATGGACAGAAAAAAGGTTTCGATATTGAAGATTCTCTATCTCTGCCATCGCATTCCCTATCCCCCCAACAAGGGGGACAAGATCCGCTCCTTCAACGAGGTGCGATATCTGGCGGCGCGGCACGAGGTTGATCTGCTCTGCTTGGCCGATGAGCCCGAGGATTTGAAATACCAGGCTGATCTGGAAAAAATCTGTAAACGGGTAGCGGTTTACTCCCTCGACAAAACCCACGCCAAGGTGCGGGGAGTTTTCAGTCTGGTTCGGGGGGGGAGTATCTCCGTGGGATACTTTTATCAGCGTCGCGTGCAGGACTGTTGTAATCGCTGGCTAAAAGAACGCCGCTACGATGCCATTGTCTGTTTCTCTTCAACCATGGCCGAATATGTGTTTCGAGCTCAAATGCCTGCTGCTCGTCCCAGGTTGATCATGGATTTTTGTGACGTCGATTCGGACAAATGGATCCAGTACGCCAGTGAATCAAGATGGCCCATGAATTGGGTCTATCGCCTCGAAAACCGTCGACTGGCCGATTACGAGAGCAGAATCTATCGGGACTTCGACCATTCGGTGGTGATCTCTGAAGCCGAGGCCGCGCTCTTTCGGCAGGTCTGCCCCGAGGCCCGAGATCTGGCCGTAATCGCCAATGGCGTCGATTCCGAATATTTCGATTCCTCTTGGTGCGATGACAGCGTCTCCCAATCCCTTGCTCAAACAAACCAAGGCAAAGCATCCTGCCCCCCTACGATTGTTTTCACCGGTGCCATGGATTACCACGCGAACGTCGATGGGGTTTGCTGGTTCAGTCGGGAAATCTGGCCGACACTTAAAAAGATGATTCCGGACCTTCAGTTCACCATTGTCGGCAGCAAACCCGCCCCTGCCGTCTGCGATTTGGCTGTCATGGATGGGATTACGGTCACCGGTTTTGTCGAAGATGTTCGTCCCTATTATCAGAGTGCCGATCTTTGTGTGATCCCTTTACGAATGGCCCGGGGAGTACAAAATAAAGTACTCGAAGCAATGGCCATGGGTAAGGCGGTGGTCACCACCTCGAAAGCCAATGCCGGTATCATGGCGAAAAATCGCGAACACCTGCGGGTCGCCGAAACACCTGAGCAGTTTATCGAAGTGATTAAAGAGTTGTTGAATGAGCAGGAGAAAAGAGTTTGCCTCGGTCTAGCAGCCAGAGCGTTTGTGGTGGACAACTACAACTGGGCGGTCAACATGGATAAGCTGGAAAGGCTTTTAACCTGAAATTAGACAGGATAAGTGCGGATAAAATCTGGCTTTTAAAGGTTTTGGAAAGTATTTTGTTCTGCTCTGGGTTGATTTTAATAATCCGAATTTATCCGTTGTTATCCCGTCAAAGAAAAAAGTTTTTGGGTGAGTAATCGAATTATGAAAATACTCCACGTTCTCGATCATAGCCTGCCGCTGCACAGCGGCTACACCTTCCGCAGCCAGAGCCTGTTCCGCGCCCAGCGGGACATGGGATTCGAGCCGGTCATTGTCACCTCGCCCAAGCACGAAGCTAGTTGGCAAGGTGAGTCCGCGGCAAAAGAAGAGATCAACGGTTTCACCTACTATCGCAGCGGGGCCACCCGCCAGCTGCCTGGTCCCTTTACCAGTGAAGCCTGGCTCATGCATGTACTTTCGCGCCGCATTCTCGAGGTGGCCCGAATCGAACAGCCCGATGTCATTCATGCCCACTCGCCGGTGTTGAACGCCATTCCAGCGCTGTGGGCCGGTCGCAAGCTCGGGTTGCCGGTGGTCTACGAAATCCGCGCTTTCTGGGAAGACGCCGCCGTCGATCACCGTACCTACGCCGACGGGTCGTGGAAGTACAAGCTGACCCGGCTTGTCGAAACCATGGTCTGTACCAAGGCTGACCATGTGGCGATTTTGTGCAATGGTCTGAAAGACGATCTGGTCGGTCGCTATATCCCGGCGGAAAAAATCACTCCGGTTTTCAATGGTGTCGATGTCGATGACTTTAAGCCCTGTTCTCCCGACGCCGACTACCTGCGGCAATGGAACCTTGCCGGCAAGAAGGTGATTGGCTTCATCGGTTCTTTCTACCGCTACGAAGGTCTCGACTTGTTGGTCAAAGCCTTCGCCCGTGTGGCCAAAAGCGATCCGGAG
>MHXM01000076.1:0-10844 GCA_001825565.1 Desulfuromonadaceae bacterium GWC2_58_13
CACCTTACCCCTGGTGGTATCCTTGGAAGTATCATAGGAGGTACAACTAATGAATAAATCACCTAAGATCATTCCCATCTCCGATCTCCGTCAAAATGCAAGTGGCATTATTAAAAGCGTGGCGGCATCTCACGAACCTCTGTTTATTACGCAACGCGGACGAGCAACTGCAGTAATGGTCAGCATGAAAGATTACGAGCATACTCAGCACGAGTTGGAAATCCTGCGATTGCTTGCTCGTGGCGAGAAGGAGATCGCAGCTGGCATAGGCTTTGACCTTGAAAACGTTTTGGCCGATGCTGACGCCTTTCTTGCAGAACAACGATGAAGATAGTTTTTACTCCATCTGCACGCGATCAGTTTTTGCGTGCACTCGCCTATATCCGCAGCGACAACCCATCCGCTGCGGTTTCTTTCCGCCAAAAAGCCGAGAGAGTACTACGGAGGCTCAAAGATCACCCGGAGTCTGGTCGAACACTTCCTGAATTCCCGGAGAGCCTTTATCGTGAAGTAATTGTCGCCCCATACCGCTTTTTCTACAGGGTTAAAGACAATGTGATATGGATTGTGGCCTCTTGGCATGATGCACAAATACCAGAGCATCCAGAAGAGGATGTGGCTAACCAATCGCCGGAAAGCGACGCGTGAATCAGGGCTGGTTCGGGTAGAAAGTCTACAGGCCGGGAGGTAGTTACTGCGCGTTTCAGCTCCAAACCGTTGGACAATCCAAATCCAAATCGAAATCGGGATCGACATGAAATGACCAGCCATTCAGGATGTGCTGGTTGTCGGTAAAGCTTTGCGGGAGGCGGAGAGTCAGAGCCGTAAAACTGAACTCAACCGCATGGCTGCGATGCCCAGCCGTCTGGGTGGATGGGGCGACCAGGTTCGAGAGGATCAGGCGGTCTACGGCAACGGCAAGAACGATTTCGATCCCGATAGCGATTTCGATTTGAATAAAGAGCAGCCCCAATCAAGCGTTTCAGGCGAAGCTTGACAGCGCGCCTGAACGCGGGCGTTATGCATAGATTGGTTGCAGGCAGAGCGGGAGCAGTTTCGGCTGCTTGCCGAGGATTTGAGGAAAGAGGAGGAGGCCTAAATGTTCGAGAACCAGTACCACGAAGAGATGGAGCAGGAAGTTCTGCGGCTGGAAGCCGGCAAACGGGCAAGCGATGCCGGCCACCCGGAATGGCGCAATGCCTGCGCTCTCTGCCACTGCCAGTTGACCGGCATCGAGAGCAGTCATTGCGAAGAGTGCAAAGACAGGATATAGAGCATTATTTTTTCCTCCAGGCTATTCAGGCTGATATTAATATTACCCGAGGGGAACGTTGGTTCCTTGTTGACTAAGAGCAACACTTGGTGTGCGGGGAGACGGTTGAAAGAAATTAATTCTGGACGGTGGTTTTTTGATAAGGCATATTGACGAACACGCCGAAAGTGACGACTTAACCATAAAGATGATAAATGGTATCTCTCATGAATGTTAAGGGTTCCATCCATAAAAAGCTCTTTCTTAGCCATTTTTTTGCGGTGATTCTGGTTTCGGGCAGTATCGGCACTTACTTTTTCCATAGCGCCTACGACAGCCTGAAGCAAAACCTCCAAAGCCGACTTAAAAACAGCGCTGCGCTTGTCAGCCGTACCATTGATGCCGATGAGCTTGAGGCTATCCGGGTGGCGGAGGATGTCCGGCTGCCGGTTTATTCTCGCTATCTGGCAAATCTGCGCGATTTGCGCCGGACCAACCCCGACATCGACTATCTTTACATCATGCGTCGGCAGGCCGACCATGTCTTTTTCGTTATCGATACCGACAGCACCGATCAGCAGGCACTCCCCGGCCAGCCGTATGAGGAGACCATGCCATCCCTTTTTAGGGGGTTCGACCAACCTTCTGTCGACGACCAGATTTTCGTAGATCAGTGGGGCGCCTTCATGTCCGGCTACGCGCCAATCGTGAATGGTGCGGGGCGTTATTTGGTCGGTATCGACATGCGCGCCAACGAGGTCAATAAAAAATTTCTGGGTTTGAAAATTGCCGGCGGAATATCGCTGCTCTGTTCGTTGTTATTGGCCGTTTTTTTCAGCCGAGTACTCAGCCGCCGTTTCATCCTCGGCATTCGCTTGCTCGTGGAGCGTTGCGAGGGCATTGCCGACGGTCGCCTTGAAGACCAACTGACCTTTCGCAGCAATGATGAATTCGGTCAGTTGATCAACGCCTTTAACCGCATGTCCAGCAAACTTGCCATCAGCCACGAGAAGACCCTTCGTGCCGAAAATGCTCTCACCGAGGCCAACGAGGCGCTGGAATTCCGCGTCAATCAGCGTACCGAGGAGTTGGAGGCGGTCAACCAAAAGCTGAAAGCGGAAATCGCCGAAAAGCAGCGCATTCAGCAGGCGCTTATCGAGGCGGCGCGGACCGATCCTCTTACCGGCCTACTCAATCGGCGCGCTATCCACGAGCATCTCGACCACCAAGTGAGCGTCCATCAACGCACCCGCCAACCCTTCACGATTCTGCTGGCCGATGTCGATCGGTTTAAAGAAATCAACGATCGCTACGGTCACGCCATCGGCGACCAGGTCCTGTGCGAAATCACCCGTCTGATCCAGGATCACATCCGCCCGCAGGATGAGATCGCCCGTTGGGGTGGCGAGGAGTTTCTGATCCTGCTGCCGGACACCGACCTGGACGGAGGCGTGGCGTTGGCCGACAGGATTCGTCAGCAATTGGCGCAGGCTCCTATATTGCCGCAACATGATCCGAACTACCGTTTCACCATCAGCATCGGCGTGGCGCAATTCCAGGAAAATCTGACCGTGAATTGTTGTATCCAGGCCGCCGACAGCGCTCTGTATCAGGCCAAGGACATGGGGCGCAATCTGGTGGTTCCGGTCTCGCCCTAGCACTCTGATGAAAAACACTGGCTTAAAGTTTTTCATGCATTGAGTTGTTTGAATATCCGGAGAACCCGTGAGGCCGATTCTTCTCGTTCTATTCGCCGTCTTTCTTTGCTTCCCCTGTCCAGTCATCGCTTTTGAAGGCAAGGGCTACACCGAAACCGTCGATTGGTGGCAGGGGATTATTCAAGATCTGCAGCCTTCCCGCGCAAAATTGCAAACCCTTTATGCCGCCACCGAAGATCGTTGTCGGATCGACCAATGCGACGTCAAGACCGAGTTCCTTATCCAACTGGCCCTAAACTATCCGGGCTCCGGCTACGATGAAAACACCGGCGGCATCTGGCAGGTCAATGGCTACACCGCACTTAATTACGACCACAACTGGGAAATCCAAGGACTGACGCAGACCTTCGGACCACTCACCAAAACCTACGATTTTCAGCAAAATTTGTTCACGGTTTCAGCAGGCGAGAACAGCCTCAGTATCATCCTCGACCCGGAATTTCCGCAGAGGTCGATTTTTGCCGCGGCCGTGATCCCCGAAATCGCTGTTTCCGCCGATGGAATTTATCGCAAGAAATCCACGCCGCCTATCTCAACCAACCCGATTGACGATATCCTCAACGATGTCTATTGCGCGCGGGTTGCCGACGGCGACGATACGCGCATGGATGAGTTGGCGCAGGAGATGGTGGAGGATGCCGGGACGCAGCATCAGGTGCTTTTTCAGGCCAGCGAAATCTACACCAGGGTTCCACAACCGGTCGAAACGCCAAAGATCGTAATCGAACCGCCGAGCTCTCCACCTTCAGTTGTTTCACCGCCGGTTGCGGCACCGCCCAATCCACCGCCTCCCCCTGAGATCAATCGGTTTGACCCCATCCCCTGGTATTTCGGGGCGGGCTTTTTCGGGCTCTGTGTTCTGGGTGCCCTGTTTTTCAGAACGCGCCGTCGCATACTGTTGCAGCGAGCCTTTGATCATGATGAAATTACCCGGTTGTCGGTGGAGGAGGGGAGCAAAACCGGGATCCCGGCTGAAGACAAAATGTCCATCCCCGTCAAAGCGGACGTTCCAACAGATTGGAGTCTCGATGTTCTGCAATCCCTGGAATGGAAACGTTTCGAAACCGTTTGCGTCGAATATCTGCGGATGACCGGGTATCGGCCGAAGGAAACGAAAATCGGGGCCGATGGCTGTGTCGACATCCGGGTTTATATGCCGGATATCGAAAGGCCGGTCGGTATCGTGCGATGCAAGGCCTTGAAAAGTTACCAGGTTGGCGTCCAATCGGTGCGGGAACTGCTGGAAACAATGGCAGTGGAAAAGATCAGGAACGGAAGATTTATCACTTCGGGGTACTACACCGCCGAGGCTGTCGAATGCACCAAAGGGCAGAACTTGAAGCTGTTTTCCGGCCGGATGTTTCTGGACTCCATCCGGGAATTGCCCGGGGAAAAGCAGAAAAAGCTGTTGAAGCTCGCCCTCAGCGGCGACTACAAAACCCCCACTTGTCCGCAATGTGGCGGCAAAATGGTTCTGCGGGAAGGGGAGGGAGGGGCGCATATTTTCTGGGGTTGTTTCAAATATCCCCGCTGCAAGGCGACCCTGGAATATCAGTCCATCGGCTCAATAGACGGCGCTTCCGAACAACGATCCCACTGAAGCCTTGTGTCCTCCTGCCGTCGCCGAATAAAATTTCTCAAAACCTCATGAAATCTGTGATATGGTGCGCCCCCGAAGAGTTGCCGGACTGCCGATTCTTTGACGCGGCAAACTTGGCATTTGTATCCGTTAGCGGTAGGATTAAGAAAAAGAGCAAGGTTTTAAAATGTCCGACAACGTAAAGATCCTCAAGGTCCGCTGCCCACGCTGCGGAGTTCATGTCAACTGGAACGGCAACGAACATCGTCCGTTCTGTTCGGATAGGTGCAGACTCATCGATCTCGGTCGCTGGGCCGACGAAGAATATCGTGTTGCCGGCGACCCGGTTCCGGTGGAAGAAAACGAAGAATGACGTCCTTTTTCAGGAGTTTCTAGATGTACCATCTCACCATTCATTCTCATTTTGCCGCGGCCCACAACCTGATCAATTACCAGGGGGACTGCGAAAACCTGCATGGTCATAATTGGAAAGTCGAAGTGACCGTGCGCGCCCGTGAACTGGATAAGGCCGGGCTCGCCATCGATTTCAAGATCCTCAAACGGGAAACCAATGCGGTTCTGGATCTTCTTGACCATAAATATCTCAATAAAATAGAGCCGTTCGTCACTGCGAGCCCATCATCGGAAAACATCGCCCGGTTTCTTTACGAAACCCTTGGCAAGCGCCTGAATAATGACAACGTGACGGTCAGTAAGGTCAACGTCTGGGAATCCGAATATGCCTGCGCCAGCTACATGGAAGACTGATGCCCAGCTGATCGAGGTCTTCTCCTCGATTCAGGGCGAGGGGCTGCTGGTCGGTTGCCGGCAGGTTTTCGTGCGTATGGCCGGGTGCAACCTGGCCTGCAAATTTTGCGACACGGCCTTCGCACCGACCGACAGTTGCCGCATCGAGGATGCTCCCGGCTCTGGAAACTTCTGCGGCATCCCCAACCCGGTGCCCCTCGATCTTCTGCACGACACCCTGTTCCGTTGGCTGCAGGCCGTCCCCGGGGCTCATCATTCGATCAGCCTGACCGGCGGCGAGCCGCTGTTGCAGGCCGAAACCCTGCGGGAATGGCTGCCGTCGTTATCGAAGCTGCTGCCGATTTACCTGGAAACCAACGGTACCCTGGCCGGGTCCCTGGAACCATTGCTCCCTTTTCTTGACTTCATCTCCATGGATATCAAGCTCCGTTCGATGACCGGGACAACAACGCCCTGGGCCGCGCACCGTAGATTTCTCGATCTGGCCCGGAACAAGGGCTGTCAGGTGAAGGCGGTAGTGGGCGAAGAGACCCCCTTCGAGGAAATCGAACAGGCGGCCAGGCTGGTTCATGAGACGGCTCCTGCCGTGCCGTTGGTGCTGCAGGCGGTGACCAGGGCAGGGGGCATGGCGGTTTCCGGTCGGATGCTGCTCGATTTTCAGACCCGGGCGGCCAGAATCCATCCACTGGTCCGGGTTATTCCGCAAACTCACCGATTTATGGGCGTTTTGTAACCTTTCGGGTGGGGAGTTGAAATGATTATCGAAGAAATAACCATGACCGAATTCGCCGAGGGGTTGAACAGAACTCGTACCGTGCTGATTCCCTTCGGTGCGACCGAGGAACATGGTGAGCACCTGCCGTTGTCGACCGATACCCTCCACGCTGCCGAGGTGGGGAGAAAACTGGCGGAAAAACGCGCCATATTCATTGCTCCGGCGGTGCCTTACGGCGTCTGCCGATCCTCCTCGGCCCATCCGGGCACCATTTCCATTTCCACCGAAACCCTCAAGTCATTGGCGATGGATATCGTTGCTTCGCTTTACCGGCAAGGGATGCGCCAATTTGTTCTCCTCACCGGCCATGCCGGAGGAACCCACACATCGGCTCTGATTGATGCCGGCGAATGTTTGCTTGAACGATTTGCCGATATCCGCATCGCGGTTTTGACCGAATACATGCTCGCCTCCACGGAGGGGCGGGCGATTATTGAAACAGCTGGGGATTCTCATGCGGGTGAAATCGAGACATCGCGGATCCTTCATTCGCATCCGCATCTGGTGAAGGGATCGGGGAAAAGGGAATTTCCCACCTTTCCGTCGGGGATTCTGGTGCGCAACAAACGCAATTTCTGGCCCGGCGGAGTCTGGGGCGACCCGACGCTGGCCAGCGCCGAAAAAGGGGCGCGGCTCGAAACCCTCGTGGTCGAGGCGCTGGACCGGTTGGTTACTCAACTGGAAGAAATCGAAGGATATTGATTGTTTCAGCGCGAAACAAGTCGGTTCAACTCGGCCAGAAGGGCTTCGACATCGATCGAATGCACTCCCGCCCCGTGCTCCACATCTTCATAGGCCGCAATCTGGCATTCGTTGCAGTCCAATCCAAATTTTTTAAAAACGGCGATAGTTTCAGGATGCTTCTGAATCACATCTTCGATCATCATGTCCCGGGTGATCATGCGTCCTCCTATACCGTGGTTCTGCCGAATTTCCTGTTCAAGGCCGCTTTGACGGCCGGCGGGACGAAGGGTTCGATCGGACCGTTCAGGGCCGCCATCTCTTTGACGATCGAAGAACTGAGGTAGCCGTAGGGAACCGAAGTCATCATGAACAGGGTCTCGATCTGCTCATTGACCGAGTGATTCATCTGAGCAATCTGAAATTCGTACTCGAAATCGGAAACCGCTCTCAACCCCCGCAAGATAACCCGGGCGCCCTGGCGGGCGACGTAATCAATGAGCAATCCCTTGAAGGAATCCACGATGAGGCGAGGGTTGTTGCCCAGGGTTTCACTAATCATTTCCACACGTTCTTCGATGGAAAACAGGGCGTTTTTTTCCGAATTACTGGCCACCGCTACAATTAAATTGTCAAAAACCTCAAGACCTCGGTTGATGATATCTAGATGGCCGTTGGTAATCGGATCGAAAGAACCAGGATAAACGGCGACATGTTTTTTCATTGCAGGCAGACCTCGGACTCGGGATGGATATAAATGTGAACGGTGGCCAATCCATACTTGCGGGACAAAACACGAACCAACACGCCAATCTGCTGTGGAACTTCATCCGTGTCGGCCGCTTCGGCACAGACGATTCCGTCGGTGCGCAGAAGGTTTTCCGCGGAAATCCCACCAAGTAGGCCGGAAACCATATCCTTGCCATAGGGGGGATCGAGAAAAATGACATCAAACGGGGCATCCTGCCTAAGTGCCCGGAGCGCCTGGTAGACGTCGGTTCGCATAAAAGTCGCCCGTTGTTCGACACGGCAGGCCTTCAGGTTGGCGGGAATAATTCTGCTGGCCTGTTCGCCGCTGTCAACCAACCAGGCATGGTCGGCTCCCCGGCTGAGTGCTTCAATCGCCATGGCTCCCGTTCCCGAGCAAAGATCCAGGATCTTTTTTCCGGTAAACGATCCGATACGGCTATACAGAATATTAAAAATTGCGCCGCGCACCTTATCGGGGGTGGGACGGATGGACGTCCCTGTAAATACCGCCAGGCGTTTGCCCCTGGCGGTGCCGCTGATAACGCGCACCGATTTTCCTTTTTTCGACGATCAAATCTCAAATGAGATTTGATGAATGTTGTAAGCTTTTGAAAAAACTAGCACAGCGTTGATGTAACGTCAAGATTTTAGCCTTCTTCTGCCTTGACAGCCAGCCACCCCAGACGGTTAAATGAGGCACCTACTTCAATATTCCTTTCGGAGAGAGCTGATGGAACGCACCGATCTCGCCCTTTACGCCTCGCGCAGTTCAGACAGTCGCGGTCGTCGTTATCAGGAGCCGTTCAAGGATGACCGGCCCGCATTTGAACGGGACCGGGACCGGATCATTCATTGCGCCGCATTCCGTCGACTTGAATATAAAACCCAGGTTTTCGTCAACCACGAAGGTGATTACTATCGCACGCGATTGACTCATTCGCTTGAGGTGGCACAGATCGCTCGTGGCATCGCCAGGAAGCTCCGCCTCAACGAAGATCTGGTCGAAGCGCTTTCCCTCGCCCATGATGTGGGACACACCCCTTTTGGGCATACCGGCGAACATGTTTTGAACAAACTCATGGCGGATTATGGGGGGTTTGAACACAATCGCCAATCATTGCGGGTCGTCGAGGTTCTTGAAGAACGCTATCCCCATTTTAACGGCCTTAATCTTTGCTGGGAGACTCGCGAAGGAATCATCAAACATTCTTCCGAATATGATAAGGCCCCTGATGAGGCCGTGGCCGAATACGACCTGGACCGGCGTCCCACTCTCGAAGCTCAGATCATCGACCTGGCCGACGAAATCGCCTACAACAACCATGATATCGACGATGGGTTAAAAGCCGGCTACATAACCACTGAAGAACTTTCCGAGCTGTCCCTGTGGCGCGAAATCCATGACCGCGTCGGTACTAAGTTTCCAGGAATCGATGCTGAACGGCAAATCTATCAGACCATCAGCCATCTGATCGGCACTTTGATTGACGACCTGATCCGGTCGACTTCCCATGAACTGGAAAAAAATCGCATCGCGCATAGCGACGATGTTCGTAACTGTCCCCGTCGCCTGGTTTTGTTAAGCTCGGAGATGCGCGGAAAGAATAACGAGCTGAAGGTGTTTCTCAGAAAACACCTTTACCGGCACTACAAAGTCGAAAGGATGAGGATCAAAGCCGAACGTTTTCTCAGCGCTCTTTTTGAAAGTTATCTGCAAACGCCATCCTTACTCCCCACGGATTGCCAGGAAAAATTTGCTCACCAGGGAAAGGAACGTACTATCTGCGACTACATTGCCGGCATGACCGATCGCTACGCCATGGATGAATACAAACGTCTGTTTGAGCCGTACGAAAGAGTTTAGTCTTTTCTTGGCATCGCCGGCCCTTTTTTGCTTAACATTGATCGATCAATGTTAAATGTTATCTAATTTCAGTCGGTTGCCTTAAGGATTCCTTGCGATATCCTTGCACATAACCTGAGCCTTGAAGTGGTTGCCGAAGGCATCGGAACAATGGCCCAGATGGAATTCTCCTCCGTTCCCAGCTATGTGACCGCTACCAGAGCTTCCTCATGAGTCCTCAACCCGGCGGACCGGATTCAACAAATGCTCGTTCCAAACTTCTTTCCGCCGACTTGTTCTATCCGCAATTTTTCTTTTCTTCTCCCCCTTCCTGGTGTCGTTTACCTGGTTTTAAGGTAGTATCTTATAGGTGAATCGAGGCTCGTACCGACAGCTGTGCGCCATTTTATCCTCACAGGGGACTGGTATTATCAATGAAGCGTTCTCTGGTAAATCCTGTTTCCCGTCATCGGGCAATTGCCCTGTGGATTGCCCTTGTTTACCTCCTTTTCTCCGGCGTGTGGATTCTAGTTTCGGACCAATTTCTCGTCTCGTTGGTTAAGGATCCGCAAACTCTGACTCTGCTTCAGACCTATAAGGGCTGGTTGTTTGTCGTTGTGTCAAGCGTGTTGCTGTACGGAATCGTGCAGCATTACGTTGCATTTCAGTCCAAACATGAAGAGCGGATGCGAAAGATGGTCATGGGGATTTCCGCTGAAGTCGGTGAAGCCTTTTTTGCCAATCTGGTGAAGCAAATATGTTTTTTATTGGATACCGAGGTTGCCATCGTCGGCCGGTATATTGGAGATAAACAACGACAGGTCGAAACCGTTGCCGCCTTTTCCCAAGGGGAATTGATCGAAAATTTCGTCTGTAACCTGGCAGATTCTCCCTGCTCCATGCTTGAAAATGGATCCTGCTTCATTTCCACGGAGGTCAGAAAGCTGTTTCCCCGCGACGTTTTTCTGCAACAGATGGAAATCGAAGGATTTGCCGGCACACGACTTCTCGACTCGGCCGGTCTACAGATGGGGCTTCTTGCCGTCATGAGCTGCGATCGTTTGGCGCATCCGCAGCGCACCGCATCATTCTTGCAGATTTTCGCCGCCCGTGCTTCTGCAGAGTTGGAGCGGTTGCGTGCCGAAGCGATCATCAGTTCCATGGCCTATTGCGATCAGGTGACCAAGCTGCCGAACGAGTACTCCTTTACCGAGCATCTCGTCGGTACAATTTCGGAACGCGCGGAAAACGATCGGCCGCTGGCAGTGATGCTTATTGACCTCGACCGTTTCAAGGCTTTTTCCAGGACTCTGGGATATTTCGACAGCAATCAGCTGCTCAAGGAAATCGGGAAACGGTTCAAAGATGAAATTCAGGAAAAGGGCAAGTTGGCCAGGTTGGGCGATGATGAATTTGCGCTGCTGATCGAAATCGAGACTCCCGAAGACGCCGCCGGTTACGCCGAACGGCTGCTGGCC
>MHXM01000076.1:10858-28311 GCA_001825565.1 Desulfuromonadaceae bacterium GWC2_58_13
CATCGGAATCGCCATTCATCCCCACGACGGCACGACGGCCGAGGCCCTGCTGAAAAACGCCGATGCAGCCATGTGTCGAACCAAGGAGATGGGGCGCAATGGATACCAGTTCTTTTATCCGGAAATGGCGCAATTGTCTCTCCAGACCCTGATCCTTGAGAATAAGCTTCACAAGGCCCTTGAGCGGGAGGAATTCGCTCTCAGATACCAGCCACAACTTGATCTCAGACATGGGGGCATCAGTGGGATGGAAGCCCTCGTCTGTTGGAACTATCCCGGCCAAGAACCTGTTTCACCGCTCGATTTTATACCACTGGCGGAAGAAACCGGCTTGATCACCCCCATCGGCGAATGGATACTACGGTCCGCCTGCGCCCAGAATAAACGATGGCAGGACGAGGGACTGCCGGCCCAGAAAGTCGCGGTAAATATTTCGGCCAGACAGTTTTATCAGTACGATATTGCCAACCTGGTCGGGTCCGTGCTGGAAAGCACCGGCCTGGATCCTTGCTGGCTGGGGGTGGAAATCACAGAAAGCGTGTTGATGCAGGATGTGGAGCAAACCGTCAAGATATTGCACCGGCTCAACGACATGGGCGTGCAGGTGACCATCGATGATTTTGGAACAGGGTATTCTTCCCTCAGCTACCTCAAGCAGTTCCCGGTACAGGCGTTGAAGATCGATCGATCATTTATCACGGGAATCCCCGAGGATCATGAAGATCGGGCGATTACGGCGGCCATCATCGCCATGGCTCATGCCTTGGGTATTCAGGTCATTGCCGAAGGCATTGAGCGGGAAGAGCAGCGCCAATTTTTGGCAACGAAGGGATGCGACAAGATCCAGGGCTTTCTGTTCAGCCCCCCGTTGTCCGTCGATGAATTCAGAGCCCTGTTGATTGCCCGTCAGGGTTCTTTAGAGTGAATCAAGATCCGGGCAGGTCGATCTTTTTTCCTTCCCCGGGGCGGTAAAGCAATATCGTTCTACCAAGGATCTGGACCACCGCCGAATCGGTTTTTTCGCTGATGATCGCCGCGACGTCCTTCCTGTCGAGCAGACATCCTTCCTGTATTTTCACCTTGATCAGTTCGTGGAACTGCAATGCTTCCTGGAGGGAGGCAAGGAGAGAAGGGCCGATCTCTTCTTTGCCGATCATGACAACCGGGTTGAGATGGTGGCCTCGGCCTTTCAAAAACCTGACTTGTTTTCCTGTAAGCTTCAACATCGCTCTATCCCCTTTCGTTTCTCAGAGTGCCGGCATTATACGCAAATCGCCTGCGCCTGCAATCCTTTTGCAAACCTCATTTTTTTTGCATAAATGCAAAATATATAAAACCGTTTTGCAAAAGAGCTTCACGTTCATATTGTTATTCATAACTATCCGATTTAATGCATTTTATCGAACCATTGAAAAAATTAAATATTACTAATTGGGTCAAGTTTGAATCGAGGAATGAACTCCGTTTTGCAGGTTTGCAAATATAAAAGTCTGAATAAACCAATTAACCTAAGGTTGAAAACTAACTTAAGTATTTGAGACCATTAGATAATAAAAAAATATACAACAAAGTAGAACAATGGTATGTCAATTGCTTTTTAAACAGGCGAGCATTTTATCTGGCCCTTACTTTTGAGGTGTTGCATGTTGAATAGAGCCTGTTCCCATTTTGAACGCGCGTCGTTTCCTTCTACCTGCCAGGTGTCGTTGTCTTTCCCCGGCCTGTTTGGATTTGGCTTGAGTGCCATATTTCTCAACCTGTTTCAAACCGGGTTGTTTTCGATCGATATTACAATTCTGGCCATGGGGGTTTTTTATGGTGGGATCGCCCAGATAACGTCGGGGCTGTTTGAATGGCATAAAAACAACATCTTCGGTGCGACGGCCTTTGTTTCTTTCGGGTTGTTCTGGCTATCGCTGGTCGGATTTATCATGCTGCCCGAAGTCGGCTGGGGAGTCGTTCCCCAAGCAACGGTTCTTTCGGCATATTTTTTTCTATGGGGGGGGTTCACCCTCATTTTGCTCGCCAACGCAACACAGATTAGCCCCTCGGTGAAAATAGTTTTTATTTCACTGGTGGTGTATTTCATTGCCTTTTCACTGGGTGAAGCTACCGAATCGATGTCGGTCAGGATGGCCGCTGGGTATTGCGGGTTTGCTTCAGGTTTCGCTGCGCTATATGCCGGGATGGCGCTGATTATCAAACAAGTCTTCGATTGTTCCATTATTTCCCGGAGATAATCTCTTAAGTTCAGTTTTCTATAGAATTGTTGGCCGCGAGGCCAGAGAAGGAGTGGTGAGGATGAAAGCGACCATTAACGGCACTACTATCGCGTATGATGATCTTGGCGCCGGCCCGGCCGTTGTTCTGATTCACGGGTTCCCTTTTAATCGACGAATGTGGCAGCCGCAGGTTTCCGTCATCGTCGATGAGGGTTATCGCGTTATTGTTCCGGATCTTCGTGGATTTGGCGAGAGTCAGGTTCCTGAATCCTCTTGGACTTTGGCGACCCTGGCCGAGGATCTGGTCCAGCTACTCAATTACCTCGGTGTCGGGCGAGCCGTATTTTGCGGCGCCTCGATGGGTGGTTCGGTGTTGCTCCATCTGCTGGATCGTTACCCCGACAAGGTTGCCGGAGCTTGTTTTGTGTCCAGTCGAAGCCGGGGCGATGACATGATCGAAAAAGTCAAACAGTCGAAACTGGTGGACAAGTTATCCGCCGGGCATCGGGAGGAGGTCAACCTTTCTCTTTGTACCCAGTTGCTGGGGGAAGAGACGACTTTAAGACACCCCGATTTAAACGGCAGGTTGAAAGGCTGGATCGAGTCGACGGACACGCGCAGCCTGAGTTGGGGCTTGCAGGCCATGCGGGACAGGAAAGATTCCACTTCGAAGATTCGAAAAGTGTTTCAACCCGCCCTGGTAATCACCGGCGGAGCCGATCGCATTGTTTCACCAGAGCATGGCAGAGGGCTGGCGCTGACACTGGGGGCAGGTTATGAATTTCCGGGGTGCGGTCATATGGTTAATCTGGAGCAACCGGAAAGTTTCAATCATTGCCTGATCGAATTTCTCGCGAGGGTGCGGCAGCGGCGACAAAAAAAACTATCATTACAGAAGGTTGCTTGACCGCAAGCAACAAAAAAGCCCTCCGGATCGGAGGGCTTTTTTGTTGGCAAAACTAGGATTCCAGGAGCTCGCCGATGGATGCCATGACTCGCTCAACGATTCGCAGATGGGTTTCTTTGCAGTTTTCCAGCTGGTACAGGTCGGAAAAATCAATTGGCTTGCCGAAAACGACTCTACCTTTCTGGCCAAATCCAGGGAATTTCCAGTGATTCAAGCCGCTCAGGGCTGTTGGGACGACCTGGGGGCGTGTTTCGTAAATCGTTTTTCCGACCCCTCGGTTACCGGAACCCAACTTTCCATCTTTGTGTCGCGTTCCCTCGGGAAACAACATGACTTTTTCTGTTTGAAGAAGGTCGTTCAAAGCTTTTCCCGCCCGGAGATCTCGTCCACGCCTGACCGGAAAAGCTCCCCAGGATTGAAATAACCAACCGAGAAAACGATTTTTAAAGAGTTCTTCCTTGGCTGGCGCCCAAAGCATCTGAAACGGATGGCGTCGGATTACCGCCCAGGGAAGAAATACCGTTTCATATCCGGAAATATGGTTGGAAGCCAACAGAACCCCGCCCGAGGCGGGAATGTTTTCATCTCCCAGCACTTGAAAATGATTCAACAGTGAAGCGTAAATACCTATGATGTAAACAGAAAAGGTTACCCACGCGCGCTTTATCCACGAAGTTTTCAAAATCGTTCCCTGCCGATTGAAGTTAATCCGGAAATGATATATACCATTTCATCCATAGTGCAGCAATTGCAAATCAGCTAAAAAACAACCTATCCGGGTGGATTGACATGTTGGAACGGGAGCGGAAACAATTGGTTTGGATTCGGTTCATAATTCTGGCCGGGGTATCGGCTGGAATTCTCTGGCTCTCCTTGACTTCGTCGCCTCCGGTTTTCGATGATGCCCTTCTCGGATGGGACAAAGCGCAGCACGCGCTGGCTTATGGCGTTCTGGCTTTGGTCGCCGGTCGTTTTTTCAGCCTGGGCAAGCTGACTTCGTCGCAGGCATGGGGGCTTGCTGTCGTTTATGCCATGGGATATGGCGGGCTGCTTGAGGTGTTGCAGGCGGTTGCCGGAACCGGGCGCATGGGCGAATGGGGCGACTTGGTCGCCGATGCGGTCGGTGCCCTGAGTGTCGGCAGCATCGGATTTTGGCTGCGGACCAGGGGCAAACCTTAAACCGGTCAGTTACCGCAGACCGCAACCACCGATTCGAATGCGATATCGAGCAAATCCTGAAGCGTCTGTTCTTCGATGTTCAATGATGGCATGAAATAGATGACATTGCCGAGCGGGCGTAGCAGGGCTCCTTTTTGTAACGCCTTCTGATAAACCTCGTATCCTCGACGTTCCTGCCAGGGGTAGGGGGTCTTTTCATTTTTCTCCCGCACCATTTCGACGGCGGCCACCATCCCGCAGCGACGGAATTCACCGACATGGCGCAGCGCCTCGAACCGGGCGGCGCCAGCATCCAGCAGGGTCATTTTCGGTCCGAGATTCTGCAGAATCCGCTCATCCCTGAAAATATTCAACACTTCACAAGCAACAGCACAGGCCAGAGGATTGCCCGAGTAGGAATGGGAGTGGAGAAAGGCTTTCAGGCTCTGGTAGTCGTCGTAGAAGGCATCGTAGATCCGCTGACTGGTCATGACCACGGCCAGCGGCATGTAGCCTCCGGTAATTCCTTTGGACAGGCAGAGAATATCGGGACTGATGCCGGCATGCTGGTTGGCGAACATTCGGCCGGTGCGGCCGAAGCCGACGGCGATTTCGTCGGCAATGTAATGAACCTGACAGCGATCGCAGAGTGCGCGAAGCCGGTTAAGGTAGATGGGGGGATAAATTCTCATCCCGGCCGCGCCCTGGATCAACGGCTCAATGATGATGGCGGCGATCTGTTCATGTTCGCGCTCGACCAGTTTTTCCATGGCCTCGAAACATTCGGCCTGGCAGGTATCGCGGGTCAGGTGGTATGGACAACGGTAACAGTCGGGGCCCTGCACCTGAAACTCGTCGAGTAGGATGGGACGATAAATGTTCCGGTACAGGTCGCATCCCCCGACCGACAAGGCACCGATGGTTTCGCCGTGATAAGCGTCGGTAATTGAGACGAACCGGGTCCTGGTGGGGTGTCCGACCTGTTGCCAGTACTGGAAACTCATTTTCAGAGCGGCTTCGACGGCCGATGATCCGTTGTCGGTGAAAAACACCTTGTTCAGTCCCGCCGGCGCAATTTCACAAAGACCGGCGGCCAGGGCCGCCGCCGGTTCATGGGTGAATCCGGCAAAGATATGGTGAGCGATTTTTCCGGCCTGCTCCGTCAGTGCCCGATTAAGGCGCGGATGGCTGTGCCCGAACAGGTTGACCCACCAGGACGATACCCCATCGATGTATCGTTTTCCGTCGTAGTCGTAGAGATAGGAACCTTCGCCGCGGGCAATCGGAATCGGCGGCAGGGTCTCCAGATCTTTTTCCTGGGTGCAGGGGTGCCAGATGTGCCGCCGGTCGAGTTCGAGAATCTCTTTTTTGTTCATGGTCGTCGTCTGCTGACTCTGGTCAAATCAAAGGCCCAGACCAGCTAAAAGCCAGGGCAGGGTAGGGAGCTTCTCCAGTTGGTCGGCGAGATCGGTCGCCTGCTCTTGCGGGTTGCCGGTGACATGATTAAGAACCCCCAGAAGGTCGGCGGAGGCGAGGGACGCCAGGGTATGGGGCACCGACTCTTCAGCCTCGCCCGGAATCAGCGGCATGTTGTTGATCAGAAAGCCGGCAAGCGGGATGCCCATGGTACGGGCGGCAAAGACGGTCAGCAAGGTGTGGTTGATGGTTCCCAAGCCAGGCCGGCAGACGGTCAGCAAGGGAAAGTTGATGTTCTTGGCCAAATCCGCAAGCAGTATTCCCCCCGCCAGGGGAACCATCAGGCCACCGGCTCCCTCGATAATCAGATAGTCGTGCCGGGAAGCCAAGGTGCTGGCTGCCGCGGCCAGGAGCCCGCAATCGATGTGGACGTTTTCGTGCTCGGCGGCCACGGAGGGAGCCAGGGGCGCACTCAAACGGTAGGGGGAAATCAGTTCCGGCTCGTCACCACTGGCGGCCGCCCATTGCAGCAGGCGGCCGTCGTTCCCCAGGGCGAGCGGATTTTCGACGCCGGTTTCAACGGGCTTCATTATTCCGACATCCAATCCTCGCTTTCGCAGAAATAACGCCAATGCGGCGGAAACCAGGGTTTTGCCAACGCCCGTGTCGGTTCCGGTAACGAACAGTCCCTTTGTACCCTTAGCAGCAACCATCGGTTTCAATCTCCAAATCCCTGAACATCTGCAGGTCATCAGCCGGGTTTCGCCCGCAGGTTGTTAGATAATTTCCAATCATGGTACCGCTGGCTCCGGCCAGGAACATCCATGATTGTAGTTCTCGCAGGTTCTGCTGACGTCCACCGCAGACGCTGATCCTTTTGTCGGGAAGCAGATACCGGAATAGGGCGATTATGCGCACACAATCCATCGGCGTCAAATTGAAACATCCTTCCAGGGGGGTTCCCGCGATGGGGGTGAGAAAATTCAACGGCACAGAGTCGACATCCAACCCCCGGAGCGTCATGGCCAACTCAATCCGCTGCTCGATGGATTCACCGAGGCCGAATATTCCTCCGCAGCAGACTTTCATGCCGGCCCGTTTGGCCATCTGGACGGTTTCGATATCCTCGTCGTAGGCGTGGGTTGAACAAATTCGAGGGAAAAAAGAACGGGCCGTTTCCAGATTGTGATGATAGGTAACGCAGCCCGCATCGGCTAATGCCTCCGCGGTTTGTTTGTCGAGAATCCCCAGGGAGGCCGAGGGGGCAATGCTGGTGGTTGCACGGATTTCCCGAACGGCCGCCAGGAGGCGGTCGAATTCTTCTCCTGGAGTAACCCGGGTGCCACTGGTAACGATGCCGTAGCAGTGAGAACCTTCTTTTTCGGCGGAAATGGCTCCAGCAACAATCTCTTCCCCGGATTTTAAAGCATAAACGGGTGTCTGGGTATTGTGATGTGATGACTGGGCGCAAAAAGCGCAGTTTTCAGCGCAACGTCCCGATTTTGCATTGATGATCGAGCACAGTTCTGCTCGATTGCCGAAAGCTTTTTCCCGCAGGGCATGGGCGCCAGCAAGGATAAAACTCAGGTTTGCGCCTTTTGCATGAAGGATTGAACGTGCTTCAGAATCGGAAAGCGCTATATTTGCCTCTGCCTTTTTCAGGATGGCGTAAACCAAAGAACTCATAAAACCTCCCCATTATTTGGACGTGATTATAAGGGTTTCGGCTGAGTTGTCAACCATGAACCAGGCAGGGTTTACAAGTATGCCCTGAATCCTTTACCAGATTATGGAATAAAATTCACATATCGTATTGACAGATATTTTTTCGGGTGATAAAACACTATTTTATTTACATTTATGGTGGGGTGAATATGGTTAAGAAAATGATAGGTAAAAAGCTTAAGGCAACGCGTCTGAAAAACGACATGACCATCCAGGATCTGGCGGACCGTTCCAAAGTGTCATCCAATATGATCTCTCGAATCGAACGCGGATTGACGGTTCCATCTGTCGAAATCCTCATGAAATTGGCAAATGCCTTCGGCATGAGTATCAATTTCTTCGTTGAAGAGGCAGAGAAAGGCTCTACCGTTGTCTTTACTCCGAGTGGGCAGGGCGAGCCGATCTTTTTCTTTGAGGACAAGCACCAGATCACCAGCCTGACGCAAGGGATACGTGATCCGAACTTTGCCGTTTTTTACGACACTCTCGAAAAGGACTGCAGCAGCGGCGAGGGAGGGATGATTCACACCGGCGAGGAATTCGCCCTGGTCCTTGAAGGACGACTCGAGTTTGTTATTCAAGGTGATCATTATCTGCTTGAAAAAGGCGACTCCCTGACCTTTAAGGCTTCACTTCCGCATACGTGGAAAAATGTCAACGACGGGCAGACACTGGTGATGTGGGTCGTATCGCCGGCCCCAAATCTGGCCCACTGACAGAGCGTTACGGATTCGGTTGGACAAAAGGGAGACGAGTTATGAAGATCAAGAAAATTGTTGGTAAAAAACTTAAATCGATCCGTCTCAAACGAGATATGACGATTCAGGATCTTGCTGAAAAATCAAAAGTGTCATCCAATATGATTTCACGAATAGAGCGAGGATTGACGATCCCCTCCGTGGGGATTCTGATGAAGCTTGCGGGGGTGTTTGATAAAAGCATCAATTATTTTGTCGAAGAGATAACCACGACCCACGAGATCGTATTTACCTCGCCCGGCAAGCGAGACAAAACGGTATACGACGACGAGCACAACATGCACACGGAATCCTTCACCTCGGGACTCCGCGACCCACAGTTCATGTCGTTCTACTGTACGGTTAAAAAAGGTGGGACAAGCGGGGTCCAGAACATGTATCATCCCGGTGACGAACTGATCTATGTTCTTGAAGGAAAACTCGAGGTGAACATCGCCAGCGAACGACATCTGCTCAAGGCCGGCGACAGCATCTCTTTCAAGTCCCATCTTCCCCATCGCTGGGACAACGTCGGCGAGGAGGATGCCAGGGTAATCTGGACCCTCTCTCCGTTCACCACGATTTGAAAGTCCGTCTCAAATGAGTTTTTTGAAAAAAATTTTCGGCGGCGGCGACCCGCTGACGGCTATGAATCGTGCCGTGCGGCAACAGCGCTGGGCCGATGCCCTGCGCGAAGGGGATTGCGTCCAGCGAGACAAATTGCCTGAGAATCTCGTTGGCCAATTTGACACAATGCTTGAACTGGCCGGCAACCAGTTGGCTGAAACCAACCTTGGCGAAGGGGAAGCCTGCTGCCGAGCGGGTGAGATCGAGCGGGCGAGGGAGCACTACCTGCTGGCGAATCAACATGCCCGTGCCGACGAACTACAGCTACGCGCCATGCGGTTACTCAAGGACATTCAAACCGCTTCGGGGAAGACCGCGGAGACAGCAGCCGTCGCCAGCAGCTGCTGCAGTAACGGTTGCCGGTCGGAGTCCCCCGGGGATACCGTAGAACCCGTTGCCTGGAACATGGATATCCGACTCGAACTGGCGTTATCATCCTACCCCTCCGAGTGGGTGGAGCGTTATGCCGCGACCGGAATCGAATTTAAACGGGCGTTATTAATGTCCCATGATGGACTGCTCGGGGAATCCCTGGCTGAATTCAAAACCGTCCCCGATGCCAACCGGGACGATCTTTTTTATTTCGAACGTGGTTCCCTTCTGGTCAGGATGGATGATCACAACGGGGGCCGCAAAGACCTCGAACGAGCCATTGAGCTCAACTCTCGACACGAATTGGCCATGGAAACCCTGGTCTCCCTCGATTTGGCCACCCGCAACCTTCCCGCAGCCGAAACTCGTCTGCATTCGATGCTTTCCTCCGGAATCGCCCCCTCTTTCTGCTATAGTCGCCTGGCCATGATCGCCGCAGGTAGAGATGACGATGCATCTGCCATCGCCTATGGAGAAAAGGCTCTCGCGGCCGGTCCGGTCGAGTTGGAAACCGTGGTGCGGCAAAGTTTTCTGCTGGAAAAAAGCGGACGCATTAAAGAGGCTGAAGCGCTGCTGGCAACTCTTCCGGCTGGAGGTTGTGGCGGTGGCTGCCACGTTCTGCTTGCGGAATTCTGGCTGCGACAAGGTAAATTTCTGGAAAAAGCCCTGGAATCATTCAAGGGAACCAGCCGTCAGGACCCGGAGAATCCGCGTTGGCCGATGCGCATTGCCCATACATATCTGGCTCTCGGCTGGCATAAAGACGGTCAGGCCATGATGAAAAAAGTACTCTCCACCCCCGGACTCGACGACTTGTTGCGGCAAGAAGCCGAAGAAATTCTCGACTTTTACGGTAAGTAGCTGATAATTCATCATCTTCCTATTGACAGCTGGCCTTTGTGAAGTATATTCTTATGAAAAATAGGTCATTGTGTTTCCCTGTTAGCGGGGTTGGGCTGCGTACAGGGTATTACCTCAGGGAGGCGTTATGAACAAGTCGGAACTGGTGGAAAGCCTGGCCAACAAGAAAAACCTGACCTACAAGAAATCCGAGGAAATCATCAATCTTATCTTCGACTCAATGACCGAGGCACTGGTCGAAGGAGGACGGATAGAGATTCGTGGTTTCGGTAGTTTTGTCGTCAAGGATTACAAGGCGTACATGGGGCGCAACCCCAAAACCGGCGAGGTCATTCAGGTTCATCCCAAAAAACTCCCTTTTTTCAAGGTGGGCAAAGAACTACGCGAGCGCGTAAACCAAGAGTAATAGCCGGCATTTCACCTTCACCGGCCTGTCATCATATCCGTCATATACCCGGGGATCTTTCTCATTCCCGGGTATTTTTATAGCAAGAATGCATACCTTTTTCTCTGCTCCCTCAAAAATGATGCCATATCAAGGGATTGAAAGCCTGGTCGAACGCAGCCTCCGGGTCTTGAAATGCCCGATCTTTTGGCACGGATATTGATGGATTCGTACTGGTTTTTCTACTTCGGAAGCACCCAATTTCCCAATGGAATGCCTGCGGGAGAATCAACATCATACAAGCCTCTAAATCCAAAAGGTCCGGTTGATTTTAATGGGTTGGAGTGATATTTATTGACAGTTTGGTTCTGCGCTTATTTTTTAATCTACGCGTGAGAAGGGAGCCCATGAGACGCTGGTCTGTCGCATTTTTTCTGCTACTGGTGATAGCAGGACACTCACCGAACGCCTATGCCAATCCGACCCAATGCGGAGAGACAGGTTTGTTGACTCAACCCTCGGCCGAAACTCTCAACGCAGGCAACATCTGTGTGGGCGTCTGGGGCAACTATGCGTCCGGGAACGGAAATAACGATGCGACGATCGTTCCGGTGACCATCACCCTGGGGCTGGGTACCTTTATGGAAGCCTACGGGTCCTATCCCAACCTACTGTTCAACGACGATGAGCAGAACAGCGGCCGTGGCTTCGCCAATATCGGTTTCAAATTAAGGGTATTCGGCCAACGTTCTTCCCCCTTTAAAATTGCACTGGACGGTCAGATTCAACGGGCCATTGCCGACGACCCGGTAATCGATGGGCTCACGGATTACCAGGGGCGGGTCATCGCCAGTTATAAGCCCGGCAAGTTTGGTCTTCATCTCAATGCGGGCTACCTGTCAAACGATTCGCCGCCGGACCAAAGCTATGACAACCAGACGCTGTTTGGCGGGGGGGTAGAATTTTTCCCGGCATATCGCTTGCGCTTAATTGCCGAAATGGAAGCGAAATCCGAAAAATTCAAGGGTACGGATGGTCCGGCTGAGGCCACCCTCGGTTTCCAATATTTTCTTGCCCCCCATCTGACCCTCAACTTCGGTATTGGGTTCGGCATCTCGGATGGTAGTCCCGATTGGCGTGCGCTGGTCGGTCTGACGGGTTGCCAGGGGGTCGGCAATTATATTATTCCCATTGATCGTGTTATCGAACCTGCTACGGAAGAAGCCACGGAAGAAAAGGCCGAAACGCCTAAAAAAATCAAACTTCAAACCTTGACCCCGCTCATTCCGATGCAAGCAGTAAAAACATCCCCGGTTGCCAAGCTTGAAATCCCTGTTGAAACGCCGGCCGAAGAAATCGTCGTTACTCCGGAAGAAAAACTGTCGGTATCCACGACGGCCGAACTTAATTCCCTTGCCGTGGCGCCAGTCGTGTCGGCAGCCCCCGTTGTTGTCTCCACGGGGCCGGAAAAGCCGATGCGAGCCATAGTCTACCGCAAGTTCAGGCTGCCGGAATTCACCTTTGAGTTTGACCAGCACACCCTGTCCACGGAAGGCGAAAAAGTTCTGTCGCAGATCGCCGAAGAACTTCGACATGAAAGAAAGTGGCTGATCCTCCGTATCGATGGTTATACCGACAGTGTTGGACCGGAGCGCTACAATGAGGAGCTGTCCCTTAAACTGGCGGTTGCCGCGGCGACCCATCTTGTCCTGCGCGATGGCATTGCCCCCAATCGGTTGTTTGTGAAGGGATTCGGTGAAAGTCAACCGATTGCTTCAAATGAAACGCCTGAAGGCCGCAGTGAAAACCGGAGGCTGGAACTTCTTGTTCTCAGCCCTCAAG
Source organism: Desulfuromonadaceae bacterium GWC2_58_13 (assembly GCA_001825565.1). Taxonomy (GTDB): domain Bacteria; phylum Desulfobacterota; class Desulfuromonadia; order Desulfuromonadales; family Trichloromonadaceae; genus Trichloromonas. The sequence continues at coordinate 23,111 of MHXM01000076.1, forward strand.
AAGTTGTGGAGTGACGTTATTTCTCATCCGTCTGGTATGTTTTGGGGTGGCGGATGCGAGGGCGCTTATTGCCCGGGATTCTGGACCTGAAGAAATCGCCCGTTTTCTTGACAGCCTCCCGATTGGGTCTTGAATCCACCCCGATTGGAGAGATTATTCTCAACTGGTAAATGGATAATTGATATGAATATGATCAGTCTTGGCGTCCTGCGGGAAAGTGCTCTGTTTGCGGACATGACCGATGCGGAAATCGCTTCTCTCGCTGAACTTTTCACGGAAAAAACAATCCCCGCCGGCAAAACTGTTTTTGTTGAAAACATGCCGGGGGAATCCCTTTATCTGGTAAAAGAAGGGACGATTCGCATTTCTAAAATGCTGGCGGAGGGCGATGAACAAACCTTGGTCGTGCTCGGAGCCGAGGATACCTTTGGTGAAATGGCCGTATTGGACGGAGCGCCCCGTTCGGCAACCGCGCGGGTGATCGAAGATGCCCATCTGCTCAGCATCCGTAAAAGTGAATTCGATGAACTCTGCGAAAGTTACCCGGCTCTGGGGCTGAAACTGATGCGCAACATTATTCGCATCTTCAGTAAGCGAATCAGGGAAAGCAACGAGGAATATCGCGAAATGCTGATCTGGTCATTGGGAAGAAAAGATTAATATTGTCGGTTTAGATCAGGGGAGGGCGCCATGAAAAAAATATGGATCCTAATTTCAATTCCGCTTTTTTTCCTCAGCGGGTGCGGCATCGCCGTTGTGCCACAATCCACAGCAACCGCCCGGGTTGATCTCGCGGATAATTCAATATCGGAAACCAAGTCCGGAATAACCATCACGGCTCGCATCCATGACCAGGAAGTGGCCCCATACCTGATGGACAACAACCTGACTTCCTTCAACCTGACACTGGCCAATAATACCCACCATGAGGTCAGCCTTCCGCTTGAATCATTTTTGCTTGTCGATAACGAAGATCGACAATATCGCCCGGTCGAGCCCGATCGACTCCAGGAAATCCTCAAACAGAATTCTCCCTACCTGATTCCCTATCCGTACGTCGGCTATTATTATCTCGAAGATATCGAAAAAGCCGGAGCCGCCAGGACTTTCGACAGTGCGCTGCCTTACTACGCGGAAAACCATCCGCAGGACACCTTGGCCGGTTCGCTTCCCGCAGGCGCCATTATTCCGGGAAGCAAGGTTTCGGGCACTATTTTCTTCATGGTCGATTTTTCGACTCTAACGTCCATTGAACTTCGGGGTTACCTTCCCGGCACCTCCATGAGTGCACCCGCCGATTTTGTGCTCCCCTTTTCCATTGAAAAAAAGTGATGCTTCCGCTATAGTCCCCCCGCGATAATCGAGACAAATACTCTATTTTGCTCACTTCATGGAACGGTTGGAATCTGTTCTCGAAGAACCTGGCAAATGGAGGAGACCGCCTGACTTAAATAACCTGGGAGATATATTATGCTGGACGTTCTTCTTAACCAGACGCTGGTTTTCGGCCTGGTCGGGGGGTTGGGACTTTTTCTTTTCGGCATGAAAATCATGTCGGAGGGTCTCCAGAAAATCGCCGGCGCACGCATGCGCAAGATCCTGGCTGCACTTACCAATAACCGGGTAGTCGGCACCCTGGTTGGCATTGCCGTAACGGCAATCATTCAGTCCTCCAGTGCAACCACCGTAATGGTGGTCGGCTTCGTCAATGCCGGTCTGATGTCGCTGGTTCAATCCATCGGTGTCATCCTCGGCGCCAATATCGGCACCACGGTAACGGCCCAGTTGATCGCATTCAAGATCACCAAGTACGCCCTGCCGGCTATCGGCTTGGGCGCCGGGCTCAAATTGTTCGGCCGCAACCGTAAATGGATTTATTTCGGCGAAGTCCTGCTCGGGTTTGGCATTTTGTTCTTCGGCCTGCAAACCATGGAACAAGCTTTCGAACCCCTGAAACAAAGCCAGGAATTTCGTGATGTTTTCATTATCGTGGGTGATCATCACCTTCTCGGCGTGCTGATCGGCACCGTTTTGACGATGATAGTTCAGAGCAGTAGCGCCACCATCGGCATCACCATTGCCTTGGCCAGTACCGGCCTGATCTCCTTTGAAGCCAGCGTGGCGCTCATTCTCGGGGAGAATATCGGTACCACCATTACCGCCAATCTGGCGGCTATCGGCACCAATCTGACGGCCCGCAGAACGGCATTTGCGCATTTTCTTTTTAACTTTCTCGGTGTTGTGTACATGCTGTTGCTGATGCCGGTATTCATCAAATTCATTAACGGCATTACCCCGGGCAACGCCGATTTTATCATTCAAACCCAGCAGCAGGCCCAGGCTCTGGGGGGGGCGATAGGGGACAAGCCATTTATTGCCCGCCACATCGCCAATGCCCATTCCCTCTTCAATATCATCAACACGATTATTTTTCTCCCCCTGGTCGGCATCCTTGCAAAACTTACCACTCTGTTGATTCGGGGCAAAGAGGAAGAGATTGAGTTTCATCTCAAATATATCGACAACCGGGTGCTCAACACCCCTCCTATCGCTTTGGGGCAGGCCAAGGCCGAAACCAGACGGATGGGACAGATTGCCATGGAAATGCTTGAAGAAACACTGGTTTTTCTTAAGGATGGCAATGAAAAGCATGTCGATACCCTGGTGAAGAAAGAAGATATTGTCGATCTGCTGCAGAAGGAAATCACCGATTTTCTGGTGGCTCTGTCACAGAAATCGATTTCCCAGGAAACATCCAACGAAATTGCTTCCATGATGCACATGGTAAATGACCTTGAACGGGTTGGGGACCATTGTGAAAATCTCTGGCGGCTCGGACAGAAAAAAAACACTCAGAAAATTGCTTTCTCTGAAGTCGGCGAAGCGGAACTGGCGCAGATTGGCGAAAGCACGCGTAGTTTTCTTGAATTCGTTCTCTCCGGTTTCGGCCGTGGCGATGTGACCATCCTCGATAAATCCCGTCACATGGAAGATACCGTCGACCTGCTTGAAGAAACCATGCGCAACAACCATATCGTTCGGCTCAATACCGGAGAATGCGCCGTTTTACCAGGCCTGGTTTTTATCGACATGTTGCACAATTTCGAGAAGATCGGCGACCATACCTATAATGTTGCCCAAGCGGTTGTGGGAGAAAAGTAATTGCTGGCGGCAGTCGACGTCGGAACCAACTCGGTAAGACTACTGCTTGGCGAATTGTCCGCCGGGCGGCTGTTGCCCATTCGCTATGAACGTTCGATAACCCGCCTGGGCGGAGGGTTTGTCGCTGAAAAGGGTCTAGCTCCGGAAGCCATGGAAAGAACCCTTTTGGCGTTGTGGCAATTTGCCGAACTGCTGAAGGTTTCCAATGTCGGCTGCGTTCGCGCCGTCGGTACCCAGGCTTTGCGCCAGGCGATGAACGGCCAGCAGTTCGTCGACCGGGTACAGGCTGAACTCGGTCTCCCCCTGCGGATTATCGACGGTGACGAAGAAGCCCGCCTCAGTGCCCTTGGCGTGGCTGAGGCGCTTTCTCCCAAACCTGAACGATACCTGGTTTTTGACATCGGCGGCGGCAGTACCGAATTCGTGTATTGTGAAAACGACAAAATTTTGTTTTCTCGCAGTTACCCGCTGGGGATGGTCAGGCTCGCCGAATCCTGTCCTTCGTCGGATGAAGTGAAGTCCGAGATCGAACAGCAGCTCGATCTGTTCATAAACGACCTGACTGAAGCCGCCCCATCCGTCGATGCCTCACAATGTACCCTGGTCGGTACGGCCGGCACGGTCACCACGATTGCGGCCATGGATCTGACCATGACCAGCTACGACTGGCGGCGGATCAACAATCACCAAATCGGACAACGAAAAATCCTGGCGCTGGTCAATCGGCTTTTGCCCTTATCCATTGACGAGCGGGAGCAATTGCCCGGAATGGAAAAGGGGAGGGGCGATCTGATCGTTCCGGGCCTTTTGACCGTGGCCGCCATCATGAAACGTTTGAACCAGCGCTGCCTTGCAGTCAGCGACTTCGGGCTGCTCGAAGGGGCTCTGCTGTCGCTGGCCGATGCGACCAACGCAAATTGACAATTCCCTCCTGATTGACTATATTCAACAGTCATTTTATTCATGATAAATCCGCAACATGGCATCTAATCCGTTGGAACCAAAAAGGTTTACCGAGGAGTTTATGAAACAAGCCATTCTCTCAGGCAATGAAGCCTTTGCCCGCGGCGCCTACGAAGCTGGTGTCCGTGTCGCGTCGGCCTACCCGGGTACTCCCAGCACCGAAATCCTTGAAAACATCGCGACCTATTCCGAGATCGATTCGTCTTGGGCGACCAACGAAAAAGTCAGTCTCGAAGTCGCCATTGGCGCCAGTTTCGGCGGCGCCCGATCGATGGTGGCGATGAAGCATGTGGGCCTCAATGTGGCCGCCGACCCACTGATGACCCTGTCGTACATCGGGGTTCGCGGCGGACTGGTAGTGGTGGTTGCCGACGACCCGGAAATGCATTCCTCCCAGAACGAACAGGACAGCCGTCATTATGCCAGGCTGGCCAAGGTTCCCATGCTGGAACCGTCGGACAGCAACGAAGCGCTGGCCTTCACGCGGCTGGCTTTTGATATGAGTGAGCAATTCGATACCCCGGTGATGCTCCGCTCTAACACCCGCATCTCCCATGGGAAATCAATTGTCAGTCTCGGTTCCCGGATCGACAATTTGCCGGAGCCGGGTATCCAGCGCAATCCCGGCAAGTTTGTCATGCTGCCGGCCAATGCCCGCAGGCGTCACCCGGTTGTAGAGCAGCGTCAGCAAGATCTTAAGGAGTGGGGTTGCCATCAGGAAATCAACCGGATCGAAGAAGGCGAGGGCGACATTGGCGTCATTACCGCCGGCATTTCCTACCAGTACGCCAAAGAAGTCCTTCCCAAGGCTCACGTTCTCAAGCTCGGCATGATTTATCCTTTGCCCGAAAAGCTGATCCGCGAATTCGCCGCCCGTTGCAAAACCCTGTACGTTATCGAAGAACTTGACCCGTTCATCGAAGATCAGATTCGGGCCATGGGTATTTTGGTCAAGGGCAAGGACGTCTTTCCGATCTGCGGCGAGTTCACCCCTGGCCGCGTGGCTGCGGCCCTCGGCATGCCTCAGCCCAAGGGGATCGAAGTTGCCGCCGAGACCCTGCCCAACCGTCCGCCCA
>MHXM01000076.1:28324-32064 GCA_001825565.1 Desulfuromonadaceae bacterium GWC2_58_13
CTGTTCCCATCGGGGTGTATTTTTTGTCCTGAAACGGCTCGGAGCCTTTGTCACCGGGGATATCGGCTGTTATACCCTCGGCGCGCTGCCGCCGCTTTCGGCCCTCGATACCTGCGTCTGCATGGGCGCCGGAATCAGCAACGCCACCGGCATGAGCAAGGCCCTCGGCGACCAGGAACGCAGCAAGGTGGTCGGCGTCATGGGCGACTCGACCTTTCTCCACTCCGGCATCACCAGCCTGATGGACATGGCTTACAGCAACACCCCGGCGACCGTCGTCATTCTCGACAACCGGATCACCGCCATGACCGGCCGCCAGGACAATCCCGGTTCGGGGCATAACCTGGCCGGGGTGGCAACGCCGCCGGTCGATCTCGAAGCGATCTGCCGCGCGGTTGGCGTCCGCCATGTACAGGTGGTCGACCCCTACGATCTGGATAAGACCCGGCAGATCATCCAGGCCGAAATGGCTCGACCGGAAACCTCGGTGGTTATTACCCGCCGTTCCTGCATGCTCGACCGGCATGGTCGCGGTAAGCGCAGCGCGCCCCTGTTCGTCAAGGCCGATAAGTGCACCGCCTGCAAGGCCTGTCTGAACATCGGCTGTCCCGCCATTGAATGGCAGACCGGGACGGGGACCGACAAGGGCAGGGCGGTGATCAACCAGGTTCTTTGCGTCGGCTGCGGGGTGTGCAAACAGGTGTGTAAATTCGATGCCTTTGGAGTGGGTCATGAATAATGATGTGAAAAATATCTTTCTCGCCGGGGTCGGCGGCCAGGGAACCTTGCTGGCCAGCGAAATTCTTTCGGAAACCCTGATGACGGCCGGCTACGACGTCAAGAAAAGCGAGGTTCACGGCATGTCCCAACGTGGCGGCAGCGTCACCTCCCATGTCCGTTACGGTCAGCGGGTGTACAGTCCGTTGATTCCCGAGGGCATGGCCGATGTGCTGTTCGGCTTCGAACTGCTCGAAGCTTACCGTTACCTGCCGATGCTGCGCCCAGGCGGAACGGTCGTCGTTAACGATCTGAAAATCATCCCGGCGCCGGTGGCCATGGGCATGGAAAACTATCCGGAAAACATCCCCGCCAAGATTGCCGCCGCCTGCCCCGACGCCAAGATCGTCAACGGCATGGAACTGGCCCTGCGGGCCGGCAACGTTCGCGCGGTCAATACCGTGCTGCTCGGCGCACTGTCGCAACGCATGGACATTGCCGAGGAACTCTGGCTGGCGGCACTGAGGAAGATGGTCCCGGAAAAATTTCTGAGTGAAAATCTTGAAGCGTTCAAGCTCGGCCGTCAGGCCTGATCAGGCAGTTGCTCCCCCGAAAGGAAGGATGGATCATGATCTGGAATGATGAATTCGAAACCCTGCCGCGAGACGTCATTGAATCGCTGCAGCTCAAGCGCCTGCAGCAGACCTTGCAACGGGTCTATGCGACCGTCCCCTTTTATCGACAGCAGCTGCAAAAAGTTGGCATGTCCCCGGACAAGGTCAAATCCCTCGACGACTTGAAGCGGCTGCCGTTCACGCTCAAACAGGACATGCGGGACAATTATCCGTATGGCCTGTTTGCCGTGCCGCTGGAGCAGATCGTCCGCATCCATGCCTCCTCCGGCACCACTGGCAAGCCGACGGTGGTCGGCTATACCCGGCGCGACATCGAAACCTGGGCCGAGCTGATGGCGCGTTCGTTCGTCGCCGCCGGGGCACACAAGGGCGACGTCATTCATAACGCTTACGGTTACGGCCTCTTTACCGGCGGGCTCGGCGCCCACTACGGGGCCGAAAAGCTCGGCGCGTCGGTCATTCCCATGTCGGGGGGCAACACCAGAAAACAGCTGATGATCATGCAGGATTTCGGCTCGACGGTGCTGACCTGCACACCGTCGTACAGCCTTTATCTGGCCGAGGTTGCGGCCGAGGAGGGGATCGATTTCAAATCGCTGAAACTCAAGGTCGGCATTTTCGGCGCCGAACCCTGGAGCGAGGAAATGCGCAATGAGATCGAGGAAAAACTTAATCTCAAGGCGATCGATATCTACGGGCTGTCGGAAATTCTTGGACCGGGTGTCGGCATCGAGTGCATCGAGGCGCAAAAAGGCCTGCATCTCTGGGAGGATCATTTCATCCCCGAAATCATCAACCCGGATACCGGCGAAGTGCTGCCTTACGGAGAACGGGGCGAGCTGGTGATCACCACCATCACCAAGGAAGGGATTCCGATGATCCGCTATCGCACCCGCGATATCACTCGAATCATTCCCGAGCCTTGCATCTGCGGCCGAACCCATGTGCGTCTCGAACGGATGAGCGGAAGGACCGACGACATGCTGATCATCCGCGGGGTCAACGTCTTCCCGTCGCAGATCGAAAGCGTGCTGATCAACATCGAAGGGGTCGAGCCGCATTACCAGCTGATTGTCGACCGGGAAGAGAATCTCGACACCCTTGAGGTTCAGGTCGAAGTCAATGAACAAAGCTTTTCCGATGAAGTCAAGATTCTGCAGGAGCTGTCGTCGCGAATCCAGAAGGAAATCAAGGAGATGCTCGGCGTAACCTGCAAAGTTCGGCTGGTGGAGCCGAAAACCATCGCCCGCAGCGAAGGAAAGGCCAAGCGCGTCATCGACAACCGCAAGGAGCAGTGACCCATAGCACCTATCCAAGGGGGTATCATGAAAGTCGAGCAGATTTCCATTTTCATAGAAAACAAATCCGGCCGGTTGGCTGAAGTCACCCGCGTGCTGGGAGAAGCCGGCGTCAACATCCGCGCGCTGTCCCTGGCCGACACGTCCGACTTCGGCATTCTGCGCCTGATCGTCAACAAAACCGACCAAGCCAAAGCCGTGCTCAAGGAGAAAGGATTTACCGTCAACAAAACCGACGTCGTCGCCGTCGAGGTGCCCGACCGTCCCTCGGGACTGTACGGCATTCTCAACATTCTCGACCAGGGCAAGGTCAACGTCGAGTACATGTACGCCTTTGTCGAACGCTGTGGTGAAAATGCCGTCATCATCTTCCGCTTCGATAATACCGAAGAAGCCATACAGGTTCTCACCCGTGGCGGAGTGAATGTTCTTGAAGGTGAACGCATCTACAATATGTAGTCAAATACAGGTAGTTACCAAAGTATGGCTAGAACCGACTTTAATAAAAACGAGGGCATCGAAAACCGTATCTGGGATGCGGTGCATGAGTGCATGCCGCGCCAGGAGCTGGAAAAACTCCAGTTCGACAGACTGAAACAGACCTTGCGGCGGGTATGGGAAAAGGTGCCCTGTTATCAGGCCAAGTTTCGCGAACTGGGACTGGTCCCTGACGACATTCAGAGCCTGAACGATCTGTCCCGGCTGCCGTTCACCACCAAGGAAGACCTGCGCCTGAACTACCCCTACGGGATGTTCGCCGTGCCGCTGCGCGAGGTGGTACGTATTCATTCGTCATCCGGCACCACCGGCAAGCCGACCGTGGTCGGCTATTCCCGGCAGGATTTGAACAATTGGTCCGAGCTGGCCGCCCGTTTCATGACCGCCGCCGGAGTGACCGAAGACGACATCGTGCACATCGCTTTCGGTTACGGTCTGTTTACCGGCGCTTTCGGGCTTCATTACGGGGCCGAGCGCATCGGCGCATCGGTCATCCCCATGTCGAGCGGCAATACCGATAAGCAGCTGATGATCATGCAGGATTACCGTTCCAGCGCCCTGGTCTGTACCCCGTCCTATGCTCTGACCATGG
>MHXM01000077.1 GCA_001825565.1 Desulfuromonadaceae bacterium GWC2_58_13
TCCAACATGTGATCATTCGCGGCGTTGACCGCTGCGACATTTTCCGGGACGACGCTGACCGCAAAAGATTTCTCGTTAACCTCTCGAAACTCCTCGTTCAAACCGGCACTGAATGCTTCGCCTGGTCGTTGATGACCAACCACGTTCATCTCCTGCTCTGCCCACGCCGGACTCGGTTGGCTACCTTCATGCGCAGACTCCTCACCGGCTATGCCATCTATTTCAACCTCCGCCACAAACGCTCGGGACATCTCTTCCAGAACCGGTACAAATCGATTGTCTGCGAGGAGGATTCTTATCTTCTCGAACTGGTTCGCTACATTCATCTTAATCCGTTGCGGGCCGGACTGGTGGCCGACCTTTCCGCTCTCGACGACTATCCCTGGTCCGGTCATGGTGTCGTCCTGGGGAAGGGCGAGCTAAATGGGCAGGTGGTGGACGATATCCTCGCCCTGTTTGCGAAGGGAAAAGATGCGGCAAGGCGTCGCTATCGCCAGTTCATAGCGGATGGCGTCACGCTGGGCAAGCGAGACGATTTGACCAGCAGCGGCAGACGAAAAACAAACCTTCCCGATGGACCGTATGACGACAGAATCCTGGGAAGTGGCGATTTTATCGAAGAACTGGGCAGGCGACGAGAACTGGCGCCGGAGATCTCAACCAGCATCAGCCTCCGCGAATTGATCGGCAAGGTCTGTGATCGCTTCGCCGTCGAACCCGATGCCCTACGACTGAGGACCCGAGCGGCCGGGATTGCCGAAGCCCGAAGTATCGTCTGCTACCTTGCCGTCCGACATATCGGGCGGAGCGGCGTTGAAGTTGGGCAACATCTGGGTCTCAGTCGATCAGGAGTGAGTGTTGCCGCCGCTCGCGGGGAACAGTTAGTAAAAAATGAGCCTTCGCTGCTGACGCTAGTCGACAAATGAACAACGTCCCCAACACAACCCGGCACCGTACTCCCCGAGTGATGCGTTGAGCTCCATCCGAAAAATATTTTTTTGCTAAAGAAATCCATCCATCGATCCGACATAACCGATAAGTAAATTCTTTATCTTCACCTGACGTTGAAATTTCATAGACCTTCTCCACGGACGGAGTCCCTTAAAACAAGGGAGTCCGTCCGTGCAAAATAACTGTTATGACATTCTCGGCGTTGATTGCCATGCCTCCCCGAAGGAAATCAAAACCGCATTCCGACGCCTGGCCAAGAAGTGGCACCCCGACCTTAACCCCGGTGTCCCCGGCCAAAACGAACGGTTCAGCCGGATTCACCAGGCCTACAAGATCCTGGCCGACCCCGAGGAGCGCGCCCGCCACGATGCTGCGTTGTGGCCTCAGCCGCAAAAGCCTGGACCTGCCAGCAAACCGGCGGCTGCCACTCGAACAGGTCCCGCGCCTCGACCAAAGGAGCCCCCCAAGGAGAAACCCCGGCCTCAGCCCCGGCCAAAGGCGCCTCCCCCGCCGCAGGACATTTTAGCGGCTAAGTTTGCCATATATCTGAAACGGTTGAAGGAGCTGTTCCCATTCGAGGAACAGGGCGCCCCCAAGCCGCGCAGGGCTCCTCCCCGGCCCACGAAGCCTTCCGCCGACGGCGAAAGCCGAGCTCGCCAACCCGCTTTCGACCGGGTGTTTCAGACGGTCCGGACCCAGGGTGCCACCGGTTTTGTGCTTTGCTCCGACGGCATTATCCGACGTATCGGAAGGACGGCCTCGAAGCCGGACGAAAAAAAACACACCGGTCCGGGACCGGTCCCTAACCACGCCTGGCGAACCGGGTTGGGCGTGCTGGTGTTTCTGCTGGTAAAATGGTGGCATGAACTGAACCGGTAACAAACTGACCACCTTGGGAAAGGAACAAAATCATCATGGATAAATTCATGGCGGCGGCCATCGAGGAAGCCCGGAAGGGGCTTGCCGAAGGAGGGATTCCCATCGGCTCGGTGCTGGTGCACGACGGAAAAATGATTGGTCGGGGTCACAACCGGCGGGTGCAGAACGGCAGCGCGATTCTTCACGGCGAGATGGATGCGCTGGAAAATGCCGGGCGGCAGCCGGCGGCGATCTATCGGGAATCGGTCCTGTACACGACCCTGTCCCCCTGCTCGATGTGCAGCGGCGCCGTCCTGCTGTACGGCATTCCCCAGGTGATCATCGGCGAAAATCGCACCTTTCGGGGGGAGGAGGAATGGCTCCGCGTTCGTGGGGTACGGGTTGAGGTGCTGCAAAACGATGAGTGCATCCGCCTGATGCGCGGGTTCATCGAGGCCAGGCCGGAGTTGTGGAACGAGGATATCGGCGTGTGATTTGTTGTGTTATCCTACCAACCGGACGTCCCCTGAATTAACACTGCAATCAATTATCCAGCTTCTCCAACTTCAGCAGAGGTGCCCCATGCAAAAGCGAATGAAGATCTGCATCAATACCGGCGGTGGCGATGCGCCGGGTTTAAATGCCGTCATCGAGGCGGTCACCATGGCCGCCTACAACCGGCAATGGGAGGTTTACGGCATCAAATCGGGCTATGCCGGTCTGCTGAATCCCGATGAGATCATTAACCTGACGCCGGAGAAGGTGGACGGCATCGCCAGCGTGGGAGGCACCATCCTTGGGACCACCAACAAGGGAAACCCGTTCATGATGCCGATCCGCAATGCGGCCGGCGAATGGGAACATCGAGATCTGTCGGACAAGGTGATGGAAAACTTCCGCCGGCTGCGCTTCGATGCGCTGGTGGCCGTGGGCGGCGACGGCAGTCTGGAGATTGCCCACCGCTTTGCCGCAAAGGGGATGCCGGTTGTGGGTGTGCCCAAGACCATCGACAACGACATGGGGGGAACCGTCATCACCTTCGGTTTCGATACGGCGGTCAGCATCGCCACCGAGGCGATCGACCGGTTGCACTCGACGGCCAAGTCCCATGACCGGGTCATGGTGGTGGAGGTGATGGGGCGTAATGCCGGTTTTATCGCCCTGAACAGCGGCATCTCGGGGAACGCGGACGTGATCCTGATTCCGGAGATCCCCTTCGATATCGAAAAGGTCTGCGACAAGCTGATGGACAACGAGCTGCATGGCCGCAAGTACGCCATCGTGGTCGTGGCCGAAGGCGCCATCCCCAAGGGGGGTGAGGTGGTCACCAAGGGGCCGGCGGAAATCGGTCGCCAGCACGTGGTTTTGGGCGGCATGGCCGAGCATGTCGCCAAGGAGATCACCCAGCGCACCGGCAAGGACTCGCGTTCCATGGTTTTGGGGCACTTGCAGCGGGGCGGCTCGCCGACGACCTTCGACCGCCTGCTGGCCCTGCGCTTTGGAGCAGCGGCCGTGCGGGCCATCGAGCTGGGGAAATTCGACCACATGGTCGGACTCCATTCACCGGATATTGCTCTGGTCCCGCTGGGAGAAGCGCTGGGGATCCAAAAGAGGGTCCGTGCCGATGGGGATACGGTGCTGACGGCCCGCGATCTCGGCATCTGCTTCGGCGATTGAACAAGTAAATTCGTGGATTCAACCAGGAAGATTGCCCATAACCGAAAAGGTTCCGGCGAATTCGCTGGGCGCGACCGAGCCTTCCGCGGACGGCTTTTTACCGACGCCGTTGCGCAAGACGCCGGGATTATTCCCCGGAAGCAGGGGTGGCGGGCAGAGGAAGGGTGAAGCAGACCCGGGTGCCCCGGCCCGCCTCGCTCTCCACGAAAATTTTACCGCCGTGGGCCTCGACAATGGTTCGAGCAATGCTCAAGCCGAGCCCGAGGCCGCCCGGGGCGGTGTGGGAGGCGTCGACCCGGTAAAACTTGTCGAAAATACGAGCGGCCTGGTCCGGCGTCATGCCTCCCCCCTCGTCTTCGACACTGACTTGATAGCTTCCGCCGATAATCTCACCCGCGAGCCGAATCCTGCTGGTCCGAGAGGAGAATTTGATCGCATTGCACAGCAGATTTTCAAGTACCTGAATGACCTTGTCCCGATCCGCGTAGAGCAGAACCGGCATCCTGGAAAAGCTGCTCTCGATACGATGACCCAGATCATCCTTCCGCAACTGGTCCGTCCAACTTCCGATCACCTGGTTGATATCGCACAACGCCCTGTTGAGTGAAATACCGCCCCCCGCCTCGATGCGGCTGAGATTCAGCAGGTCGTTGACGATGCCATTGAGGATTTGCGTCTTTTCGATAACGATGGCCAGGTATTCTTTCCGCTGTTCCACGGTCAAATCGTCCTGCATCAGCAGGTCGGAGAAACCCAGTATCGCGTTCAGGGGGGTTCGCAGTTCGTGCGCGGCGGTGGAGATAAACTCGTTTTTTATCCGGTCGCCATCGCGCAGCGACACTTCCGCCAACTTGCGCTCGCTGATATCGCGAGCAATCCCGAGCACACCGACAAGCTTGCCTTCGGAATCATACATGGGGGTTTTGATGGTTTCGACCAGTTCCCTGTGGCCGTCGTCGGCGTAGGTCAGTTCTTCTTCATTCACGCTGGGATTCCCTCTCGCCATGGCCGCTTTATCCTTTCCGCGAAAAAAATCCGCCAAGTCCCGGTCCACAAAATCATAATCTGTTTTACCAACGATATCGGCTTCTTTTGCCCCATAAAATCGTTCGAATTTAGGATTGCAGGATAGGTAAACACCCTCCGGATCTTTCAACCACACCAGATCGGGGATCGTCTCGATCAATGTACGCAAATGGGCTTCTCTTTTCCGTAAGGTCTCCTCCGCCTGCCTACGTTCACGGATCTCCTTTTCATGAAGTATGTTGGCAAGACCGATTTCGGAAACATATGTAGTAAATTTAACCAGAAAACCCATCAGATGCTTGATGGTCTCCCTGTCATACCTCGGGATGCGTCGAAAGGCATCTAAATAGGCCGCTTTATCAAATCCATAGGTCTCTGCTTGCTTGGCAAAAAATTCCTCATCCTCTTCTTCATCGCGATAAAAAAATTGCCCGGAGTATATGTTTCCCAGATGCATGGTTCCCACATAGAGCGGAGTTACAACATCCCATAAGCCATTTTTACATTTATAATCGACACATTCGCCGGGC
>MHXM01000078.1:0-20753 GCA_001825565.1 Desulfuromonadaceae bacterium GWC2_58_13
CATCGTCAACCGGGCGGCCGAGGTCACCGCCCCGTTGGTCGCGCTGCAAAAGGATGTGACCGAGCTGCAAACGGGACTGCTCGAAGTGCAGAACCAGATCGACAACGCGCTGAGCAACCTGCGCCAGCAAACCTTTAAGAAGACCACCCATTCGTTTGTCAATCCAGATTTTTACCTCCAGTTCAATTCCGACCTTTGGATATCGCTAAAAAGCGGCATCGATGAAGTGCAAAAGTTCAAATGGGAGTTCCTCACCGAAAGAGCCTGGCTGCCGATCCTGCAGGTCATTCTGGCCCTGGCTTTGGCCCTGTTTATCCGTCATCACCGGCGCGGCTCGCAGATTACCGAGGAATGGCACTTTATCGCCATTCACCCCTGGGCTACGGGAATTTTCGTTGCCATCATCTCGCTCAGCGCTTTGTACACGAACCCTCCGTCCCTCTGGCGGCTCGGCATTTCGATGCTGGCCGCCCTGACCGCCGCACTTCTGGTTTCCGGACTACTGGCCAATCGCCGCAAAAAATTCATGGTGTACTTGCTGGCGGCTCTTTTCATCATCACCCAGATTTTACACTTGATAGGCTTTCCGGCCCCTCTTTACCGCCTGTACCTGACTTTTTTGTGTCTGATGGGGATTCCTTTTCTGTGGATTCTCGCCAAACGCAACATCAAGGCCCATGACGACCGGATGGATGTTTTCACCTTCGCCCTGAAAGTTGGCGCCGGAGTGCTGCTGGTCGCGCTGTTCGCCCAGATCACCGGATACAGCAATCTGTCCTCGCGACTGATCGTTTCTTCGGTCAATACCGTTTTCCTGAGCCTGTTCGTGGCCATGACCATCCGCCTCGGTCACGGCGGGATTCGGTTTCTGCTGACCCACCCCGTGGTGATCCGCCATCCTTTCTTTTATCGCTATGGCGACGAGCTGACCGCCCGTCTGTCCAATATTCTGCAGGTTTTCATCGGCAGCTATTCACTTCTCTCTCTGCTGGTCGTTTGGGCGATTTATGACTCAGTTGGACAGGCCTGGAGCGCGTTGATGGATAAAAGCATGACCCTCGGGGAAACCGAGATTTCCCTTTACATGGTCGTGCTGGTGATACTGATTCTTTACCTGGCCATTTCATCTTCCTGGTTTCTGCGTGCCGTGCTGGAAGCTCAGATTTTTCCTCACCGGGATTTTGACCGCGGAGTTCGCGACGCCATAAAAAAACTGCTGCATTATTCCATCGTTTTCATCGGTTTCCTGTTTGCCATGAGCATGGCCGGCTTCGAATTGAAAAATTTTGCCGTCCTGGCCGGGGCGTTCGGCATCGGTATCGGTTTCGGCCTGCAGAATATCGTCAATAACTTCCTCAGCGGCTTAATCCTGTTGTTCGAGAGACCGGTCCGAGTTGGCGACGTAATCGTCATTGAGGACCAATGGAGCACCGTTCGCAAAATCGGCATGCGTTCGACCGTTGTTGAAACGATCAACAAGTCGGAAATCATCGTACCCAATTCGGAATTGATCTCGCAGAAAGTGACCAACTGGACCTTGACCACAAGCATGGCCAGGGTTGTCATTCCAGTCGGTGTCGCCTACGGCAGCAACGTGCCCCAAGTTCTTACCCTGCTGCGCGAATCGGCCCAGGCGTGCAAGGATGTTCTTGAAACACCCGAACCTTCGCCGATATTCACCGCCTTCGGCGACAGCTCGTTGAATTTCGAACTGCGGGTCTGGATCTCCAACGTTGATCGGATGCTGACGATCCGTAGCGAGATTTTGCAGTTCATCGATCAACGTTTTCGCGAAGAAGATATCGATATCCCCTTTCCCCAGCGCGACCTGCACCTGACGCTGAAAGAGGCTCGGATGATGAAACACCTTGCCGATGCCGAGGCCCCCGCGCCGGAGCCAGAGGGCTGACCCATTCCCGCCGGCATTTCCGACATTTAACGTCCCCAACCCTTGAGCTGTCGGACTAAAAGTGCTATCTTTTGCGCTGTCTGTAAGTATCCGGGAGAAATAAAATGCTCAATACCCCTCATGCAATGATTCTCGGAACGGGCCGGTGTGTTCCGGAAAAGGTTCTTACCAATTCCGATCTGGAAAAAATAGTCGACACTTCCGATCACTGGATCATCGCCCGCACGGGGATCAGAGAGCGGCGCATTGTCGAGCCGGGAACCTCTCTGTCCGATCTGGCCTCCGCAGCGGCCGTGAATGCCCTTGACGATGCTGGTGTTAAAGCCGAGGAGATCGATCTGATCATTCTCGGGACGGTCACCGGGGACATGAAATTTCCGGCCACGGCCTGCATGATCCAGGATAAACTCGGTGCCAGAAACGCGGTGGCGTTCGATGTTTCGGCCGCCTGCTCCGGCTTTCTTTTCAGCCTGCGGATCGCCTCGGCCATGATGGCCGCGGCCGGCTATCGACGCGCCCTGGTGATTGGCGCGGAAATCCTCACTTCCATGGTCAACTGGCAAGATCGGGACACCTGCGTGCTGTTTGGCGACGGCGCCGGGGCGGTCGTTCTTGGGCCTTCCGTCGACAATCGCGGCATTATTCATTGCTGCCTCGGCAGTGACGGCTCCTGCGCCAAACTGTTGTACAACCCTGGATGCGGAAGCATCAACCCGCCGACCCCGGAAAATGCCGCGGCCCAACTTCATACCATCCACATGGCGGGCAAAGAGGTGTTTCGTCACGCCGTAACCGCCATGACCAATGCCATGCAGCAGGTTCTTCAGGAGGCCGGCATTGCTCCGGACCAACTCCATCTGCTCATTCCCCATCAGGCAAATCTGCGCATTATCGAAGCGGTCGCGAAACGCTTCGACATCCCGGCAGAAAAAGTCTATGTCAACGTCGATCGCCTCGGCAATACCTCTTCCGCATCGATCCCCATTGCCATCGACGAAGCCCGCCGCAGTGGGAAAATCGCTCCGGGAAACCTGGTCGGCATGGTTACTTTCGGCGCTGGCCTGACTTGGGCGTCCTCGGTTATTCGTTTTTGACCCGAAATCCGCTAAATTTTTCCTCCTCCTTTGCATTCCCCGGAAGTCGGGGTAAACTGAAAGAAAGGAAAGGAGGATTATACCGATCTGAACACACAATAAAACATAGTACCAACCGACCCCGTCAGGGGATAAATCGCTTTGCCCCGCAAAGCGAGGAAGTCAGCAGCAGAAATCGCACTGGCGATACCTGGAAAAAGCCCCATCACCGAACCGGTGATGGGGCTTTTGGTTTTGCCGCCCAATGGTTATGCAAGGGTCACATTCCGGAAAGGGTCTTGAGAATTTCCGGGTCTGCTTCCTCTTCGGCCAGAATGGTATGACAGGTGTCGCAATCCATGGAGATAACCTCACCAGTCTCCGTTTCATGCTCTTCATCGTGGCAGCGGAAACAGCCGACATCGTCATTATGGCCCAGGTGGTTGGTGTAGGTTCCCCACTTGATGTTCATCTCGGGAAACACGTTGTCCGCATAAGCCTTCTGAATCCCGGCAATGGACTTCTTCAACTGATCGGTTTTTTCTTCAGCCACGCTGGAAAAGTTTTTTCTGTAGAACTCGTTGAGTTCGACCGCGATCGCCTCCTTGGCTTCCTCTTGCGAAGCATACTCCTTGGTAATGACTTCCATGGCCTTTTTCTTGATGAACGGAATGCTGCTGTCGATGGCGCCGCTCAGGATCTGGTTGTCGACCGCCACTCGCGGCGAAAGGTAGATATGGGTCGGCCGGTTGTGGCAATCGATACAATCCATTTCGCGAAGTTCGGCTTCCTCGCCCAGCTCATCGGCATCGCCGGATCGGTAAACCAGGGTGCTGCCGTCCTGTTTGGCAAGAGTGACCTCGGGGATGGTCATACGGTCGCGCCCCGAAGCCTTGTAATAGATTTTATTTTCCGGCGCCACATGCCAGTGAATCCCGTGGGAACTGATGGCGCGATCGCCTGCCGTGCCGATTTTCATGAGCAGTACGGTCTTGACATGGGTGTTTTTTTCATCTTCGAGAAAAATATCTTTGACCACCAGCTTGTCACCGTGAAACATTTCGGGACGATGGCACTCCTCGCAGGTATCTCGGGCCGGGCGCAGGCCATGAACCGGGGTTTCGATCGGGCGGGGGTAGGTGTTGAAAGCGACCGCGAAGAGTTGGCGGGCGCCTGAAATTTTTGATTTGACGAACCAGTCGGCGCCGGAGCCGATATGGCATTCCACGCAAGGCACCCGCGAATGGGGGGAGTTGAGATAAGCGGTTCTTTCGGGATTCATGACCGTGTGACAGAACTCGCCACAGAACCCGACGGATTCCATGTAATGGTACGCCCGGTAGCCAAGCATCGAAAAGATCAGCAGGTTGATGCAGGTCAGGAATACCGCGAAAAAAACCAACTTCCGCATCCTGCTGAATTTTTCCGGTTCGGTAAAATATCCTTTAAGATACTCAAGAGTGAACAGCCGAACTTCTTCTTTGCCCTTGAAAAAAAAGAGGCCGAGAAAAACCAGGACCAGGCCACCTACGAATGCCGGCCCAACCAGCATGTAAATTGCCCCGGAAAAGTAGGTGTTATCGATGTGAAATAGAACGTCATAAAGAATTGCTCCGAACAAAAACGGCGTAGTCACCGTGACGATCATGGCGCCGAGCAGGGAAACCCGGCTGCGAGCAATTCCTTTGGCAAATGCGGTGACGATTTCAGGCAACGTTTTCATTTAAAATCCCTTCTTCAATGGTAATTATTGGCCCATTAAACCAGTGATGAATATACAAAACGGTCTATTCCACGAATGTCAATTACTGGGAAACATGAACGAATATTCGAATTTGAGAATAGTTTGGGGGAATACCCTTTTAGAAAATCGGCTTCGCATCATTCCCGAGCCGGAAGCGTTAAGGGATGAGTTTCTAATTATTCTAAATCAACTGGCTGAATTTGCATCGAAAAAAAAGAGAAAGGCCGCCATCGCTGGCGGCCTTTCTCTTTTAGTGCCGATTAAAGGCCTAGTGCGATCCGTGCATGAAGGCATAAACCATCAAAACGACAAGTGATATGCCAATAAACACGGCGGTGAAACCAAATGCCTTAAAGAAGAAATCGTAAAGGATGCCGCTAGGCTTCGTCTTCTCATATTTGTGGAGAATGCCTTCCGCCTGGTAGCGCTTCCACTGATCCCCACGCTCGTGGATAAATTCTTCCTTCGGCATTTCGCCGTTGAAGATAACAAAGTCCATCGGGAATTTTTCCGGCCGGCCGTGGGTGTTGAAGAAGTGAACGGTGAAGATAAATCCGGTTGCCAGCAGCGCCTCGTCCGAATGAACGATGGTCGCCACGTTGAAGGCCCAACCAGGGAGGAAAAAGCCGAAGAACTCGGGGAACCAGAGCATCAAACCGGAACCACCAATGGCGAACATACCCCAAAAGACCGCGATGAAGTCGAATTTCTCCCAATAGGTCCAACGATCGAAAGTTGGTTTCGGTCCGCGGAACAGGAACCAACGGACCATATTGGTTACGTCCCGAATGTCCCGGAAATTGGGGCAGAGCGACTCTGGGCCAAACAGGCGCTGGAGGACATTCCCGCGTATATCCTGACGGATGAAAAGATAGTGGATCGACATGTAAATCGCCAGGCCGAAATAGATGAAGGTAATCCCGGCGCAGAAACGGTGAATCAAGGCGGCATTGGCGGCCGATCCGAAGAAGTCCATAAAAGACTTGGCCCAGGGCTGATCCGCGAATTTCAGGGGCAGACCGGTCAGGGACAGGCCGAGAAAACTGACGATAACCAGAAAGTGCAGGAACACATGGCGCTTGGTGAAACGGCGGTACATCTTGTACGGTTCGTCAATATGATGGGTCAGGCCGTGTTCCATCAATTCACGCTTCTTCTCGCGGGTTTCCACAAAGCCACGGAACATCCAGAGCAGGGAATGAATCCAGAATACCCCAAAGGTCGAAACCAGCAGGCCGGTCATCGCCAGGAAGGTGTAATAGAGAATCGGGTATTTGTCCTTGTCATGCGACCCATGAGCATAGTACATGGTGAACAACGGGGTTGCGTTCGCATGGCACTTTGCGCAGACGTCGACCAGATTTGCCTCGTTCACACTCGATTTCGGATCGGAGGCCGGCAGAACGTTGTGGGAGGTATGACAGTCGGCACAACCCGCAACCAACTCGGGAAAACCAAGGCGGTAGTTCTTACCGTGGTAGCTTTCCATGTACGTTTCAACAGCGACATTGAATACGCCGTTGCGTTCCATCATTTCTTCGTTGGCATGACACTTCAGACAAACACTTGTGTGGAATTCACGGTTTTCACGGGAATTGGGGTCGCCGAGAGGTTTGATTTCATGCAGGTTGTGACAGTCATGACAGGCCGCCGAGTCGGTATTTCCCGCCATGACCCCCTGGCCGTGGACAGAGTCGAGGTAATCCGTATGATCATCGTGACAACTGATACATTTCTCGACGACTTTTTTGTCGTCGCCCTTCCAGGCAGTGAGCGTATGAATATCGGAATGGCAGTCGGCGCAGGAGACATCATTGATCATGTGGACGCTGGCATAATGTTCAGCGGTCTGCGGCTTGTGGCAGCGCACGCAGCTTACCGGCTTGGGCATGACCATGCCGTCCATGTGTCCCTGCAAGTCGGATAACTCGACGTGACAACTCGTGCAGGCGTTCTGTCCGTGAACCGAGGCGCTGAACTCCTCGACGGAAACGACATCTTCATGACACTCCAGACAGGCTTTGGGATCAATAGCCAGCCCGTTTTCCGCTATCGCCGGCAACACCAGAAACAACAGCAGTACCAAGGACATCAACAATCGTGACAGGGCATGTTGCATTAAGCTCCTCCTAACTCCGTTAAAATTATCTAGCAGCCCTGGATAATTAAATTATCGTGTTTGGGCCGCGGTTCTATTGAAAATCGGCGCTACGCCTGCCTCTCGGGCAGACCCCCATGTATAGTTTTTATATACAGCGAACCTGATTAACATACCGCAAACGAAAAGTCAATCGTTGTACCGGACCCAAAGAAACTTTTCCAACATGCCTCCGCCGTCACCAACCTTCTGCCATAAATCTTTCGAACCGATTGCCGTTGCCTGCAAAATGCTACCGCTAATACAATAATAGATTCTGGACAATTTAACCGCACTGTGGTTGAATTCCCGGTCAAACAGCTTCATTTTAACAGAATTTGCTGTATTTTTATCATATTAGCCATCAAAAAGGAAAAGACTGCATGTTCAAGGAAACGGGTCTCATCTTAGCAATCTGCGCATTTTCACTCTACATCATCGGTGGCCTTGCGACATTCACCGGCGCCGGGATCGTCATTATCGTCGGTAAAGATGACCTCTTCGGCTGGGGGCAGGGAACGGGAATCGGTTATCTTTTCATCTGCGTCGGATTGTGTCTTTCGATCTTGGGTGTGCTTTTCATGCGGATTTTCCGCAATCGTGGACCGCGTTGACCATAACGGCGCACATTTAATAAAAAAGGGGCGCGTCCTTGCGGACACGCCCCTTTTTACGTTTCAATAATCGAAACTTACTTGGCAGCCAGTTCCATCACTTTTTCGGTGAAGGGGTTGGCGAACAGGATGATCATGGCAACAACGAAAACGTAGATGGCCAGGGACTCGACCATGGCGAGACCGATCATCATGGTGGTCAGGATTTTACCGCTGGCGCCGGGATTGCGGGCAACACCTTCAACAGCGCTTTTGATGGCCAGACCCTGGCCGATGCCGGTTCCGAAAGAACCGAGACCCATGCCGATACCGGCGGCGATCATGCTCCAAGCAAAAAATTCCATGTTTCTACTCCTCTTCTGTTTTTCCGCGGTTTGATTGTTCCTATACGGTATAGGACTTAATTCCCGGGATCGGGAAAATCAATGGGCTTCTTCAAGGGCGCCCGCGATGTAGATCATCGCCAGCAAGGTAAAGACGAAGGTCTGAATCAAGGCAACCAGAACCCCCATCAGCATCATCGGCACCGGCAGCAAGAACGGCACCAGCAACATGAAAATCATCAACACGATTTCATGACCATACATATTGCCGAAAAGACGTAACGAGAGCGACAGGGGACGGGCCAGATGACCGATAATCTCGATAATAAAGATCAATGGCGCCAGCGCCGCAATCGGCCCCATGAAGTGTTTCAGATAAGCAAAGCCGTGTTCCTTGACCCCCACAATGTGGGTCATGGCAAAAACGGTGAGGGCCAGAGCCACGTTGGTATTCAGGCTGGCCGTAGGCGGATAGAAGCCGGGGATCAAGCCCACCAGGTTCGATACCAGGATAAACAGGGCAAAAGTCGCCAGCAAGGGAAAATAAGCCTTGCCTTTGTGCCCCATGGTATCCTCGATGAGATTTTCAATCCCGGAGACAACCACTTCCATCAGATTCTGCCAACCGGCGGGAACCATCTTGACAGCACGGGCCGCAATTAAGGCCAGGACAATCAACAGAAGCATGACGAACCATGTATATGTGACATGGTTGCCAACATGCATATTCAATTGCCCTTCGAGCCACTGAAGAAAAAGAAAAGGATGTGTCATGACTTGTTACTGCCTCCTTGATCAAACAATCGCTTTATGGTCGTGCCAAGAACATTCAACAGCACCACCGAGAGCCCGACTGCCAATGCGATGAGATCGACTTGCGCCTTGACTATGAGTAGAAAAAGCGCACTCCCCAATGCGGCCAGGCGAACAAAATAACCGAATTGAAAACTTTTCGCGGCAAACTGAGACGGTTCCCCAAGCAACCGGCACAGGGCATTATAACGCCAGTAATAACCAAGAATCACCAGCAGTCCGCCCGAAAGAACCCCCAGAGTTACCGGCACCGAGCGCCACAGCAGGCTGACAAGAACATAACCGGCGAGGATGATCCAGTTGCGCCGGGACAGGGCACTCAGCAGTTGTTCATCCTGACTTGCCACCGTCTCCCTGATTATCCTCTTTCTGCCGCCGCAATTCCCGCTCGGTCAGAATATACACATTGCGAAACGCCGAAAC
This sequence comes from Desulfuromonadaceae bacterium GWC2_58_13, assembly GCA_001825565.1. Taxonomy (GTDB): domain Bacteria; phylum Desulfobacterota; class Desulfuromonadia; order Desulfuromonadales; family Trichloromonadaceae; genus Trichloromonas. The sequence goes on from MHXM01000078.1 coordinate 9,037, forward strand.
GATGCCCAACCCGAGGAAAATCAGAGTAAACCATGGATTCGTATCGAATTTCTTGTCCAGCCACCAACCCATGGCGAGACCGATCATGGTCGACGCCACCATGGAGATTCCAACACTTGAAAGAAACCCAAGTGATTTGAATAGTTGGTGCCTGTCTTCGCGCATCGAGGCGGGTTCCGCAATCCGTTATATAGGTGAAAAACCTGCATTAAGTATCACATGGACCAGACGATGTCAATTGTTTTTGGTTCCCTTTTCCCCGTCTATTCATCGCCCCGCTTGCGTCCCTTCCAGTCCCGGACACTCCAGGCGATCTGGGTCCACATCCCCCGCAACATCAGCAGCTCGCGGCGGTCAAGTCCGGCACGCTGGTGAATCTGCCGCAGGCGGTTCATCACCCCTTCGGGCTTTTTCTGGTTGAGAAAAGCGATCCGCGACAATACGCTTTCGATCTGCCCGAACAGCCCCTCGATATCCCCCTGTTCCGGCAGGTCGCGCTCCGCCGCTACTTGAGTCGTCCGGGGAGGCCTGGCGAGTTCGTGAACGAACAGCAGCACCGCCTGCGCTAGATTAATGGAGCCGACCTCGGCCGAGGTGGCGATGGTGGCGGCATGGGAACACTGGGCCACCTCGTCGCTGGTCAGACCGACATCCTCGCGGCCGAACACCAGTCCCATTCGCCCGCCCGCCGGCAGCTCCCCGTGCAATGCCGGTACCTCCGCAATATCGAGCAATTCGCCGCGCAGACGGCCACTGCGCCGGGTAGTCGCCACGGTCAGATGCAAGTCGGCGATGGCGGCGGGCAGGTCGGCAAAAACCCGCGCCTGCCCGAGCAGATGGTGGGCGGCCACGGCAAATTTGCGAGCCTCGGGATGCAGGTACTGGCAGGGATTGACCAGACGCAGGTCACACACCCCGAAATTGGCCATGGCCCGACAGACCATGCCGATATTTCCCGGACTCTGGGGTTCGACCAGCACGATGGCCAGGGTATCGATGGATAGGGCCGGCATGGAATCTCCTGTTCTTCACCCGGTCGGCGGGACTAGGGTTCTAATCCGAGCAACTTGTTGATTAATTGGCGGTATTTCTGTTCGATGAGGTGACGCTTCTTTTTGAAGGGGTTGGTGAGTTCCTCGCCAGCCTTGAAGTCTTTTTCAAGAAACGCAGGTTGCCGAGCCGCCGGCGTGGCCAATCGTCTTTTCACTAAAGGCCCGGGCCGGGAGCAGCACATCAAACACCGTCGCGGGAGGATTTTCTGGCATGGCACACCTCTTTAATCAGATGGGGATACTGTACCCGAGATGCCGCGGGTGAGGCAACAGGACACTGGCGCCCATTTTTAAATTGGGGTAATCTGGGGAAAATCCGATCATCCAGACGGCAACCGTCGCTGCTGCCTGGCGGCAAAACCAGACGCAATCCGCCGAGCTACTTAAACCGACCGAAGCGAGTATTTCAAGGAAAAACCTCTATGTGGAGTCGGCTTAAAATCGAAATTTGCCGTCAGCAGAGCAGCTTTGACCGACAACTCCGGGACGTCATTGAAGACTATGCGCGGCGAGGAGGAAGGATTTTCTGCGGCAAGGGCTGTCGCAACTGCTGTACCCTGACCGTCAACGCCGGCTACACCGAAGCGCTGTTGGTCGCCCAAAGCCTGACCGCAGCCCAAGCAACGGCACTGGACGACTACGTAGCCCGGCTGCGCCGGCTGCTGCCGGGAATTACCGACCTCAAGGCCTACCTTAAAATGCAACGGCAACAGCTGGGTGACTGCCCGTTTCTGGCTGGGGAGGGCACCTGCGGCATCTATCCGGTGCGTCCCTTTGCCTGCCGGGCGCTTCTCTCCACCCGTCCGGCCGATTGGTGCGAAGTCGATTTTGGCGCCCTGCCGGCGATTGAAAAACAGTTGTTCATGGCCAGCCTCGACCGCAGCGTCGTCGACTTCCCCACCCATTACCTGGCGGCACCCCGGGAAATCGGCCGGCAATTGGAGTCGGAGGCACTCTTGGAGATGGCCCAAGCATTCGGTTTTTCGCTCTCCGGAAACCTCCCCTACCTGGTCTGGCTGGAAAAAAACTACCGTCTGAGCGAAAAAATCGGGGAGGGGAAAGAGGCCACCGGCGCTCTGCTGGAAAGTGCGGGATTGGATCTTCCCTTCGTGATTCTGTCGGGACTTTAACCGCCTTCTCCTTCGCCTTGTTCATTCAAAATGCGGGAAACCCGTGGCGACATTTAAAAGGGCTCAGCTGAAATCAGCTGAGCCCTTTTAAATGTCGGATTTCGAGACTCCCGTGCTGGTCGGTCATCGGCGCCAAACACCGGGGATTCTTTCCAGAATCATCCCCTTTATTCTCCCCAGCCATCTTGCGTATCGTCATCCCCAAAGGACAACGGGTCCATCGCGACGGCAGGAAGAGACTGCGAACCGCTCAGTTTGATTAGATTGGATCCATTTTTTAATTTGAAGCGCGCCAAAATATCCTGCAAATGATTGGCCTGACTTGAGAGTTCCTCTGCCGCGGAAGCACTTTCCTCCGAATTTGCCGTATTCTGTTGGGTGACCTGATCGATTTGGGTCAATCCAACGTTGACCTGAGCAATCCCCTGGGCTTGTTCATTCGAAGCCGCCGCAATTTCCGCCACCAGATCGGTTACCTTGCTTATCCCTTTGACGATTTCATCAAGGGAATCAGCCGTTTTATTGGCGATCTGCGAACCGGTCGCCACTTTTTTAACGGAACCCTCAATCAGTTCCGCCGTTTCCTGGGCGGCTTTGGCACTACGAGCAGCAAGGTTGCGAACTTCTTCGGCAACGACTGCAAACCCTTTGCCATGCTGTCCGGCTCGCGCCGCCTCAACGGCGGCATTCAACGCCAGCAGGTTGGTTTGAAAAGCAATTTCGTCAATGGTCTTGATGATTTTCGATATACTCTGGCTTGAGGCGTTGATCTCCCCCATGGCTTCAACCATCTCCACCATCTGAGAATTACCGCCTTCGGCCGCCTGCTTCGCCTGCGTCGCCAACTGGCTAGCCAAACTGGCATTTTCAGCGTTTAGCTTGGTCTGCGAAGCCATTTGGCTCATGGAACTGGTAATCTGCTCCAACGAGCTCGCCGATTCCGTAGCCCCCTGCGAGAGGGACTGGCTGGAATCCGACACCTGAGCACTGCCCGAGGCAATCTGCTCCCCCGCCAGCTTGACTTGGCCGAGAATCTCATTGAGATCTTCCCCCAGCGTTTTGATGGCGCCACGGATCAGGTCCCGCTCATCACGAGGGGTGATGCTGAAGGTAATGTCCCCGTGGGCGAGTTTCTGCAACGCGGCCACGATTTCATTTTGCAGACTTTCAGCGAAGGCGTCCATGGTTCGCGCCATGTCCCCGATCTCGTCATCACGAACCAATTGCAGCCGTTGGTCAAGGTGACCACGCTCCAATGCATTAAGCATCGCAACGGTTTTCGCCAGGGGCCGGGCAATGCTTCGAGCAATGGACAGGCCCAGAACAACGGCAACGGCAACACCAACCAGAAGCGCAATGGCCACCAGCCATATCATCGATCGGGCCAGGCCTTCCCCCGCCTCGACACTCTGGGCCACGGAATTTTCGGTAGCCTGCACGATGGAATCCAGCTTTATTTCAGCCGCGGCCAACAACCCGACGGTCACATCCTGACCATGGCGCACCAGTTCGTCATAGAGAGCCAGAGCTTCGTTGATCGGGGTTTTTACGTTGGCGACATACTGCTGAATACTCTCAATGCTGGGCAATACTTCAGCGATGTAAACGTCCTTGGCCAGCTCGGATTCGTCTATTTCCAGAAAATCGGAGATGGTGCCGACCGCGCGATACACCTCCTTGATCTGGTATTGCAGGTGCTTTACCGCTTCCTGCACCTGGGGGTTTTCCACTTGAAGTCCACCGAGCCATTGCACGAACGAGGATTGCTCGGGATCGAGATTTCCCTCGAAGGGCGTCTGTTCAAGGACCGATTTCACCGACTCGGCCGCCCAGGTCTTGTATTCGCCCAAATATCCCTCAAGCTGCGCCTCTAGTTTTTGCGGGTTTTCAATCCGCAGGGCATCGATTTTTGCGCTCAATTGCAAAAACAGATCGACATCGGCCTGGAGATCTTTCCAGGTGTTCAGAAAACCGCCAAACTCGCCCGTCGACTCATTCAAATTGCCCGATGCCCGGTACGTTTCAATCGCATTGCCGGCGTCGTGCAGAACCCGATTGATGTTGGCATATTCCTCATTGCGCCGGTCGATGGACAATGCTGGATTAAGCAGAGCCTGTTCTGAGGCCTTGATCTCCTGAAGGGCTCCCTTCAGAGTCAAAATCTGCCGCAAGGCAGGCACCTCCTCCGTGCCGAGCTGCCTGACATTACCCCTCAACTGGCTAAGTCCATACCAGCCGACCAGGCCGATCAGAGCACAAATCCCTGCGACCACAGAAAATCCCAGTATCAGCTTTTTCTGCAGCGTAAATTTCAGCGACATAGCTCATTCCTATCCATGAATTTTTAGCAATCCTGCATGACTCCGCGGTTAGAAAAGTCGCCCCGGCCTAAACCGGGGCGACTTTTCAGCGGATCATTCAACAATGTGTTTTTTGCCTTCCTCGGAAAGGAAAAAATCTATGATTTTCTTTACTTCCGGGGTCGGGTCGCCAATGGTGATGAGCGCCAGCGGACGCTTGATTTCGGCGGTATTGACGATCTTGGCGTTACCGGGATTGAGGTTATAGAAACCTTTGCTCACGGCGCCTACGCCACCGGGATTGCCGGAAACTTCGTTGATTTCAAGGCGGGTACTTTTGACTTCGATGGCCTGGGCCGCGTAATCGGCTTTTTTCATGACCATCGACTGGAACACGGCCTTGGTGGAGCTGCCGGCGTGGCTGGTAACCACTTGAACGGGCAGGTCGGGGCCGCCAACATCCTTCCAATTGGTCACCTTCCCGGCATTAAGATCGGCCAGTTGCGCCCAGGTCAATTCGTCGATGGGATTGGCCACGTTCACGATCGGCACAATGACATCTTCGGTGATAATGTGAAACTGCAGATTCTCCGGCACAACCATTTCCGGCTTGCCGTCTTCCTTGAGTACCTTCTGAGCGCTCTGGATGCTTTCTTCCAAAGTGTTCGAGGAAATCGCCACATTGGTTTTGCCTTCGAACAGCGCTAACATCCCCTTGCCGGTACCGACACCGAACACCTTGATGGATACACCGGTGGTCTTTTCCAGCGCTTCCGCGCCAGGCTCAAGGAATCGTTTCTGACAGGTAGTCGACCCCCAGAGAGCAACCTGTTCGGCAAATGCCGGGACAGCCATGATCACAACCCAAACCAAAACCAACAGCCCCTGTTTCCAAAATTTTCCAGTCACGTCTTGCCTCCTCGCACTGTGTTGAAGAACAGCCCCCCCAGGGAGCCACGATGAAAACCATCCATACCTTCCCGACCCGACGGTTTCACACAGAAAAGTGACCTTAGCTGTCGGGTGATTATTTACACGCTGTCAGGTTTTTGTGTATTTTATTGACTTGCGCCAATAAAGCATCAAGCATGCCAACTACCCATTCTTCTCACGAATAGCCACAACGCGCCGAACTTATGTTCTTTTTCAAAAGTCCCTCCATGGTCGAGAGACAAGATCGTTTATAATCATTAACGGATGACGGTTTTTTGGCGGAAGTTCCGTTTAATGACCGATGACGGCATCCCGTTGAACAGTCTTTGCAACAGCAGGCTCCTGCTTTCGAATAACCGATTTTCGTCAATGATTCTAGGGCAAAAGAAACATGGCTGCCGGCTTTTCGTGAGTTCAGATGTAAAAAGCCCGGCGCTTTAATGAGCACCGGGCTTTTTACATCTGAATAATATAAATCGGATCAGAGCGCCTTGAATGCCTTGGCGGCGGCCTCGAAGGTGCGGTCGAGGTCGGCGGTGGAATGGGCAACGCTCATGAAGCCGGCTTCGTACTGACTGGGAGCGAGGTTGATCCCCTCGTCGAGCATGGTGCGGAAAAACTGGGAAAAAATCCGCGGCGTCCCAGGCTTGACGTCGGCAAAATTGAACACTTCTTCTTTCTGGAAGTAGGTGCAGAACATGCCGCCGACCCGTTGCAGCGAGGCCGGCACGCCGGCGGCGGCCGCCGCCTGGCGCATTCCTTTTTCGAAATAGGCGCTCTTCTCCTCGATCAGGTCGTAGAAGCCGGGCTCTTTGAGCAGCTTGAGGGTGGCGATGCCGGCGCTCATGGCCAGGGGATTGCCGGACAGGGTACCGGCCTGGTAAACCCCGCCTTCGGGGGAGAGTTTTTCCATGATTTCGCGCTTGCCGCCGAAGGCCCCCACCGGCAGGCCGCCGCCAATGATCTTGCCGAGGCAGACCAGGTCGCCGCGCACGCCGAAACGCTCCTGGGCGCCGCCGTAGGCGACCCGGAAACCGGTCATGACCTCGTCGACGATCAGCACGATCCCTTCGGCGTCGCACAGGTCGCGCAGGCCCTGGAGAAAACCGGCCTTGGGCGCCACGCACCCCATGTTGCCGGCGATCGGCTCTAAAATGATGCAGGCAATTTCACCCTTGTTGGCGGCGGCCATCGTTTTGACCTCGTCGAGGTCGTTGTAGGTGGCGGTCAGGGTGTCCTTGGCGACGGCGGCGGGAACCCCGGGCGAGGTCGGCACGCCGAAGGTGGCGGCGCCGCTGCCGGCCTTGACCAGCAGGGAATCGGCATGGCCGTGGTAGCAGCCGTCGAACTTGAGAATCTTGTCGCGGCCGGTATAACCGCGGGCCAGGCGAATGGCGCTCATGGTCGCTTCGGTGCCGGAAGAAACCATCCGCACCTTTTCAATGTTGGGATAGGCCTCGCAGACCATCTCGGCAAGAAGGATTTCCTTTTCGGTCGGCGCCCCGAAAGAAGCCCCGCCGGCGGCGGCCTGCTGGATCGCCTCGACCACCTTCGGATGGCAGTGGCCGAGAATCATCGGGCCCCAGGAACCGACATAGTCGATATAAGCATTGCCGTCGACGTCGTAAATCTTCGAGCCTTCGGCGCGGGCGATGAAAATCGGGTCGCAACCGACCGACTTGAATGCACGAACCGGGCTGTTGACCCCGCCGGGAATAATCTGTTTCGCTTTGGCAAAGAGCGCCGCGGATTTCTGGTGATTCATGGATGCCCCCTGTACTGGTTGATCGGCCTCGGGACTGCGGCCGCAAGGTTTCAGATCCGGATTCCGAGTGCTTAACACAGGCCATTCCCCTTGTCAAGAAATGCGCCGTCCGTCGGCCCGAGTTAGCAGATTTCACAATATGTGACCCGCCGCAACTTTTTCTTTTTCCATTATTCGGTACAATGATAACCTCAGTTACGGAAAATGTCCGTTCCTCGTTCGTTTTTGCGGCCATTCAGCATTACCGGCCGATTTTATTTCAGGTTTGGAATCCATGATCAAACGTATTCTCATCACTATTGTCGGACTGCTCGTCATCGTCGGCGCCATTGCCGGAATCAAGGTGTTTCAGATTCGCAAAATGATCGAATCCGGCGCCCAATTCGTCCCGCCGCCGGAAACGGTGACCACCGCCGCGGTCAGCAGCGAATCCTGGGAATCGCTGCTGACCGCGGTAGGCTCGCTGGATGCGGTGCAAGGAGTCACGCTAGCCGCCGAACTGCCCGGAAAGGTAGTGGATATCCGCTTCGAGGCGGGGATGAAAGTCCGCCATGGGGAAGTTCTGTTGCGCCAGGACGTCTCCTCGGAGCAGGCCCAACTGCCCGGCGCCGAAGCCGAAGTGGAACTGACCCGGCTCAACCTGAACCGGATGCGCGAACTGCTGGAACAAAAGATTATCGCCCAATCCGAGCTCGACAGCGCCGCAGCCGCCCACCAGCAGGCCTTGGCCGCAGCCGACAATATCCGCGCCGCCATCGCCAAAAAATCCATCCGGGCTCCCTTTGCCGGGCGACTCGGCATTCGGAAGGTCAATCTCGGTCAGATCCTGGCCGAAGGGGACAGCATCGTCTCGCTGCAGGCACTCGACCCGATTTTCGTCAACTTCCTGCTGCCGCAGCAACAACTTGGGCTGATCCGGGTCGGACAGCCGATCCGGTTGACCACCGACGCCCTGCCGGGGCAGGAAATGACGGGCGCCATCACCGCGATCAGCCCTGAAATCGATGCCGCCACCCGCAACATTCCCATCCAGGCGACGGTAGCCAATCCGGAGGAAAAACTGCGGCCGGGGATGTATGCCAGCGTGGCGGTCAAGTTGCCCGAACAATTGCAGGGGCTGGTCATCCCGGCCACGGCGGTCCTTTACGCCCCCTACAGCGATTCGGTCTTCGTGGTCGAGGAAAAAACGGATGAAAAAACCGGCAAAAACGGTTTGATCCTCCGTCAGCAATTCGTGCGTCTGGGGGTCAAACGGGGGGATTTCGTCGCCGTGACGACGGGTCTGAAAGAAGGGGAAACCCTGGTTAGTACCGGGGTTTTCAAGCTGCGCAACGGTCAGGGCGTGGTGGTGGACAACACTCTGGCCCCCGAGTTCCAGCTCGCGCCAAAACCGGAAAACAACTAAAAAAGCAAAAGCGTCTCTCGCCCGTTCGTTTCGCTCTCTAGGGCCAGCGGAGTTCGCAGGGGAAAAGACAAAAAAATTCTCTGTGTCCTCCGCGTGCTCAAGCGACGGTAAGGAGCGGGCGAGAGGATGCTTTTTAACCTTAGGCAACCCGCACCATGAAATTCACCGATCTGTTCATACACCGTCCGGTTCTTGCCCTGGTGATCAGCCTGGTCATCGTCATTGCCGGGCTGCAAGCGATTCGCACGCTCAACGTGCGTCAGTATCCGACCAGTGAAAACTCGACGGTTACCGTCACCACCGTCTACGTCGGCGCCAGCGCCGAACTGATACGCGGCTTTATCACCACGCCGCTGGAACGGGCCATCGCCGCCGCCGACGGCATCGATTACCTGGAATCCCAGAGCGCCCTCGGGTTGTCGACCATCACCGCCCGCCTTAAGCTCAACTACGACGCCACCAAGGCCCTGGCCGAGATCGGCTCCAAGGTCGATCAGGTGCGGGCCGACCTCCCCCCCGAGGCCGAAGTACCGGTCATCAACATCGAATCGGCCGACAGCCAGTTCGCTTCGGCCTATCTCAGCTTCACCTCGGACATTCTGCTGCAGAACGAGATCACCGACTACCTGGTGAGGGTGGTCCAGCCGCGCCTGTCGGCGCTCGAAGGGGTGCAACGGGCGGACATCCTCGGCGCCCGCACCTTCGCCATGCGGATCTGGCTCAAACCCGATCGGATGGCGGCCTTCGGCATCAGCCCGGTCCAGGTGCGCGAAGCCTTGACCGCCAACAACTTTCTGGCCGCCCTGGGCCAGACCAAGGGTTCGCTGATCCAGGTCAACCTCACCGCCGACACCAATCTCAACTCGGTCGCGGAGTTCCAGCGTCTGGTAATCCGCGAACAGGACGGCGCCATCGTCCGCATCGGCGACATCGCCGACGTTTCGCTGGGCGCCGAAAGCTACGAGGCCGAGGTGCGTTTCTCCGGGCAGACCGCCGTATTCATGGGAATCTGGCCGCTGCCCAACGCCAACTCCCTCGACGTCATCAAACGGGTGCGGGTGGAAATGGCCGGGATTCAACGGGATCTCCCCGCCGGTCTGCAAGCCCAGGTCGCCTATGACGGCACCGAGTACATCGACAATGCCATCCACGAAGTCATCAAAACCCTCAGCGAAACCCTGCTGATCGTAATCATCGTCATTTTTCTGTTTCTCGGTTCGTTGCGTTCGGCTCTCATTCCGGTGGTGGCCATCCCGCTGTCGCTGATCGGCGCGGTTTTTCTGATGCAGGTCTTCGGTTTCACCATCAACTTGTTGACCCTGCTCGCCATTGTCCTTTCGGTCGGTCTGGTGGTGGACGACGCCATCGTGGTGGTGGAAAACGTCGAGCGCCATCTGAGGGAGGGGCTTAAGCCGGTCGATGCCGCCCTGCTCGGCGCCCGGGAGCTGGTCAACCCGATCATCGCCATGACCATCACCCTGGCGGCGGTTTACGCCCCGATTGGCCTGCAAGGGGGGTTGACCGGTTCGCTGTTTCGCGAATTCGCCTTCACCCTGGCCGGCGCGGTGACCATTTCCGGCCTGATCGCCCTGACCCTGTCGCCGATGATGTCGGCCTACCTTCTCAAACCGGAGATCGAGCAGCATGGATTCGCCGGCAAAATCACCCGAGACTTCGCACGCTTCCGCAACTTTTACGGACGCCTGCTCGATGTCACCCTGCGCAGTCGTCCGGCGGTCTACCTGGTGTGGATTCTGCTCAGCGCCCTGACCGTGCCGATGTTCATCATGTCGCCAACGGAGTTGGCTCCCACCGAAGACCAGGGGGTCATTTTCGGCATTCTCGACGCCTCGGCCAACGCAACCCTCGACCAGACCAGCCGCTATGCCGCGGCGGCCAACCGCGCCTTTCTCAGCGTGCCGGAAACCGAATTCACCTTCCAGATCACCTTTGCCACCTCCGGCTTCGGCGGCATGGTCACCAAACCCTGGGAAGACCGCGAGCGCACCGTGTTCCAGATCCTGCCCGAGGTGCAGCAGAAACTCCATGCCATCCCCGCCATCCAGATGTTTCCGGTCACTCCTCCGGCACTGCCCGGCGGCGGCCAGTTTCCCGTGGAATTCGTCATTGCCTCGACCGCCGAACCAGCGCAGATTCTCGATTTCGCCCGCCAGATCCAACTCAAGGCCATGGGCAGCGGGATGTTCGCCTTTCCGCCAATCATCGACGTGAAGATCGATCAACCGCAGACCGAATTCGTCATCGACCGCGACAAGGTGGCCGACCTCGGTCTTAATCTTGAACAGGTCGGCGCCGACATCGGCTCGATGATCGGCGGCAATTTCGTCAACCGCTTCGACATCGCCGGCCGCAGTTACAAGGTCATCCCGCAGATCCAACGGGTCGACCGGCTCAATCCCGATCAATTGCAGAATATTTACATCACCGGCCGCAACGGTGGTCTGATTCCGCTATCCACCGTCTCCAGCCTGCGCAACACCACCGTACCGCGTTCACTCAACCGCTTTCAGCAGCTCAACGCGGTCAAGCTCAGCGGGGTAGCGGTGCGCCCCCTCGACGAGGCCCTGCGTTTTCTCGAAGGGGAGGCGGCCAAGATATTGCCCCAGGGCTACCTGCTCGACTACACCGGCGAATCGCGCCAGTTGCGCACCGAGGGCAACCGCTTTGTTCCCGCCTTTGCCTTGGCCGTGGTGCTGATCTTCCTGGTGCTGGCGGCGCAGTTCAACAGTTTCCGGGATCCCTTCGTCATTCTGGCCGGTTCGGTGCCGCTGGCGATGTTCGGCGCCCTGATCTTCACCTTTCTGAAAATACCCGATCCGAACGTCCCTTTCTGGACCCACGGATGGACCACCACCCTCAACATCTATTCGCAAGTCGGGCTGGTCACCCTGGTCGGACTGGTATCGAAAAACGGGATTCTGATCGTCGAGTTCGCCAACAAACTTCAGGAACACGGCCACGGAAAGCTCGATGCGGTGCGCGACGCCACCATGACCCGCCTGCGGCCGGTCATGATGACCACCGCCGCCACCATCGCCGGGCACTTCCCGCTGACCCTGGTCACCGGCGCCGGCGCCGCGGCCCGAAACTCCATCGGTCTGGTTCTGGTTG
>MHXM01000078.1:20815-20982 GCA_001825565.1 Desulfuromonadaceae bacterium GWC2_58_13
GCCCACGACCATTCCCGCGACCGGGTGACCAAATCCGAACCTTCGCCCTCCTGAGATCCACCCAGGAATAAGGAAAGGCCCGGGCAATCCCCGGGCCTTTCCTTATTCCAATCATTCAACAATCTGCCGAACTCGTCCAAGGGCGTGGCAAACATGGCGGCCGGGAG
>MHXM01000079.1:0-812 GCA_001825565.1 Desulfuromonadaceae bacterium GWC2_58_13
ATAACCAAAACAAAGAAATCAACGCAGAGACGCAAAGTCGCAGAGAAAACCTAAGAAAAATCCAGTTCTTATATAGCTACCCTGCGCCTTTGCGTCCCTGCGTTAAAAAAGACCTTTGACTTGTCTTGACTCTTGGTGAATAACCGATGCGGTTCGCAAGCTCACCACATCCTACAAAACTCTGCGTTCTCAAGTGAGCGAAGCGAACGGGCGCGAGGCCGCTTTTAAGCTTTCAACCAATCACAAATATCCAATAACTAATCACCGATTTTCGAGGTAACAACATGCGCATCTTATCCGGCATCCAGCCTTCGGGCTCCCTGCATCTGGGCAACTACTTCGGCATGATGAAGAAAATGATCGAGCACCAGGCAAGCGGCGAACTGTTCTGTTTTATCGCCAACTATCACGCCATGACCTCGGTGTCCGACGGCAAGGCCCTGGCCAAGGGAACTCTGGAGGCGGCGGCCAACTTTCTGGCCCTGGGGATGGACCCGGACAAAAGCATCTTCTGGGTGCAATCGGACGTGCCCGAGGTGCAGGAGCTGACCTGGGTGCTGTCCAACTTCACCCCCATGGGCCTGCTCGAACGCTGCCACGGCTATAAGGACAAAACCGCCCGCGGGCTCGCCGCCAATCACGGCCTGTTCGCCTATCCGGTGCTGATGGCGGCGGATATTCTATTGTTTCAAAGCGAAAAGGTGCCGGTCGGCAAGGACCAGAAGCAACATGTCGAGGTGACCCGGGACATCGCCATCAAATTCAACAACACCTACGGCGACGTGTTCACCCTGCCCGCCCCGGAAATCGAT
>MHXM01000079.1:935-1856 GCA_001825565.1 Desulfuromonadaceae bacterium GWC2_58_13
CCGACCCCGGTGGAAGACCCGAAAAATCCCGACCAGTGCAATGTCTTTCAGATCTACCGTCTGTTCATGAACAAGGAGCAGGAGGCTGAACTGCGCCGCCGCTACGAAGCGGGGGGCCTGGGCTACGGCGAGGTCAAGCAGGAACTGTTCGAGGCGGTTCGGGACTTCTTCGCCCCCTTCGCCGAACGCCGCCGGGAACTGATGGCCGACACCGACGAATTGCGCGCCATTCTTGCCCGGGGGGCGGAAAAGGCCCGTTACACGGCCAGCAAAACCTTGCACAAGGTGCGCAAGAAAACCGGGCTGATCTACTGAAATCGCGGGGGGGCGCCTTGAGACCGGTGCGGACTCTGGCATACTGATGGTGAGCATAAACCCCAGCCAACCAGGGAGGAATGATGACCGTCTACCGCAAGTGGTACTGCAGCTGCAGCGGCAAGCCGCTGGAACTCGAATATCAGTCGGTCCCGGTCGATGACGGAGAGGCGGGCGAACCGGCCTGTCGGCGCTGCGGCGCCACCCCCTCTTCGGATCCGCGTAAAACCGTCAGTTTTGAGGATATCGAGAACTGGGACGACTGACGCCGTCAGTCGTCCCGGTGGCGGGTGAAAAGGATGAATGCCATGGCCGGACGCTTGCTGCCGTCGCGCATTGCGAACTGCATGCCGTCGTACGTCCACCCCTGGGAAACCCACTCGTTGAGGATTTTCTCCAGGCTCTCGTCGGTTACCACCGGCGCTTCAACCACCTTGTATTCTAGCGTTGCCAATTAAATTCAACCTTTCGCGCAAAAGCTGACCAGCCCGCCGGTATCGGCTTGTGTTTTTCCTTCAGCCTACAGTCTAAAAACCTTTACCTCACCGGAGCCTCAACCATGGCCATTTCAGGTAATCCAAAAAAACTGGCCCAGGATATCGCTGG
>MHXM01000079.1:1865-5838 GCA_001825565.1 Desulfuromonadaceae bacterium GWC2_58_13
CAGCATCACCCCGCCGATGATGCGCCAGTACACCCCCGCCGATCTGAAAACCATCATCGTCAACCTGGGCATTGTCGCCCGGGATATCCGCCAGGAGCAGATTCCCCAGGAGGACGCACTGGCGATCAAGCATAAAAACACCCGTCTGTCCCGCCTCAACCAAGCCGAGATCGTCATCCGCGCCCACTGCAAAAAACTTCGGATTCCGATCTGACAGCAGGATTTTGTCGGGTTACGCTACGCTAACCCGACCTACCCTCTGCAAAAAGGGCAGACACAGGGGTCTGCCCCTACCTCCCACCTTCCCCCTTGGCCACCAGGCAGTGTTCCGCCACCGGGCAGGAGAGACAAACCGTCCCTTTTTTTCCGCTGCACCCTTCGCTGATCCCCAGGTGCGACAAAACAAAATCGAAGCGAACCGGGTCTTGTGGATCGAACTGCCGCAACCGCTCGGTGATTTCAAGGGCCATTTTCCAGTTCGGCGTATTGCGGCCAGTCAATCCGATCAGGCGGGAAATGCGCGCCGTGTGGGTATCGAGCGGCAGCACCAGTCGGGCCGGATCGATCCCCCGCCAGAGCCCCAGGTCGATGCCGTCATCGGGGCGGCAGACCCAGCGCAGAAACATGCAAAGACGTTTACAAGCGCTGCCGGTCGCCGGGCTGGGGAAAAAATAACGGACCCCGGCCTGCTTCGGCAGCCCGGCCTGGCCGCAAACCGGCGACATGTCGCAAATCAGCGCCCGCTGGACAAAAGAAATCAACGCCGGACCGATGTCGCCCCGCCCGTCATCCCCCCGCAGAAAGAAATTTTCCAGGCTTCCCGCCGCCTCCAGCATTGTTCGAAGAATCCAGCACAGGGCAACCATGTCACCGGCATCGTTGAACCGATGCTTGAATCCCGCAAGACGTTCGGCATCCCGTGCGGGATGAAAATCCCGGACAAAAGCCGCCGGCCCCTCGGGCATCCTGCCGAACAAATCATCGAGATTGCGACGAATCATGGCGGCCCGGCCATAGGCCAGGGACGCACTGAAAAACGCGGCAACTTCGCGATCTTCTCGATTCACATAGCGCCGGGGCAAGGAAAGGGGGTCGTTGGCCAAAAACGCCAGGCGCCGGGAATCGGGGATCTGCTGAAGAAGGTCGTTGAGGTTCATGGGGCGAAGCTACCACAGCCGAACAGCCAGAAAAAGTCAAAAAACAGAAAGGACCATGGACGGAGCCGCCCGTGGCAATAGGCATTGAAAACCCCCATTTGATTTGACATACTGGGAAACCGTCCGGGACCGACGGCACCAAAGAAACGAAATCCATCCCGGCAATGAATCAGGAGCACACGTGGATATCAGGCGTCTGGAAATATTCTGCCGGGTGGTTGAGCTGAAAAGCTTCACCAGGGCCGCCAATGCCGTCTTTCTCTCCCAGCCGACGGTCAGCGAGCATATCCGCCTGCTCGAAGAGGCCCTTGGTGAAAAACTACTCGATCGTCTCGGCCGACAAGCGTTGCCGACCCCTGCCGGGAGCATCCTTTATCGATACGCCCGGCGCATCACTCACCTGCGGGACGAGGCACTGCAAACCCTGGCCGATTACCGTGGCACTCTGCAGGGACATCTGCTGGTGGGCGCCAGCACCATCCCCGGCGCCTATATCCTGCCCGCATTGATCGAGCGGTTTAAATCGCTGAATCCTTCCATCCGCCTCACCCTGAAAATATCCGGTACCGGCATCATCCACCGCGAATTGATCGACGGCGGCATCGAGCTCGCCATCATCGGGGCGCCGAGCAAAAATCAGGATCTCGACGGTCGGGAGCTCTTTTCCGACGAACTGGTGCTGGCGGTCCCGGCCGGCCATCCTCTGGACGGCCGCTCATCGATCGAACTCGACGAGATGGCGAAATATCCCTTCTTGCTGCGGGAAGAAGGCTCCGGCACCCGCACCGTCATGAGCGAGGTACTGCGCAACCACGGTTTCGATCCCGCCCGGCTCGATGTGGTGGCCGAAATGGGAAGCACCGAAGCGATCCGTCAGGGGATCAAGGCCCACCTTGGCATCTCCATCCTATCTACCCTGGCCATCGGCGACGACCTGCGGAGCGGCGCCCTGGTTAAAATCCCCATTGCCGGAATTCGCATGATTCGCCCGCTGTACCTGGCGCAGCGCAAAAACCGCCAGCTCACGCCGCTGGCCCTGGCCTTCCTCGATTTCCTGCTGGAAAACAACCGGATCGACATCGAGCGCCAATAGCCACACCCTATTAATCCTAAAGAGATCTTCGATATTTCTTATTTGTATCCGTGCGTTAAAGCGACTAAGTTGTTTCGCTATCCATACTGGCATTGACGCCGAAATAACGGAGGAGCGGCTGTTCATTCTGGAAAACGGTCAGCAAGTCTGGCCCTACCCGGAGATGGTCATCGGCGAATAAATTCTAATGTGATCCGGGTTTAGTAATGCCAAAAGCTATTTTTCAGTAGGCTTTTTAATTATGGCCCAGCGACATTGATCTGATTACCCAAATTGAAATTGTCGTTCTTATTCGCATCATTTTTGACGGCATTTGTCGGGTCGGCAATCGCGCCGAGGAAATAAGATCCGATTGTCAGATTGTTTGGAATAGTCACTTTCCAGGTCCGGGTCTGTGCGGCGCCCGGTTGCATACCAGTGCCATACCCCCATCCCACAAACAGATCTTCAAAAGTTTCTTTTCAGGGACTGGCTAGAATGGAGCTAGTTTAAGGACGGATACCAGCGAAACCGGGACGTCCCCAGTCGGGGGCTGTCCCAGGCTTTTTCGGTGTGCGAACCACCGCCGTTCCATTAAACATCTGAAACATCTGGGACAGCCCCCGATGGGGCCGGGGACAGTCCCGAGTCTACGCCGCCGCAGTGGCAAAAAAGGCTTAAACTAGCGCCATTCGGGACTGGCTACTTTTTGCAGTTTAAAAAGTTGCCTGTCCCGCTCACACCGCAACCAACAATTCATTAAATGGTGCCTGTCCCCCCTCAGACCCTGCAGAACGCCGCTCCCTTGAGCTACCGGGGCGAACGGACAACTCCCCGGAGGGGACTTAAACCCCTTAGATATTCAACTGTTACTGCGAACGGACGTTGTTGATTAGTCAATTAGCCTGGGAGTTAGTCAACTAATCAACAACGTCCCTTCGGGGGTACTTCGGGGGTACACCTGTCATGAGTTGAGACGTGAACCATCTCCTCATCTTTTTACTATTTGAAGAAAGTAGGTGGAAATGGTGAAGGCGGAGATTGCGGCAGAGGGGGAACAATCAAAGATTCACCTTCTTTCCTTGGTTGGACATACTGATTAAAACCAAGATTCCAGAGGTTATCTATGTTTTTTAAATAAGTAGCGACTTTATCATCGCTATCCATAATGATGCCAACGTCAGAATCCGCTACATGTAACTCAAAATTAAATTGGTCGCCGCGTACATTGGTACAAATTTCTTCCCAGGCCATATTATGGCTTACCCAATCGCCTTGGATAATTTCGTAAAATTCCTTGTCCACGACCGCTGTTAAAAAAGCTTTTCTCTCACTTAGGTAAAGGACAGGTGCAAATATTCCGCGCATGTAGGCGCGTTCAGCGACATCGATAACTCGTTCGTCGTGGTCCTCGTCCCAAATAACAGCAAATCGTTGTATGCCTGGAAGTGGAAGTAATTTCTTCCGTTTGTCTACCCACTGGACTGCGCCGAGGATTGAATAGTGGGTGCCTCGACCTAATTTACCTACAGGATCTTGTTCGTCGTAAAGGGTGTGAAACAGAGGGGAGTAATTCTTCATTGTGGGTCTCCTTTTTGTGTTTTCTGGCACAAGCGAATTGCCTTTCGAGCAACGCGCGGTCAAGTGAAATAGTAACCAAAACGGGCGAGATCATCAAGAAGAATAAAAAGGTGCCTATGGCTGGGAAAGGCCTGCCTTGGACATTGGGGAAGTAGGACGATGT
>MHXM01000080.1:0-1751 GCA_001825565.1 Desulfuromonadaceae bacterium GWC2_58_13
GCCGTTTCGCGCCTGGTAATTACGTGTGGACGACAGGTGCAAAAAATGCTCGTGGAAATGACATCCCGCGGGCATTTTTGATAGGTTTTTCCCGGGACGGCGCTTCAAGCGGGGCGCCGGGCCACGATGCCCGCCAGACTCCCCCCCTTGCTTGAAGGCTCAAGTCCCTCCTCGTGCAGGAGAACCTCCCAACCGGAAAATATCTGAAGCAACTCGCCCGGGTCCAGGACGAAATCTTTGCGACGCGGACCTCCGGGAAAATGACCGGCTCGGCTGAAGGTGCGCACCACCATGACTCCTCCGGGTCGGACGCTTTGCATCAACGCTGGAAACAAGGAGCGCTGCAGGTAGAAAAATACGATTACAATATCGTAGGCGGCCGCGACCAGGGGCGGTGAGTGTTCGAGGTCGATTTTCTCTGCGATTATATCGCACTGTCGCCTCGCGGTTTCCCCGCGCAACTGCTCAATTCCTTCTTCCGAATAATCGATAGCGTGGACGGCATGCCCTTGTCCGGCCAAAAAAATGGCGTTGCGTCCGCGGCCGCAGGCAACATCCAGAACGTACCCTTCAGGAAGCAACGGCAGGATTTTGATCAGCCAGGGGTCGGGACAAAACGGGCTCTCGGTCTTGTCCCGCCAGCGATTGTTCCAATCATTAAGCGATGTCTCCCCAAGGACGGGGTCAGCGGATGTAGGCTTCCGTGACATAGCGACGCATCATGACGTGGGTATTGAAATAGTAGGCGTTTTTGCCAATGGCGTTTTTCATGACCCGGATCCAGCCGGTACGGTCGGCATAATATAAGGGGATGATGACTTTTTCCAGTTTGTTATAAAGATCGGCAAGGTCTTCCGCCGCATGATTATCGTCAAGGGATGTTTCGGTGGCTGGAGGGCCGATGGACCAGCCGGTTATCCCTTCGATATGTCCCTCGATCCACCATCCGTCCAGTACGCTGAAATTGGGAACCCCGTTCAAGGCGGCTTTCATGCCGCTGGTCCCCGAGGCTTCCAGGGGCCTGATGGGATTGTTGAGCCACAGGTCGACACCGGGAACCAGCCGATAGGCGACTTCCATGTTGTAGTTCTCAAGGTAAACCACCTCGACCTTCCCTTTGATCTGGGCGGTTTTTTTAATAATCCTCTGAATCATCAGCTTGCCCGGTTCGTCATTGGGATGGGCTTTGCCGGCAAAAACCAGTTGCAGCTTTCCTCCGCCGATACGAACCAGACGTTCCAGGTCGGAGAAGATCAGGTCGCCACGCTTGTAAGTCGCCGAACGGCGAGCGAAGCCGATCGTGAGGATGTCGGGATCAAGTTTCGTGCCGGTGGTTTCCTCAATATATTGAAACAAATAGGCCTTCGCCCCACAGTGAGCGTCCCAGATCTCTTCATCGGGAATATTATCCACGCGAACTAACAGTTCCGGCTCGTGAGCCCATCCGGGGAGGTAATCATCGAACAGGTTGACAAAATAGGGTGAAGCCCAGGTGAATGTATGCACGCCGTTGGTAATGGCATGGATTTCGAACCCCGGGAACAGGTTCTGGGAAATCTCCCCGTGTTTTTTCGCCACGCCGTTGACATAGCCGCTGAGGCTCAAGGCCAGCATGGTCATGTTCAGGACGTCTTTTCCCGCCAACTCCTGAATCAGGGACAAGGGGACCGGCTCGCCCAGAACTTTCCTGACCAATTCATACGGAAAGCGATCGTGACCGGAAGGAACCGGGGTGTGAGTGGTGAAGACGC
>MHXM01000080.1:1817-5655 GCA_001825565.1 Desulfuromonadaceae bacterium GWC2_58_13
TTTTTGATGGCAAACCCAAGAACTTCAAGAATCCTGGCGCCTCCGATACCCAGAACGATTTCCTGTTTGAGACGATGGGCAAGATCGCCCCCATAGAGGCTATCGGTGATGTGACGATCCTCTTCAACGTTGCCGGGGATGTCGGTATCCAGAAACAGTACCGGAATTTCACCACCGGTCGGGCTTTTGACCCGGTACAGCCAGGATTGTACTTTGACATCACGGTTTTCAATGGTGACCAGCGTTTTTGCCGGCAGAAGTTCCGTGAATAAGCCAGGATTCCAGGTCGCCGGAGTTTCGTGCTGCCGGCCATCGGCATCGATCGTCTGGTGAAAATACCCATGCCGGCTAACCAGGGTTATGGCAACCATCGGCAGTTTAAGGTCCGCGGCGCTTTTGATGGTGTCTCCCGCAAGGACGCCGAGGCCACCGCTGTAGGTGGGAATTTCCGCGGAAAGTCCGATTTCCATGGAAAAGTAGGCAATTCTCGGTTCTCGGGTAAATACCTTCCATCCGCCCATTTAAAACCCTCCCGCATCAAGATTGGCTGGTTATCAGAATAACAAAAATTGGCGCGGGCGCCAGCGACCAGTCTATCTCGGCCACCGTGGATCGGTCGACTTTGCGCTTGAAATACATTGGAATCTATGGGAAAGTTCACCACGCTATGTTTTCTTAAGTTTCCCGCGGAGTAAATATTTACCTTCATGTATTTGGAATTTTACGGTTTACAGGAAAAACCCTTCACTATCACGCCGAACCCCCGATTTGTTTATTTGAGCAAGAACCACCGGGAAGTCTTTGCTCACCTGCTTTACGGCATTGAGGATTGCTGTGGTTTCGTCGCCATTACCGGAGAGGTCGGGACAGGCAAAACCACCGTTTTGCGCACCCTGCTGGACGACTTGAACGAAGAAAAATATCGGCTGGCCTTCATCTTCAATCCCTGTCTTTCCGTGCTCGACCTGTTGCGCAGCATCCATCGCGAATTCGGTATTGAATCCGAAGCCTCCTCTGTCGGCGATCTGATCCATGAGCTCAATGAATTTTTACTTCAGCAGCGCGGCGAAGGGCGCACCGTCGTATTGGTTATCGATGAGGCGCAGAACCTCGATCCTTCGGTCCTCGAACAGATTCGTCTATTGTCGAACCTGGAAACAGATACCGATAAACTGATCCAGATCGTCCTGGTAGGCCAACCGGAACTGGGGATTCTGCTCAAACGTCGCAATATGCGTCAGCTCAATCAGCGGATCGCGGTGCGTTACCACCTCGGCACCATGGATCAACACGATGCGTTTGAGTACGTGAGACACCGGTTGACTGTGGCCGGTGGGGACGATGAAATATTTACTCCGGCTGCCCTGAAAAAAATATATCGATTTTCCGGGGGGCTCCCCCGGATGATCAATATTTTGTGCGGCAGAACCTTGCTGCTGGGTTATTCCCAGGACCGTAAAATCATCACCGCGCGAATGGTTGCCGCTGCCATCAAGGAGATCGGGTCACCGCGCAGAGGGTGGCTTCAGAGGCTGATCCGCAGCTAGCGCCCCTGAAGGGGGTTGGTATTAAAATATACGGCGGATCTGGCCGCGCAGGAGCAGTTATGAGCTCGATTCTCAAGGCACTAAAAAAAGTCGAAAATGAAAAAGGCGCTTTTAAAGGCGGTACGTCGCCGATTTCCAGGGATCTCCTCTGCGAAATCACCCGTCCGGGAAAGAGGTCTGGCTCGCGGACTCGCTTAGCGTTGATTTTTCTTATTCTTCTCGGCGGGGGGGGGCTTGCCGGGGTGCTGCTGATGCAAAACGAGAAAGTGCCGCCGACGCAGCCCCTGCCCAGCGTTGTTGAAATAGCTCCAGTGGCGGCGCCTGAAGTGCCTGTCGCCGGCTCTGTCGCGGCCCTCGAAGCAACCGCCGAACCTCCGGCCGTGGAACCCAAGGCAGAGACGCCGCCGTCGGCAGCGGCCACTCCGGACACGCTTAAAATTGCCGAAGAAGTTGTTTTGACCACCCGGGAAGCGACCGCAGCGCTCAAAGACACTGCGACCACCCTGCGGGATACCGCCGATGCGTTGAAAAACAAGGTGATCGTCTCGTCCCAGGCAGCCATCAAGCGCTCTGCCGGCCCCGAAAAAAAATCCGTTGCGGTCCCTACGGCTCAGGCGGCGCCCGTCGCGGTGGCTGTCGCCGGGCCGTTGCCGGTTGTTTCATCGACGACTGTTTCCGAATCATTCCCGGTACCGGTTTCTGGCGCTTCACGGAATCCCGGGTGGCACCTGAGTCAGACCGGGGATTCGCCGGCGCCCGACCTGAAGATCAGCGAAATCCACTGGCGTCCGGTGGCCAAGGACCGCCTTGCGGTGGTCAACGATCTGCCGGTTCTTGAAGGGGTCGATATCGAGGACGCTCGGGTCGACCGGATTTTCAAAGACCGGATTCGGTTTATTGTCAATGGTCGTTATCTCGAAGTCAAAATAACCTCCGGAACTGGCCATTAAGTCAGTCGGGAGCCATCCATCCACCCATTCCCTCATCCAGCCATAAATAGTCGGCGTCTTCCGCGGTGGCGCTAAAACGGTTCAGACGGCCGGCGATCTCGGGCAGAATCACCCTGATCGGGGACAACTCGGCCCCCATGCGGCTGGGCATGCCGTATTTCCAGCTATGCCCGCTTCCAGCCAATACCACCGCCGTTGATCCGGGCTGTTTTTCCAGGTATTGCGCCAGATTCTGGGCCATGGCGATATCCCAGAGCAGTTGAGCTTCGCAGAAATAGACGAAAGACTCCCCGTGACCGCCATGGCCGCCCATCGCTCGCCGGATGTAATTCATGTAAATCGGATCGATCGTGCAGGCGACTTGGTCCAGAACTTCGCTTTGTTGTCGTGAAAGTGACGCGATCCCTTCCGTTGCCACCTGTTTGCTGATTTCCTGCGGAATATTCAATCCCACCATCGGAATCTTAAAAGCCCTCGCATAAACGAAAAGTTCCCGGTATTTAGGCCACATGCTCCAGTTCCGGTTATAGATTTCAACGAAATTGCGTTCGGATATCCGACTGCCGATCCAGAGATCCAGCGTCGGCTGACTCTCCTCACGGAACATTTCGAGGCCGATCGAGAGGTTGGTTCCGGATTTTCGCAGGGCATCGAGCACGGCTAATTGGGCCTGATGGTGCCCGTCGTGATCGTGAAGTTCTCCCACGAACACGACCCTGGCACGGATCAAATCATCCATCATGTCGTCAAAACCGATTTCAGACCGGTCGGATAGCCGCAAGATGTGCGGATGGGCAAAGGCTATTGCGTTCCATGTCAGGAGCATCGCGGACAAGATCAGAAATATGTATTTAGTCATGGCTCGACTCTGGAGTGAATGAATGGATCAGTTTTGATCCGGGGGAGGGCCAGGCGCCCTTGACCCGGTTGTTGCCCTGCTCGAAAACCAGATAGCCGTATTTGCCGTAGTGGGGGATTTTGCGTGCGGCGACCCGCGCCGATTCGGCGGACGCGGGAATAAACAGAGCGCAGTTCAGATCGGTCTGCAATGGGTGAGGCAGGGCGGCGAACAGGTCGACGGACTCCGCGTGAAAGGTTTCACCGGCAATATAAACTTGCCGATCCATGAATTTCAGCCCCTTCGGCAGGGGGAGAAGATCGTTCCGCGCGGGCAGGCCAATGAATAGCAGGTCATGATTCATCAGCTGGTCATTGGTAACAGCGGATTCAAGAATAATGGGGGATTGCTCCTGCCGAAACGCCGCAACGATAGAAAGTGCCGCCTGCCGGATCGGTTCGGCGAGGCTGTCGGCGACGATTACCAGCAGCTTGCTCGAACCC
>MHXM01000080.1:5712-7164 GCA_001825565.1 Desulfuromonadaceae bacterium GWC2_58_13
ACTTCGGGGTCGACCATCAGCCGCGCCGGTGGCCAAGGGAGGTCGACAATAAAGGAAGTTTCCGACGTTGAACTTGCAACCACCCGTTCGACCACCGCCGTATCTCCCTCAATGCGCAGGGGGACGGAAAGGTTATAGGGCTGGCCTTGCTGAAGCAGGGTGCCGGTGACCCGCCATTGATTGGCCTTGTGGGAAGTCGCGACGTCACGCAGCTCAAGCGTCGGGGCTCCGGATCGTTCGAGCCACTGTCTGAAAAAAGGTGTCAGATCCGTTCCGGATGTTGCTTCGAAAGCCTGCCGGAAATCGTCCCATGAAGCTTGGTCAAACATTCTCTCCGCCGTAATCTTGCGCAATCCATCCCAGAAAGCCGTTTCGCCGATTTGTTTTTCCAGCATGTGAAACAGCATCGCCCCCTTGCCGTAGCCGATGGCCTGGCTGGCCGAACTGTCGCGGCTGATGAAGCGGGTCAGGGGGAAATCGTTCTCCGAACGGACCAGGGTAGCGAAGTCCCTCAGGATTTTCAGCCGATATTCCGCGGCGTCGGCCGCCGAAACCCGTTCCTTATAGAGGTGGTCGGCCACATAGGTGGTCAGTCCCTCGCTCCAGTTGCCACGGGAAGGGTTGACCGATACTCCCGTTCCCCACCAGGAGTGGGCGATTTCGTGACCGAGACTGGTTTCGACGATGAACGGCAGCCGCACCACGCTGCTGCCAAGCAAAGTCCAGGACGGAAAACCGTAGCCCGTCGGGAAGAAATTCTCCACGACCGCGAATTTTTCAAAGGGGTAAGGACCGAATAGTTTTCGATACATCTCCAGATAGCCCCTGGTTGCCTGCAGGTAGATGCCGGCGAGGTCCTGGGTTTCCGGGTAGAAGAACGCATAGGTCGGAACTTCGCCAACCTGGTCGTTTTTGACCTGGTAGGGGCCAGCGGCGAGAGCAAGGGATCGTAGCGGATGTTCGGTTTGCCAGAGGGAAAATGACGAGGAATCCGATTCTCCCGACTCGATGAGGCGCCCGGACGTTACCGCTTGATACCCTGTGGGAGCTTCGATGCGCACTCGATAACGTGCCGGTTCGCCCGGTATCGATGGATACCAGCCCGCATCGCCGGCCAGGAAGGTTCCCGAAGGGGTGATGGTGGCGGAAACGCCGTAGCTCGGGTCTTCGTGGTGGAGCGGCGTCGCCGGCGGCCGGGCGTCGAAAACCGCTTCATATCGGATGAAGAGACGGGCAGGGATGGACTCCAGCCGAACATCGAGAACATCACCCCGATGGGAGAATTTCAGCGGACGGCCGTCGGCCTCGATAGCAATCACTTGAGCGGAGTCCGCCAGGTAAAGGCGAAGAGACGAATTTGAGCCGGTTTTGCCCAGTTCGACCGCCGCTTCGCCGTACAGTTTGCCCTGAACCGGATTTAGACGGATCCGGAGATTGTAGAGGAGCGTGTCG
>MHXM01000080.1:7174-7691 GCA_001825565.1 Desulfuromonadaceae bacterium GWC2_58_13
ACGCGGTTGGGGCGCAAGACAGCAGCATCAGCAGGACGGTTATAATAACAGGCATGGTTTTCATGCCTGTTATTATAACCGCTCAAGTCATTCTTTAAAGCCGTTACCTCAGGCCAACCGGCGGAAATGAAATGGGTCGCGAACCCGGTTTTGGTAATTTTGTTCGCCTTCTCATAAAACATGCCATCCCCCCCTCCGCCTTCTCCGGAATTTTCTGCATTTCACTGTAAACTTGCAATATCGAACGAATATTCTAATGTTAATGCATATGTCGAGAAGGTTTAGAAGCGCATCTAGTGATGAACATCTGGTGATGATTATTCATCAGGGAGTTGTTGAATATTCTGCAAAAAACCGCTGGAATTTTTTGATATTTCGGTATCTGGTCGAAATAAAAGGAAAATTATTTGGGCACGATTAATGATTAATGAAGTGCGTCCTGTGTTTTCTGATCGGGGGTGTGGGAATGTATTTATCCAAAGTGATTTGTGCTTCTTTTCTGGGCGTCATGACAATC
>MHXM01000081.1 GCA_001825565.1 Desulfuromonadaceae bacterium GWC2_58_13
CGCTGTGTCGAAATGAATCCCGTGGCGGCGGGGTTGGTCGCAAATCCCGGCGATTACCGCTGTGTCGAAATGAATCCCGTGGCGGCGGGGTTGGTCGCAAATCCCGGCGATTACCGCTGGAGCAGCGCCCGCGCCCATCCGGACGGCAACAACGACGCCTTGGCGCCGGTCGCGCCGCTGCTGGAAATGGTCGGCGATTGGAGCAGTTTCCTTTCATTGTCACCCGACCCGGATCGCGAACTGATGCGAAAGCAGGAACACACCGGGCAACCGCTGGGAAAAGCTGCGTTTGTGGAGAACCTGGAACAGACCATGGGCGGCTTTTAGGCCGCAAAAGCCTGGCCCAAAAATGCAAGAGGTTCGGAGTTAAATATCCTGTCCCGAATGGCGCTAGTTTAAGTCCTTTTTGCCACTGCTGTGGAGTAAACTCGGGACTGTCCCCGGCCCCATCGGGGGCTGTCCCAGATGTTTACGGGCTATGCAATGACAGTGGTTCGCACCACAAAAGCCTGGGACATCCCCCGTTCGGGGACAGCCCCGGTTTTGCTGACATCCATCCTTAAACCAGCGCCATTCCCCACTGTCCCTTGAATTACCCAAATTGATTTGATGGCGTTTGCGAGCCACGCGCCCTGCCGGGCGCACAAAACAAAACGGCCACCTGAACCCAGGTGACCGCTTGATTCAATCCACCGAATGATGAATTAACGAATTTCGGTTAAGGACAAAAGGATGCGAATGGCAGTCCTTACCTCATCCCCCACCCCTTTGAGGCGATCGACAATAACCGCCCGGCGCCTAGCATCGGCCCGCAGAAGAGCGTAACGTTGTTGCAGGGTCAACGGCTGTTGAGTGATGGCGACGTTTTGATCTTCCAGAGCTTTCATTTCGAGAGAGTAAATCTCATCGCACAGATCGAGGTCATACTCCAATTGGAAAATCGGCAGGTAAGGTATGGCAAACACGCTCAGATCCGGTGCTGCGGGAACCTCGCCCCCCGCCCGGACGATCTGTCCATTCAGGAAATTCACCGGCTTGTAGTTCAGTACCATTTCCGCGCGGATCCAGTCGTAAACCGCCAAATCGGTGATCGGTATAAGCACAAAGCTGCTCCCGTCGATTCCATTCAATACGGTGAATATCCCGCTATCGAGCAGTGTTTCCGGTGCCATCCCCGTCATCACTCCGCCGATTGCGTCCATACGATCCGCCAGTGTTTGCAGATCATATGCATTGCCGCCAAAAGTTATCGTCATGCCGATCCGCGTAGCCAATAAATCATTCATGGCTTCTTCGTTGTACTGGTGTTCGACCAGCAGGTAGCCATCGGACAAAGTGGGGGTGTCCGCGAGTACCTGCTCCAAGGTCAACAACGTTGCGGCCAGGTGATCCGTCTCGACTTCTTCCAGCGTTTGCCAGACGGACGGCCAATTGGGAACAGGGGCAGGGTTGATCGTCGCGAAAGCTTTCGCCAAAGGAACGAAGTAGGTTCTGATTTCCACCTGGTGGAGAGCATTGAGAAGCAACAGATCGATCAGTTCCCGATCCGCAAAAGGCAGCGAGGTATCGTCCAGGCGTCGTTCAAATACGGCACATCCCTTCAGATAAGCCATTTTCAGCAGTTCCGGAGAGATGCCGGACCCTTCGGCAGCAGCGAACAGGTGCTGAAACAGTTCGCCAGTGATCCCCGCCCGGGCATCGATACCCGCCGCGCCAGCTTCGGTAGCCCGATAATCGCTGTCGAATTGATCGATTGCCGTCTGCAAACTGCCAACAAATGCCAGCAAGACGCTAATTTTGTATTCTTTTTTCAGTTCAGCAAGGATGGTTTTGCCTGCGGCCCGTGCCGCCGGAGATAACGCCTCACTCACTGCGGGGTAAGAGACATCGGGCCGGGTCGCCAAGGTCAGAATCAGATTGGAAAACGTGCTGGAAGGCAGATCGCTTTTATGCGATTGCTGCCGGGAAGGTATTTTCGTGACCCAATCCGGGTGAGTCGATGCCTGGGCAGGCAGAAGCGAAAGCGAAAAAAACAGGACGGAAAAAAGCAGCGTTCTGAAGACCATAGCCCCTCCTCAAAAAATCAGTCAGCCAAGTTTTGCTTTAAAAACGGACAGCCACAAAGTAAATAGATCCCAATAAATTTAACACCGACGTCTCCTTTTAAACAAGGTTGTTTTTAGCTTGGCGATTTTCAGTCAATTTTGGCGAATTGCTTGTTCGATCCTTGGCGAACGAAACTCACGCCTCTGCCCATTGAATTCTTCCCACCCACTATGGGATTGACATCCTGCCAGTTAAGTTCTATTTACTTTCAGTGTATTTTTTGTAATTTGGCGATTTTAAATGGGGGGTGTTCGGACAGTGATGAATTGTCGGAAAGAATCCAAGGCCACATGACCGGTATTCGGCCAGGTGGCCTTTTGCGTTTCTGGATAATAGTCCGAATACACTGGCCCGAATGCTGATCGACTGGTTGGTGAAAATGATATGAATCGCGATACCCTGACCGAAAAACTCAAAAACGACATCGCTGCGGGACGCGTCGTCATGGTCGCCGGGACGGGTGTTTCCGTTGCGGCTTGTAACAATCAGGAAGTGGAAGGCTGTAAAGTCGCCACTTGGTCCGGCCTGTTACAGCACGGCGTGAAACATTGCAGAGAAATCGGCGTGGCGGATGAATGCGACGCCGATTTGCTCGTTTTGCAGATCAAAAGCGGCAAAACGGACTTTCTGGTCAACGCCGCCGAGACGGTTTCGCAAAGGATGAAAGGGAAAAGCGAAGGGGTCTTTCGCGGCTGGCTGAAAGAGACCGTCGGAAAACTACGCGTGAAAAACCGGACCGTTATCGACGCCCTCGCTCCCTTGCCCGGCGTGCTCGCCACTTTGAACTACGACAATTTGCTCGAAGAAGCTAGCGGTCGCAGGGCGGTAACCTGGCTGAAGTCCGACGATGTGCAGGAGGTGCTCACCTGCGCGGGCAACGATGCCGTGCTCCATCTCCACGGCTGGTTCAAGGAGCCGGAATCGGTCGTGCTCGGCCTCAGCTCCTACAACTCGGTGAAGGATCATCCCCACGCCAAGTCCGTGCTCCAGCTCTTCACCATCGACCGCACGCTCCTCTTTGTCGGCTGCGGGGATACGGTGCTCGATCCGAATTTCACCCGTCTTATCGAATGGGGCAAAGAAGCTCTCAAAGACGTAGCCCCGCGTCATTATCTGCTCTGCCGCACTTCGGAAATCCCCGAATTTCAGAAGAAGCTCGCCGGTGCTCCCTGGCTTCAGCCGCTTGACTATGGCGCGGACCACACCGATCTCGTCCCGTTCCTGCACCGCCTCGTTCCCGCCGGCAGGGTCCCCACATCGCTGAAATCGCAGGTGGCCAGCGGCCCCGGTGTCGATCTCGCCGCCTACCGGCAAGCGATGCGCAAACGCTACTCCCGGCTCAAGATCGAAGAGCTCGATCCCACGACTTACGACGTTCGGCCTCTCACCCTGACCGGCATGTTCATCGCGCAGAGCGCCCGAGAATGCGCGGAGTTCATGCCACGGGTGTTTGAACTGCCGAAGGAATTGCAGCAACGATTGCGTGAAAGCGGGGAAATGGAGGGGGGCGAACTCGATGAAGAGATACTCAACGAAAATCGCCGCGCCTATCTCGACCAGTCGCCCCGTCCGATCCTCGAAATCGTGGACGACCCGGCGTTGAGCCGACTGGTCGTTCTCGGCGATCCCGGCTCCGGCAAATCGACCCTGCTCCAATATCTCCTGCTCCGGTGGGCCGAGCAGACCACTCCCGTTCCGGCAGGCCATCCCCTGCCGCTGCTCATCGAACTGCGGGAATACGCCCGGCTGCGCCAGGAGGGGCAGTCGGACGGTTTTCTCGGCTTTCTTCACAGGGGCACCTGCGTGCGCTGGCATTTCGACCAGGCGCGGCTCGATGGCTGGTTGAAGAACAACCCGAGCCTCGTCCTTTTCGACGGCCTCGACGAGGTCTTCGACCGCACCCTGCGTCGGGAGATTGCCACCGCCATCCATCGCTTTGCCGATGTCTATCCGCAGGCTCGCGTCATCGTCACCTCGCGCATTATCGGCTACCAGCACCAGACCTGGCGCGACGAAAACTTTCGGCATTTCATGTTGCAGGAGTTGGACGAAGACCAGATCGCCGACTTTTTCTCCCGCTGGCATCGTTACGCTTACGAGGAGTCGGCCAAAGGCGAAGCGAAACGCGCACTGCTCGTCCGCGCCATCGAAGATTCCACCGCCATTCGCCAGCTTGCGGGCAATCCGCTGCTGCTCACCATGATGGCGATCCTCAACCGCACGCAAGACCTCCCGCGCGATCGCGCCGAACTCTACGAGCAATGCGCCCGGCTGCTTTTGCACCAATGGAAGGTCGAAGCCGCCTTCGCCACCGATCCCGAACTGGCCAAAGCCTCTCTCGACTTCAAGGACAAACGCGGCTTGCTGTTGCGTGTCGCCCATGCCATACAAACCAGCGAGCACGGCCTGTCCGGCAACCTCATCGACGAAGCGACGCTTGAGGGCACCCTGGCCGAAGGATTGACGGGGGTGCCGAATCTTCGCCCCGACCGCGCCGCACGCGCCCTGATCGAGCAACTCCGCGGCCGCAATTTCATGCTCTGCTCCGTGGGCGGACATTCTTACGCCTTTGTCCACCGCACCTTTCTCGAATACTTCTGCGCCGTCGACATCCGCGAGCGTTTTCAGGCCGAGCAGTCGCTGCCCCTGGAACAGTTGAAGACGAACATTTTCGGTCATTGGATCGATGAAGCCTGGCACGAAATCCTCTGCTTGCTGGCCGGGATGCTGGCGCCGCGTTTCGTCGCCGAGATTCTCGAATGGTTGATCGCGCAAAGCGACCCGGAAGATACCTGTTACCATGTTTGTCTTGCCGCCCGCTGCGTCGGTGAAGTACGCAAGAGAGCTGAACTCGGAGCGATTACAGACAGGGTTCGAAATCGGGTGATCGAGTTGATCCACTTCGATCTGCCTTACTATTACGATGCCTGGGACAATGCCACCGCCGACAGAGTTCTGAGAATCCGCATGCACGCCCTGAGGGAATTTGCCCGCGGATGGAAGGACGACCCCGAAACCCTGCCCTGGCTCAAAGACCGCGCCAAGTCCGATGAAGACGGATTCGTGCGTTCCATCGTGGTGGAGCAGGTCGCTCACGGATGGAAGAACGATCCGGAAACCTTGCCCTGGCTCAAAAAACACGCCCGGTCCGATGAAAACAGGCTCGTGCGCACCAGCGCGGTGGAGGAACTGGCGTGGGGCTTTAAAAACGACCCCGAAACCCTGGCCATTCTCAAAGCCTGCGCTACGTCCGATGTCCACGGGTCCGTGCGCGCTT
>MHXM01000082.1:0-77 GCA_001825565.1 Desulfuromonadaceae bacterium GWC2_58_13
GTCCTGACCTCAACATCCATGTTCGTCCCGCCGGAGAAATATTTGCGCGGGATGACTTCATGGCTTTGGGGGTCGAC
>MHXM01000082.1:358-1751 GCA_001825565.1 Desulfuromonadaceae bacterium GWC2_58_13
TGACCACCTCCGCCTCGTCGCTGCCGATACCATCCAACCCGTATTTCCGCGCCCCCAGATTCTCCTGCAGCGCCGCGTAATCTTCTTCTAACATAACCTTCAGGCGGCTGCGGATAACAAACGCGCTTTGTCCGTGTTCGTACACCACGGCGTCCTGCGGCACGATCCAGATCTTATTAAAGGTGTTCATCGGGATCTCTGTTGTCCCGTACTTCGCCTGCGCTTTCGTGTACACCCTGTCCCAGAATTTTTTGCCCAACTCATCCTCCGGGTACATCAACGAGGCGGTGAGCTGTTTTAAAATATAGTCCTGCGCCAACATGTCCCGCCCCATCTGGGTATTCCCGAACGATTGGGGAACGATGCGGTCCTTCTCGTACGGCGAGAGGTTCACCCACAACTCCCGGTTCGGGACGGTCAAGGTAGCTAAAAAATATTTGATGAGTTTGCGGGATTCCTCCTGGAAGGCCTCGCCGTCCAAGGACTCATCGCCGGTGGCGATGATAAAATCAAAGGCGAGAGGGTTTTCCGGATGGATGGTGATGCCGGTGACCATCGCCGGCATAAAACCGCTGCTTAAAGGCACCATGATCCCCGGCGCGGGCAGATTCAACAAATTTTGAGGAATAAGCTGAGCGTAACCCGGCGGCAGCACCCAGCTAAAGAAAAAGGTAAATGCCAAGAATCCACAAAAAACACGATGCGTTATGCCCTTGCATCTTTTAAAAATGTCATAACCCCTCATGTTCAATCCCTTTCTTTTTAAGATATACCCTGACTGGCATAAACAAATTCCTGCTGATCCTCTTCCTTATGGGCCGGCTCCAATCCCAGCAAAGGTAAAATGCCGGGCAAAGGCGTGATGTTAATAATAACCGGCGCGAAGCCGTCTATCCCGGCGTCGATCATTTCCTGAAATTCCACAGGGTCAAACTGGATGTCTACAGCCGTCCCCTGGCGGTTAACGTCAATGTCATTCATGTCGATACCACCGACGTCAGGTTCGGTAAGCTTGCTGGAATCCTTTGATTTCAATTGATTAATTTTTTCTTCCACATTTTGCGATGTCAACGATTCAATAAATTCAATCAACTTTTTTTCATTGAGCCCTCTTGTTATCGTATAAGTAACATACTCGTATGCAAAACCATTAATAATGTCACTATTGTCTTCTTGATGATCAATCAAACCTGCCTCTCCTAATGTTTTCTCACCTATAAATAACTCACGAGTGCTTTCCGTTACAACTGAAATATACCATTCTTGTCCTTGAACAGACCTCTCAGTATGTTCAACTGCTATATTTTCGTTAAATTTCAACCGCAAATATTCCAAGTTTTTAAGAACAACTTCTTTCACCTGTCTATCTATATTCATGGTGCGAATTCGGTCG
>MHXM01000082.1:1890-4693 GCA_001825565.1 Desulfuromonadaceae bacterium GWC2_58_13
CATGAGCAACCTCGGTTTCCTGTCGATCTACCAGCTGTTGAACAGCCGCGAGGATACCCTGTGCGAGCGTTTTTTCCTCCCGGACGCCGAGGATATGGCGGAGCACCGGAAAACCGGCTATCCGTTGTTCTCCCTCGAATCCGGACGGCTGCTCACCGATTTTGACGTTATCGCCTTTTCCATCTCCTTCGAAAACGATTACCTCAATCTGCCCGATATTTTCAATCTGGCTCAAATACCCTTGTGGGGCGCCGAGCGAGGCGACCGGTTTCCCCTGGTGATTTCCGGAGGTGTCTGCGCTTTTCTCAATCCCGAGCCGTTGGCCGAAATCATCGATCTGTTCGTGATCGGCGAAGGCGAGGCCATATTGCCGGCCCTGGTCCGGTCCATCGGCTCGGCCGGCGACCTCGGGCGCGACGATCTGCTGCGGCAACTGGGGTCTCTTCCCGGGATTTACGTTCCGTCCCGGTACCAGGTAAATTATCAGTCGGATGGCAGGATCGCCGGTTGGACTCATTCCGCCGATGTGCCGGAGCGGGTTGCCCGGCAGTGGGTGCGGGATCTCGATACGACTCAGAGCCGCTCATTCGTGCTCACCGACCAAACCGAATTTTCAGACATGGCCCTGGTTGAAATCTCCCGGGGCTGTTCCCGTGGGTGCCGTTTTTGCGCCGCCGGATTCCTTTACCTGCCCCCCCGGGAACGGAGTCTGGACAACCTTCTCGGTCAGATCGAAGAAGGATTGTGCGAGCGCAACAAAGTCGGGCTGGTCGGGGCGGCGGTATCGGATTTTTCGCAGATCGAGCCGCTGAACCGGGCGATTCTGGAGCGCGGCGGCAAGATTTCGGTAGCCAGCCTGCGCATCGATTCGCTGACCGCCAACGAAGTCGAAGCGCTCAAGGTGTCTGGTCACCGGACCGTGGCATTGGCGCCCGAAGCCGGCAGCCAGCGCATGCGGGATGCCATCAACAAGGGCCTCGACCGGGATCAGATCCTGCATGCGGTATCGCTGCTGGCCGAAGGGGGCATCCCCAATCTCAAGTTGTATTTCCTGGTCGGACTGCCCGGGGAGCAGAATTCGGATATCGACGAGTTGATCGAGCTGATCGGCGACATTCGCGAAATCTGGATCGCCGAAGGGAAAAAACAGGGGAAACTGGGCAACCTGACCCTGTCGGTCAATCCGTTCATTCCCAAACCGTTCACCCCTTTTCAATGGGTTCCCATGGCGGATGAAAAGTCCCTGAAACAGACCTTTCAGCGCATCCGTTCCGCTGTTGCCCGGATGCCCAACACCGAAGTGATTTTCGAGTCGTTGCGCAGCGCCGTGCTTCAGGCTTTTCTTTCCCGTGGCGACCGTCGGGTCGGCCGGACCCTGCCGCTGCTGACGGCAGGGGACAACCTCAAGGCCGCCTGCCGGAAATCCGGACTCGATCCGGCATTTTACCTGACCCGGCAACGCGGCCAGGACGAACGGTTCCCCTGGGAAATCCTCGATAGCGGGGTGCGCCGCGACGTGCTGTGGCGCGAATACCAGATGGGACTGACATCACGAGTGTCCCAGCGCTGCTTCGACGGATGCACCCGATGCGGCGTTTGTGGTTGAGCACGAAGAAAGGATCCCCCGCCTAGGTATTTTCCCCTATACCCCTTGACGGCAAGTGATTTTGTGGTTGATTTGAAAACCCGGCCTCGCTTTGGAAAATCCCCTGGTCAAGGAGATCATATGGATTCTAGACTCAAAAAGCTTTTTCTGGTCGTTTCCGTGGCGCTGCTCCTGCTGTATATTGCCCTCACCGGGTAAAAATTTTGGTCCTCCTCGCTTGACAAGCAACGAATCCCGATTTAAATTAGGACAAAAAAGATCATAATTATCCTGGGAGGTTGACTTTATGACTCAGCGGAAAAAAGGCGTTATTACTTTCAAGGGCAATCCGGTGACCTTGCTCGGTCCCGAACTGAAAACCGGCATGGCGGCCCCCGATTTCAAGGTGGTCGATAACGGGCTGCAACCCGTGACTTTGGCCGACAGCAACGGAAAGGTTCGCCTGATCGCGGTGGTCCCGTCCCTCGACACCGCGGTATGCGATACCATGACCCGCAAATTCAACGAGGAAGCGGCCAAGTTGACGGGTAACGTCGTGGTCTATACCATCAGCCTGGATCTCCCCTTCGCGCAAAAGCGCTGGTGCGGCAATGCCGGCATCGAAAAGGTGCAGACCCTGTCCGATTATCAGGACCGCTCCTTCGGGCTCAATTATGGGTTGCTCATCGACGAACTCAAACTGCTGGCGCGGGCGGTGCTGGTCGTCGACGGAGGCGGCCAGATCGCCTACCAGGAAATCGTCAAGGAAGTGACCGCCGAGCCGGATTACGCCGCCGCCCTGGCGGCGACCCGCGCCCTGCTGTAAGGGCGTATTCCAGAACGATTCCCGGGGAAGGCCGTTGCGGCCTTCCCCGTTTTGCGTGGTGTGCTGGGAGGGATGGACTTTTGCCGGGACTTCGCGCTATTCTTGGCCCAGTCAAACGCATCCCTTTGTTGCAGGAATGGTGGAATATGAACGTTGAACAGATGAAAGTGGTGCTCAAGGAGATTCTGACCAAAACCAGCCTGACCCCCTGCGTGGTCGGTCACCGTGGGGTTGGCAAGACGGCGGGGATCATCCAGGTCTGCCGGGAAATCGGCCGGCGTTACAAACCGCTGCGCCTTGGCCAGATGGAGGTCGGCGATCTGGTGGGAATTCCCTATCGGCAAGAGGAGGTCATGCACTGGTCGCGTCCCAGCTGGTGGCCGGTGGCGGAG
>MHXM01000082.1:4718-11793 GCA_001825565.1 Desulfuromonadaceae bacterium GWC2_58_13
AGACACCCTGCAAGCGATTTTCCAGTTCGTCGAGCCCCCCTCCGAGGGGCAGCAACGGGCGTTGCATACCCATAAACTCGATACCAAGCATAAGGTGGTGGTCTCGATCAACCCCCCCGATGGTACCTATCAGGTGGCCACCCTTGACCGCGCCCTGCTCGATCGCATGGTGATGGTCTATGTGGAAACCGATTACGCCTGTTGGGCTCGTTACGCCAAATCCCGACAACTGGACCGGGGGGTGCAGCAGTTTCTCGCCGGCAATCCAAACCTGCTGGCCCGTCAGGGCAGTCCCCTCGACATGCAGATGGAGCCGACCGAGCGAGCATGGGAAATGGTCAGCATCCTCCGCAAGCATTGCCGGTTTCCCGCCGATCTCGAGATGGAGGTTTACGCCGGCATTGTCGGCAAGGAGGCCGCCATCATGTTTCTGCGCTGGTGCGCCGAGCAGCAAAACCGGCCGGTCACCGCGCGGGACATTCTCGACCACTGGGATGCCGTGGCCGGCAAGGTCAGGGCGCAGCGGGACGACCTGCAGGCGGTTTCGATGACCGACGTGGTCACCAGTCTCGAAGTCGAGCCGCGCATGACCTCCGAACAGGAACAGAACCTGGTCAACTATATCGGGGTGCTGCCCCGGGACATGCGCTTCGGCCTGGTCAAGTCGCTGGTGAAAAATCCCCCGGTGGCGGCGGCCATCATTCAGGACAAATACGACGAGGTGGTGCTTGACGCCATCGCCGAGATCAGCCGGGAAGCGTCTTGACTTCATGATGGATCTCGGCGAACGTTCACAGGATCCCAAAAACCAAGATTCCGCCGAGGGCATGCGGGTTCTGGAAAACGCCGTGGTGCGGCTGCTCAAGAGCCATCCCTTCTATGGACACTTCCTACTCGGTTTTCGTCGACGCCTGGTGGCGGATGATCATGCTCTGGGGGTGACCATCGGCAACGGGACTCCGATCCTTTGCGTCAACCCCGCGCGGCTGGCCGATTTTTCTCCGGACGAGCAGCGGGCACTGCTCGAACATGTCCTCAAGCATGTGCTGCACCTGCACATGTCCCGGCGCAAGGGGCGACATGCCCACGACTGGGATATCGCCTGCGACCTGGCCATCAATCCGACCATCGCCGACCTGCCGCCGCAGGCCGCTCTGCCGCGCAAGGTAAAACTTGAAGAAGGACTGGCGGCCGAGGAATATTACCGGCAGTTGGCCCGCCCCTTCGACGTCGGCAACCTCGAAGGGCGCGGCTTCGGCGATGCGACCCGGGACCCGGGACAGGCCGTTGAGGCGGGCGAGGAACAACAGCCGGGCAACGAGGCCGCGAATCTGCGGACCCTCGACGATCACCAGGTCTGGGCCGAGGCCGACAGCACCCCGCAGGGGCTGGCCGAAGAAGTGGTACGCAGCATGATGCGAGAGGCCTACCGCAAGAGTTCCGGAGAGGTTCCCGGCGACCTGCGACCGCTGGTCGAAGGGATGCTGGCGCCGTCGCCGATTCCCTGGAAACAGGTGCTACGGCAGTTCATCGCCACCGCCGGCAGGGTCGGTCGACGCAGCACCTGGAAACGGGAACACCGCCGCTTTGCCCACGAGACTCCGGGAACCCGCAAACGTCAGCGCCTCCATCTGCTGGTTGGCGTCGATGTCAGCGATTCGACCAATATTGGCGAATTACGCGAAACCTTCGCTCGCGAACTGGCGCAGATCGCTCGCGGCCGGGACAGCCGCATCACGGTGCTCTATGCCGGCAGCCGGATTCAACGCATCGACAATTTTGTCGGCAGTCCGGCGGTGGTCGAAGTCTTCGAAGGCGGCGGCTTCACCGATCTGCGTCCGGTCTTCGACCATGCCCGGAGCATGCAGCCCCGGCCCGCCGCCGTCATCTACCTCACCGACGGCATCGGCCCGGCACCCGAAACCATGGAGTTCCCCACCCTCTGGGTCTTGACCCGCGACGGCGAAAAACCGGCCCCCTGGGGGGTCGAACTGCGGCTCGATATCTGATCCTCCCGACTTCGCTCCAAAACAATATAAATAGGGAGTGTCCCTGCCTCCTATCGGTCTTACTTCTTGGTCGGCACTTTTCTTTCTGGATCTTTCATGCTTTCAGGCCGCCCCTGCGACGACTCGGCGACCTGCATAAAATAGACAAGAATGTTTAAATGTCAAACACGACCCCGGAGACTGCTCCGGAGACGCCCCCATTTCATTCGCATGCCGGGTGGTGTGTGTGAGGGAACCCCCGGCAATCCGACTATACTTCACTTTCAGCACTTTATTTCTTCTGCGGCACATCTGAACTCAAACAATCGCTTTAATGAAGGATGGTACGGATATGCTTCTTTTTGTTGCGGCATTCGCCTTTTCCCAAGCCTTCTGTCCAGTATGGCTATAGCTTTAATCACGAAATTGTCGGAGGAGAGAGCTTCGTCAATCGACATGCTCAAATAGTTGGTCAATGAATAAAAAAAATCGTATTGAGTACATATACCTTGTTTATTGAGTATTGCCTCTGCTTGATCATAAGCGGAATAGTATTCGGTTTTATGATCGGGATTTCTAAAATCCGTTGCTCTGCTAATCTGCCTCAATTCTGAAGCCAGTTGGTGTTCTTTGTTCCAGGCTGTAATTGAACAAAAACTGGCTACCTCGACTTTGTCTATGGTTATATAACCCCGACCTTCTTGGTCATGTGATTTGTGGTATCTGGTGCTTCTTAATTCCACTCTCCCTTTGACCGAGTCTTTTCAATTTACTCCATTGCATATCAATTCCTTTGCATAACGGCTGCAAGCTGACCGGAGCGCTCTTTTGCCTTCGGACTAGCGCTTAGTTGGTAATTGTTCTTTCTCGCTCAAAGAGTTACGTGACTTGCCAGTGTCTCCTCCGGGGGCCATTGAGGAAAACTTGATCCAGGCAGTCTCTGCCGGTGCATTTGGCAGAACTTCTCCTCGGAAGGCCTGAACAAAATGCTCCTGAAAAGGGTCTCCCGGGGCTACTTTTCCCGAGGCCAAGGCGGCAAGAAAATGGCCATAGTGACGGATGAAGTGCTTCTCCATCGGTGAAAAACTTTCGCCCAGATCGACGTTGAAACCACCCTTGTCGAGTTCCTCCTGAAGCTGTTGAGAATAGAGCGGTTTTACCTCGGCGATGATGCTCAGAAGCCGGTCTATTGCCTCCTTGTTCATTAGGATACCGGTATGTGAATCATTGAAGCCATGCTGCCTGGTGGCCTCATTCTGTGCGGGTTGAGTAAGTTGACTCGACATGGGAACCACACCGTCGCTGTTTTCTCCTAACTTCAACGCACTTGAATTGCCATAGGCGTAGAACAGGTGATAAGCTGTGTTTTTGGGCAGCGGTTTGCGGTAGAGATGGCGAATAAACGTGCTATCCGGGTTCATGTCACGCCACGCGGGGAGCACGAGGGGGGCATACTCGCCGATGCGTGCATCGGGATGCCCCCCCAATGGCGAAGCAATGGTGATGATCCGCTGTACCAGTGCCCCTTCCTTCGCTCCCGAAAAGCGATTCAAGGCGTCCCGCACGATTAACCCACCCATGCTGTGGGCAACGATAACCGTAGGTATGCCATTGAGGGGGATCACGTTGCCGGAAAGGAAGATATTGTGGAATAATTCGCTCAACTGACTGAGATCACTGCCTGATGGATAATAAAAGAACCAGGGACGATAGTGGCGCCGATCCAGACGCTCGACAATCTCCGCGAAATTCCGCGGCGAACCGTCGATGCCATGCACAAAGATGACCGGAATCTTGTGGCCGACGTCTTCCTCCAGGGCATAGAACATCATCGGCGCGACCTCGAGAAAGGCAGCCGGATCGTACATGCCCAAGGTCGCCATCTGCGGGGAGAAGATCGGATCATCCAATGATCGAATGGTCCCTTTCGGGTAAAAAAGGGAGTCGGATAATCCGCTCGTGGCAGGTGCTTCGATCCGGAAGGGGGCGACGCTGTAGGTACCAGGGGCGCCTGCCTCTAAATCGAATCCGCCCAACACTTTCCCAGGCGTCTCCTTTTCGTTCAGCGTCAAATCCCTGCTGCCGATCACCTCGGTTTCGTCAAAGAAACCGTTGCCGTCGAGATCGGTTACCACCAGCAACCGATAGGTCTCCTCCGGCAGAGTGAGGCCATAATAGGAATCGATGCGTGAAAAGTTGTTGATATCGACTATCTCATTTTGCTGGAACTTGTCCGACA
The DNA here is from genome assembly GCA_001825565.1 of Desulfuromonadaceae bacterium GWC2_58_13. Taxonomy (GTDB): domain Bacteria; phylum Desulfobacterota; class Desulfuromonadia; order Desulfuromonadales; family Trichloromonadaceae; genus Trichloromonas. Next base: position 8,946 of record MHXM01000082.1, read on the forward strand.
GGGCGACCACTCCCATCGGTTTTGCGCTGTTTGCCGCATCCCCCTGGATTTTCCCATATACAAAAAATTTCCCGGTATCGATCAGATGCTTTTGGATGCGCAGTTTCGGTTCGTTTTTCAGTTGGGCAGAATAGTTTGCTTGCTTGCCAGCCTCATACAGATAGGTGCAGCCTGACAGTGCCATGAGTATGATGAGTTGTAAAAGTATCGCAAAATGGTTCATTGGTCTTTCTCGTTGGAATGTATCACTCTTGTGTTTGCTATTGCCGGCCCAAGCGCCTGGATGCCAAAGCGATTACTCCGATGGCTGAACCAATCGGAATGGGATTCGGGGGACACAATACCGATTTTAATTTTTCATCCGCTGTGGTGCAAATTAGGACGGTCGCTGGGTTTTTCTCCAACCGCCCGACCGCGAAAGAGGGAGTGGATGGGGATCTCCCTGGGACCTTTGACAATCCAGCCAAAGTTCTACTGCTCAATTCCACCGTTGCCCAGGACGCAAGACGTCGAGCCTCGGAGACTTCCCGCCCCTGGTTTTGCGCTCTGAGACGTTTGTCCTCGAAGGCATAAAGTGTCCCGATCGCCGCTAGAACGGCATATCCGGCATTCGGGGCGGTGTCTCTGTCCGTAGAACCTCCTCAACAATGCGCTAATTTTTACCGTTTGCTACCCCAAAATGCTGCGGACGAAGCCGATTTTTTATTCTTGACGTAACTGGCTGTTTGCATTACCTCTGCAGCATGGTGAATTGTTCCATATGGCGTGATGGCGGGTTTGTGTTCATCCGTCCAAGGCGCCGGCCGAATGAACAATTTTCGGATGGCCAGGAATTTGCCACCCCTCCGCGAGGTTATTTTAACTTTCAGAATGTAGACTACATAAAATTGCTCGTCAAAAGGAAAATGGCATGCTTCACCTTCCGAATTCTGTTTTTGACGATTTTGCCAAATGCCTCGTGAGAAAAGGTTTTTCAGTCAATCCGAGCTCTTGAACGGAGATTTCATCATGGACCAACCCAAACCGATGACCGAGGAATCGATCCGCCGGCTGCTCGAAGCGGCTGGTGCGCGGGTTGCGTCCCGCGGCGGACGTTCTGATAATTATGGTGCGCCTCGGGACTTTTCGTTTGAAGTCAAAGGCATTTTTCCCAACGGGCTGATGCTGCACATCGTCGCCCGCCAGTTCAATTATCGCGAAGCCTGGGAAACCCAGGGGCGGGTCAACGATCTGGTGGATGTTTCGTTGCTCAGGGACGGCCAGTTTTCCGAACTGCCGAAAGGGTACCCCTATTTCCAGGGGCGGGATAGCGAGGAAGGCTTGGATGAAGTGGCGCTGATCACCCTGATCGATTGCGTCGGGAACCTCAATCCCAAGCTGTTTCTGCTGCAGAAGCTAACGGGAGATCTGTAGCCGGGAGCGGGGACGTTTTGGATTTTGTCTTGACAGGCTAAGTCTATTGTAATTATAAATATGTAATTTTTTTCCGGGGAGGTGGTAAAATGAAAAAGTTATTGGTGATGGGCTCGGTTTTTCTTCTGGTTTGTTCCTTGGTGGGCACGGCGGTTGCGACGCCTGAACGCGCGGATCGCACCGGAAAAACCTGCGGTGAGTGTCATTCGAAGGTGGGCAAGCCGCTGGGCAAATAATCTGAGCGGATCATACGAATGAAAAAGAGGCGGGGACGGATAAGTCCTCGCCTCTTTTTTTATTGCCGAGCGTTCCCCGGTTAGTCGGCTCCGTGGAGTTCGCGGTGAATTTTTTCCGGATCCCCGGTATTCAGTTCCATCAGCCGGATCAGGTGGCCGAAACTTTCCGGATCGGTCTGGGTAAAATGGATGCCGGCGGCTTTTTCGTGGATATGCGTGATAACCCCCTGAAATTCAAGGATCAGATCGGGAGAGAGAGGCAGGCGTAGCTGGCAGGTTGGCGCGGCTGTCGCGGGTGGCGGCGCATCGAGCAACACCAGGGCGCCTTTCAGGGAGAGATCCTGAAGCACCCCTCGGTGGGGATGGTTGTCGGTGACAACGGTGACGATGGTGCCGAAAGGGATACGTCCGAATTTGCGTTTTTCTTGCATGGGCAGCTCCTTTTTCAGGCGTCTTTTAGATCACTTTTAGATGCCCCGCCGGTCCGTCGACCACGGCGCCGATCTGAAAGGCGTCGCAGCCGGCCGCCAGCAGCCGGCTTTTCAGGTGTTCCGACTTCTCTTGGGCCACCGCGATCAACAATCCGCCCGAAGTCTGCGGGTCGGCCAGAATATCCATGAGTTCCGGTGCAATTGTCGCGCCGTTAATAATGCGAGGCAGGTAATACTGCCGGTTGTTGTAGCTTCCTTCCGGAACCAGGCCCATCGCGGCCATCTCGGCCACCTGGGGGTATATTCGCAGAGACGAAATCTGGATCTCGATCGCGACCCGGCTGGCTTCGGCCAATTCAAGGGCGTGGCCGAGCAGACCGAAACCGGTGATGTCGGTGCAGGCATGGATGCCGACGGCGAGCATGACTTCGGAGGCGGTTTTGTTGAGGGTCTGCATGCCGAGAATGGCTTCGGCCATGTCCGCTTCGGTAATGACTTCGCCCTTGAGGGCGGTGGTCAGAATGCCGGTGCCCAGCGGTTTGGTCAAAATCAGCACATCTCCGGGGCGGGCTCCGACGGTGGATACCAGTCGTTGCGGATCGACCAGCCCGGTGACCGCCATGCCGAATTTGGGTTCGTCATCCTCCACCGTGTGTCCGCCAACGACCACCGCGCCCGCCTCCCGGACCTTTTCCGCGCCTCCCTTCAGGATTTCGACCAGTGTCGTCTGTGGCAGGCAGCGGGGGAAGCCGATCAGGTTCATTACCG
>MHXM01000082.1:11828-15482 GCA_001825565.1 Desulfuromonadaceae bacterium GWC2_58_13
ATCGTTCACCACCGGGGTGAAAAAATCGACCGACTGGACCAGGGCGCAGTCCGGCCCGATGCGGTAAACCCCGGCGTCGGCATAGGGAATCCCGTTGGAAAGGAGGTTGTCATCCTCGAAAACCGGCAATTGACGCAGAACCTGCGCCAGGGGCCCGGGGGCCAGTTTGGCTGCTCAGCCGCTGGTTTTGGAGAGGGCGGTGAGCTTGATCCGTGGGTCAGTCATGCATGTTCCTTTGTGGGCGTTCAGCAATGGGGCGCGGCAACTGCCAGGCGACCCGGAGATCTTCTTTGCGCAAGGTGTATTTCTGGCTGTCGAAGTATTCTAACAGGGCTTGGGTCTGCTTGCGAGCACTGCCGAGCAGATCGCGGAATTCCCCCATGGTCAGGGTTTCGTGGTCGGCAAAGTGGCGGCACAGCAGCGATAAGGCCCGGTCGTAGGTGTCGCGGTGGAAAAAACTCTCGTCGTTGAGTTTGACCAGACGACCGCTGGCGAACAAGAAGGTGAAGCAATCTTCGCAGCGGTCGTTGTTCTGTCCCAGTTGTTCGAGCATGGCGTTCTTGTTTTTGGCCTGGGCCCCCTCCGTGCGATAGGCCGATTCCAGCAGGTCAATCAGTTTCTGCTGCTCGGGCGTCGGAGTCGGCCTGAAGCCGGGCAGGACCACCCATTCCTGTTGTTGAACCAGTTCGCCGGCTGCAATCGCTTCGCTGAGCAGTTGATCGTAGGCTTTGGGGGCCAGTTTGGCCGGCAGGGTCCCCTTGAGGGTGGCATGGGGAATGCCCGGATGCAGGGGATTCTTCTCGTGGTAACTCCGCACGGCTTCCCTGAGTTGATGGCGCCAGGCGCGCATGCTGGTGAGGGTGGCCCACTGCTCGCCGAGCCGGACCGTTTTTTGTTCTTTCTGCAGGGCCAGCAGGTGTTGCTCGATCCGTTCCCGTCCCATGCCCGAGGCGAGTTCCAGGTCTTTGATGCGGGGGCAGATCATCTCGCTGAGTTTCTGCATCAGGAACGCCATTTCTCCCGATTCGAGTTCCTTGAGCGCCGCCATGACCTCGTCGCGGAAGCGTTTGTGCTTGATCGGGGCCGGATCGATCACCTGACCGCCGCCAATGGTGGTCATCGGCGAATAGGAGCGGATGATGAAACGGTCCTGGCGATGGGCGACCAGCGGACGGTCGAGGTGGATCTGCGCCAGGGCGCTTTCCCCCGGTTCGAGCAGATCCCGGTCGAGCAGGGCGACCACCCCCACCACCCGCGCGGTGCCGAGATAAAAATGCACCGGGTCGCGAAATTTGAGGGGCCGGGGCGCCGAAGGGAGCAGCGTCAGGCGGACATCGAGCCGTTCGGTCTGTTCGAAAATGCCGGGGGAGCCGACTACCGCGCCGCGCTGTAACTGATTTCGGTCGAGGCCCGCCAGATTGAGGGCCACCCGCTGACCGGCTCGGGCCTCCGGAAGTTTTTCGCCATGCACCTGGATTTCCCGGACCCGAACCTGCTCGCCGGGCGGAATGACTTCGACCGTATCGCCCGGTTTGACCGTTCCGGAGAGGAGGGTTCCGGTGACCACGGTGCCGAATCCGGCCAGGCTGAAATGGCGGTCCACCGGCAACCGCAGCGGTCCGTCGGCATCTTTTGGGGGCAGTTCCCGGATGTTTTGGCCGATTTGTTTCACCAGTTCGGGGAGGCCGTCGCCGGACAGCGACGAAACCCGGCAGAAGGGTGCTTTTTCGAGAAAGGTGCCGGCAACCTCTTCGCGGATTTCCTCTTCGACGATATCGATCCACTCTTCCTCGGCCAGGTCGCATTTGGTCAGCACCAGGATTCCGCGACGGATATTCAGCAACTGCAAGATCTGCAGATGCTCCCGGGTCTGCGGCATGACCCCTTCGTTGACATCCACGACCAGCAGCACCAGATCGATGCCGCCGATGCCGGCCAGCATGTTGTGGATGAAGCGCTCATGTCCGGGCACATCGACGACTCCAGCCACCTGGCCGTCGGGGAGCCGGAACGAGGCGAAGCCCAGGTCGATGGAGATGCCGCGCTCCTTTTCTTCTTTGAGGCGGTCGGTTTCCTGCCCGGTCAGGGCGCGGATGAGCTCGGTTTTGCCGTGGTCGACATGGCCGGCCGTACCGATGATGATATGACGAGAGGGCGACATGAGATGCGGTTCCCCTGCATTAGGCGAAGGTCGGTGGTGTGTCGGAATGTGCCTGGTTCACCGGTGAACTGTATGAAATAGTTGGATAATGCGATATGAGGCTGCTGGGGGAAAATAACACGGCGGGCCGAAAAGCACAAGAATGGTTGCCGTTCCGCGCGGGGACGGCTGGGGGACCCATGAAGAATCCCCGGAGGTCCTTGAAAAAGAACCCTTCCGGGGATGCGGATCAGTAGGTTCTGGCTGGGATGGGCATGAAGAAGCGCGACGGCCGGGATTCTTTGGGAATGTCCTGTTCGATGGTGATTCCCGCGAAGGTCACCTTGGCCTTGTAGGGTTGGCCGGGGTCAATCCCCTGAGAGCGGAACAACTGGTCGACTTCGCGGGGATTGCGACCGAAAATCTGATCCAACGGAAAATCTACGCGCATGATTATTGCCCTTTCCATGGCACATCTAGGATTTATTTTTTAAGACTGTTTTTTATTAAAGCAAAAAACGGGCCTACATTTTTAATCTATCAGTGGACAGTTAAAAGTCAAGCAGTTAGCCGCGAATAAAGCTATGGGCCAGAACTATCCGGAATCTCAAGGGAGGTCATCCTGCACCGCCATGAGTCATTTTGACTCTCCGAGCAGAAAAATATGGCACCCCGTTAAAACAACCGGACAGGGTCGCAATCTGGCGGTATTTTTTCACGGGTGCGGCTTTGCCTTGTGGTTCGTCGACGCATTGTCCGGGATGGTTTGTTGGCCGGTCATGCCATGAATCAATTTATGAATAAGGCACGCCTTGCGAGGGGCCATCGGATGATCCGAACCTTCGACTCGGGCAATCCGTCAAGTCATGAATTATATAAATAGTACATTGTTTTATTTTAAAAGCAACTTAAAATAACTTAAAAAATAATAAAAAAACCAAATACATAGAGCTTATAACGGGCTGATATATTGGGTAAAAAATATCAGACAGAGCTGTTGATTCTGTTTTAGTGATAACTTTTTTTATTCATTGAATTATCGTTTTGTATGATGACGCGAAAATCCTGCCCGTCTCAAAAAAGCAACGGGTCGTTGTACCAAGGGATGCTTGGAGGTGGTGCCTGATGGGGAGATGACGGTGTCAACGGTTGCCCGTTGACACCGATTGGACGGGATCAGGGGCGGATGACGCGACCGGCCTGGTGCAGTTGTTCGACGATATCGAGCATGTTGGTGGCCCGACCGACCTTGAGCTGCTCTTTCAGGCCGAAAAATTCAAGACAGAGCCCGCAGGAGGCGATGTCGACACCGTTGCAGGCCAGTTTTTCCAAGGCCTCGATGAGTTCGGAACCGGTCGAGGTGAGCTTGACGCCGCCATTGACGAACAGGATCGAGTCGGGTGGAACAAGCAGTTCGTTAAGCGTGAACAAAAAGTTTTTCAGCAGAATCCGGCCGAGTTCGTCGTCGCCGGTGCCCATGGTGTCGGCCGCCACGTACACCACCGTCCGGCCCT
>MHXM01000083.1:0-2708 GCA_001825565.1 Desulfuromonadaceae bacterium GWC2_58_13
TCAGGTTGACGGCGTGATCGACCTGACCTGGCAGGCCTGTCACACCTACAACATCGAATCGTACAGCCTGCGCAAACACGTCCAGCAGGAAACCGGCCTTCCCTTCCTGCAGATCGAGACCGATTATTCCGAGTCGGATAGTGAACAGTTGAAGCTGCGCCTGGAGGCATTTCTTGAGCTACTGGGCGCCGGCAGAGCCCAGCAGACAGCTTGAGTTCGGTGAATTCCGCGGAGAGGTAAAAACGCAGGGGTGATTCAAGACAAAAGCGCTGCGGCTTAGCGAACCATCACCTCGACCCGCCGATTTTTTGCTTCGGCAATATTGTCGGCGGTGGAGACCAACGGATTTCCTTCCCCATGGGAAGAAAGTTGAATGAAGTCGGCGGCAACGCCTCTTTCAACCAGAAGATCGCGCACCGATTTGGCCCGCGTCAGAGAGAGGGCCAGGTTGTACTCGTAATCCCCGGCCCGGTCGGTGTGGCCAACCACCGAAATATCCCGAGAGTCTCTTTCATGGATCGATTGCAGAATGACGTCGATGAGCTGCGTCGACTCGGCGGTCAGGTTTTCGGTGCCGAACTCGAAATAGAGCAAAAAGCTCTGCGGAGCCAGCGGCTGGGCGTTGAGGGCGTCTTGAAAAAGCGCCCGCGTCTCGGCATCGGAGATATCCACCAGGTTTGAGGGTTTAGCTTGGCGACCTTTCACGATGATCGCCTTGCCCGCCTGGTCCAGAGTCACCACCCCGCCCTCGTTGGTCAATTCCATGGCCCCCGCCGTACCGCCAGCATTCGGCGTCAGTACAATGAGGTTTTCCTTGCCGGAACACCCGACCAGCGCCAGCATCGACACAACGGCGAAACAACATATCCTGTTCATGAAATCCATCCTGTCGGCAGAGTATTTTAAAACAAGGATTATTATTCATCCCCCGGAAAACGGGCCATGAAATTGGTCTCTTTCAGCATGCTGATCGTCCCGGCCGGGGTATCGAGCTTGACCGCATAGGGGGCCAGTTTGCCCATCAGCCCGGACAGATACACAAAGGTCCCCTGCTCCATGCGCAATTGCAGGGCATATCTGTTCTGGGCGGGGGAGAAATCGAATTTATCGAGGGCCAACCGGCTCATCGGACCCATGGAGAGGAGGGTGTTATCCTCGAGCAGGAGGCCGATCACCCCGTCGGAGCCGGTCACCAACATGTCGTTGAGATAAACCTTCATGTGCGGAAACGCCGGGATCATTTTCCCGGCCCGTTGAATGGAGACGATGCCATTGGTTCCTTTGACCTTGCCGATGTGCTGGACCTCGGCCCAGGAGGGGGCGCAAAGTGCCCACAACAACAGCATAAGAAAACCCATGACCGGTTTTTTCATGATTTTCTCCGGAGAACAGTTAAAAACGACCAACCATGAAAGATTATGTATACCCGTCTTTCCGTAGAAGTCAACATTCCTCGCCATGAAGAATGTCCCAAACTCAAGGGACGGGGAAGGAGGTCCTGCGGCGCGGCGCCCATAGCCAAACCCAGGGGGTAATGGTATTATTCATCCTTTCAACAAGGTTCCAGATTCTCTCCGGATGACAGGGACATTCAGCGAGGCGCCCCATGAACCGTTCCCGCTCAAAACTCGTCGTTATCGGCCTGATCGCCCTTCTGATCGGGGTTTTTTTCATTTTCGACCTGCAACGGTACCTGACCCTCGACTACCTGAGATCAAGCCAGCAGACCTTTGCCGATTACTATGACCAACACCGGCTGACAACCGTCGCCATCTACATGGCGGTCTATGTCCTGGTCACCGCTCTTTCCCTCCCCGGAGCCACGGTGATGACCCTGGCCGGCGGCGCCCTGTTCGGCCTCGGCGTCGGCTTCGTCGCCATCTCCTTCGCCAGCACCATCGGCGCGACCCTGGCTTTTCTGATTTCGCGCCTTCTGCTGCGGGATTTCGTGCAGAACCGCTTCGGCGACAAGCTGGCCGCCATCAACGCCGGAGTGCAAAAGGAAGGCGCCTTTTACCTGTTTTCCCTGCGGCTGGTGCCGATCTTCCCCTTCTTCGTCATCAACCTGGCCATGGGGCTGACCCCGATTTCCACCCGCACCTACTACTGGGTCAGCCAGCTCGGCATGATCCCCGGCACCCTGGTCTACGTCAACGCCGGCACCCAGCTCGGCCGGCTCGACTCTCCCGCCGGCATCCTCTCGCCGGCCCTGCTGATCTCCTTTGTTCTGCTCGGCCTGCTGCCGCTGATTTCCAAGCGCATGCTCGACCTGGTCAAAACCCGCAAAGTGCTCGGCAACTGGCCGAAACCGGCGCGCTTCGACTACAACCTGGTGGTGCTCGGCGCCGGCTCGGCGGGGCTGGTGACCGCCTACATCGCCGCCGCCGTGAAGGCCAAAGTGGCGCTGATCGAAAAGGATAAAATGGGCGGAGATTGCCTCAACACCGGCTGCGTGCCGAGCAAGGCGCTGATCCGTTCGGCGCGGATGCTCTCCTACGCCCGCCGCGCCCAGGAGTTCGGCTTCCGCAAAACCGAGGTCGAGTTCGACTTCGCCGAGGTGATGGAGCGGGTGCAACGGGTGGTGCGCGCCGTCGCGCCCCACGACTCGGAGGAACGCTACTTCGGGCTGGGCGTCGACGTGCTCCGAGGCGAAGCCCGGGTGACCTCCCCCTACACCGTCGAGATCGACGGCCGGGTGCTGACCACCC
>MHXM01000083.1:2778-5766 GCA_001825565.1 Desulfuromonadaceae bacterium GWC2_58_13
TCTGACCTCCGACAACCTCTGGAATCTCCGGGAGCTGCCGCAGCGGCTGGTGGTGCTCGGCGGCGGTCCGATCGGCTGCGAGATGACCCAGGCCTTCGCCCGCTTCGGCAGCGCCGTCACCCAGGTGGAGATGGCGCCGCGTATTCTGGGCCGGGAGGACGAGGAGATTTCGGCGCTGATCCGGCAACGCTTCGAAGAGGAGGGGGTACGGGTGCTGACCGGCCACGCCGCCAAGGAAGTCCGCCGCGACGGCGGCCGCAAAATCCTGCTCTGCGAAAGCCAGGGGGAACAAGTCGAAATCGAGTTCGACGCCATTCTGGTGGCCGTCGGCCGGGCCGCCAACGCCAAGGGCTTCGGCCTCGAAGAGCTCGGCGTGCAGCTGACGGCGCGGGGGACCATCGACGCCGACCCCTTCCTGCGCACCAATTTTCCCAACATCCTCTGCGCCGGCGACGTGGCCGGCCCCTACCAGTTCACCCACACCGCCGCCCATCAGGCCTGGTACGCCGCGGTCAACGCATTGTTCGGCTCGGTCAGAAAATTCCGGGTCGACTACCGGGTCATCCCCTGGTCGACCTTCGTCGATCCCGAGGTGGCCCGGGTCGGCCTCAACGAGCTGGAGGCGAAGGAGAAGAAGGTCCCCTACGAGGTTACCCGCTTCGAGCTGGCCGAGCTCGACCGGGCCATCGCCGAGGAGGAAACCGGCGGCTTCGTCAAGGTGCTGACCAAACCAGGGAGCGACAGGATTCTCGGCGTCACCATCGTCGGCCCGCACGCCGGCGACATCATCGCCGAATACGTCAGCGCCATGAAACACGGCTTAGGGCTCAACAAGATCCTCGGCACCATCCACATCTACCCGACCCTGGCCGAAATGAACAAGGCGGCGGCGGGGGAATGGAAGCGGAATCATGCGCCGGAAGGATTGTTGCGCTGGGTGGAAAAGTATCATGCGTGGAGACGAGGGGAATAGTTACATATTTTCAAACCTTTAAAAGCAAAACCGTCGGGTCCCGGCCCGACAGCTTTGACCACCCCCCAGCCCCCTCCTAAAACAGGAGGGGGAGCAAACCAGAGTGGTAGAAATACGAAAATCACGGCGAGGTGGGCACAGGTTTTTCCATCAACAACGCGATTGCACCAACAGTGGTCAACAGCACTGCCAATGACGCTTCGGCGCGCGCTTGCTCACGTGGAGGTGCCACAAAGCGGTGCCCGATTCAGTATCATCGCTGGTGATCGAAGCGCTGCCATCCGCAACCGTAATGCCCCACGCAGTGGAAAACGCTTTTTGCCTACTTTTTGTCGTTTCACAAAAAGTAGGTCGCCTGTCGGGGCGAGTCCCGACGGTTTTAAAAAACAGGTAGGGATCGACCACCCCCCGCCCCCCTCCTAAAACAGGAGGGGGAGAAATTCTCCTCTCCAAACAGAGGCAATCCATCATGAAGCAACGCAAAGTAACCTTCACCAACAACGAAGGAATCGAACTCGCCGGCCTGCTCGACCTCCCCGAGGACGAACAACCCCTCGCCTGGGCTCTGTTCGCCCACTGCTTCACCTGCAGCAAAAACATCAAGGCCGTCGCCAGCATCTCCCGCGCCCTGGTGCATCGGCGCATCGCCGTGCTGCGCTTCGATTTCACCGGCATCGGCGACAGCGGCGGCGATTTTTCGGCCACCACCTTCTCCAGCGAGATCGAAGACCTGGTCGCCGCCGCCGACTTTATGGCCCGCGAATACCAGGGACCGCAGATCCTCATCGGCCATTCCCTCGGCGGCACGGCGGTGTTGCAGGCGACGGGGAGGATTCCTTCGGCGACAGCGGTGGTCACCATCGGCGCCCTGTTCGATCCCGCCCACGTGACCCGCCGCATGGGCGACGTACAACAGGAGATCGCGACCAACGGCGAGGCGAAAGTGGAACTCGGCGGCCGCCCCTACACCCTGAAAAAGGCCTTTTTCGACGATCTCGACCGCCACGACCTCGGCCAAACCATCGGCGAGCTGAAAACCGCGCTGCTGGTGATGCACTCCCCCCGCGACCTGATCGTCGCCATCGACAACGCCGCTAAAATCTACCAGTTTGCCAAGCATCCGAAGAGCTTCATCAGTCTCGACCCCGCCGACCATCTCCTCTCCCGCAAGGAAGACGCCCGCTACGCCGGCGAAATGATCGCCGCCTGGGTCCGCCGCTATCTCGACATCGCCGGGGAGGAAGGCAAGCGGCCGGAAATCATCGACAACCGCGTCACCGCCCGCACCGGCCCGGACGGATTTTTCACCGACCTGTTCGTCAACGGCCACCCCCTGGTCGCCGATGAACCGATCTCCTACGGCGGCACCAACCGGGGCCCCTCCCCCTACGACTACCTCCTCGCCGCCCTCGGCGCCTGCACCAGCATGACCGTGCAGATGTACGCCCGGCACAAGGAGTGGCCGCTGCAGGACGCCGTGACCCGTCTGCGCCACGCCAAGATCCACGCTGAAGACTGCGAACACTGCGAAGATAAAACCGGCAAAATCGACCGTTTCGAACGGGAACTGGAACTGATCGGCGACCTGACTGACGAGCAACGCCAAAGGCTGCTGGAAATCGCGGAAAAATGCCCGGTGCACCGAACCCTGCATTCGGAAGTGCTGGTGGAAACGGTGCTCAGAGAAAAGAATATGGAAAAACCTTGACCTTTGACCCAGGTCAGAAACAAGGGTCGCAAAGACGCGGTACTCGTCAATATCTTGCCGACAAAGATTCCCATTGCCTCTTCACTCTTATTCGGTTACACTTTCAGTACTTAAACAAGTACCTAAAGGAGTTCGGATATGAATGCGATTCCGGCACAGGAACTCAAACGACGGGGGATCGCCGCCGTTGACGAGGTCATCGACAAAGGCGATGTCCACGTGATCCGCAACAACCGGCCGCAGTACGTGGTTCTTTCGGAAGCACGCTATCAGGAACTGGTGGCCGATGCCCAGGAGGCATATCTGG
>MHXM01000084.1:0-149 GCA_001825565.1 Desulfuromonadaceae bacterium GWC2_58_13
CTGATTGCTACAGCCTACCGTGGGCCGGTCCGCTCCCTTCCCCATCCGGTCCGGCAATAGCCGGAGCCGGGCGGGTCCCCGGGTCGCCGGCCCGCACCGCCGGCCCAAACAAATGGAGCCGCATCATTCACCTTCCTTGGGTTGGGAAG
>MHXM01000084.1:204-20375 GCA_001825565.1 Desulfuromonadaceae bacterium GWC2_58_13
GGCTGGCTCCGAATTTGCGCCCCGCAGGACTGAGCGTATAGACTTCGCACATCCCGTTTTCCCCTTCAAGAATGATTGGCAAGGGAAGGTCGCGAGAGTTAATTACCAACGGATTTCCTTTAGACATTACAGTTCCTTTCATGTAAATGTTAACCACAAAATATCTATCACATTCGGTCCAGCCCGCCCTTGCTGCGGCTAGCCTTGTGATCTCTGATGAAGGATCATAGCAAAAAAAAATTTACTAAACGAATACACCGTGTAATTTCTAAAGATGCTGTATTTACATGCCATTTTTTATTTTGTAATTTTTTAATCCGGAGGAGTCATGAAAATTTGCGGTAAATGCGGATTTGAAAATGATGCAAATGAAACCGTTGACTGCCCTAAATGCGGTGCTATTTACGCCAAGGTCGAAAAAGCGAAACTAAATGCTAGCACCGTCCGCCAGCAGGAAGAAACCATAAGCCAGAAAATCGAAAAGGAAATGGGGAGTAGTTACGTTCCCGATGAAAATCTTTATCTCTGGGAGCAGGAAGCGAGACAGGATAGAGATGCCTACCCGTTCATCGCTGGCTTAAGCACCTTTTTTGTTTTTGCTGCCTTGCTGACTGGAGTTTCCTGCATTATCGGAGCCTATCATTTCTGGGACATCCTGACTCAGTTACAATTTTTCTCCGACCGTGGCAAAATTTTTCTGTTTGTGGCAATTGCTCTCACCGACGCCGTTTCCGTTGGGACTCTCCTGGCGATTTCGGCCACCCTGACTTTGGGCAGGGACATTGCTAACAACACTAGGGCGTCTCGGGAATACTTGCTCAAACTGGCGACGGCAAAGCTGAAATAACGGACTTTAATGCGGTCGAAAATCTGTACCCCAAGTTGTACCCTTTTTCCCTTGACAGCATGGAACGCTTGGGATATAAGATACTCCTCTCGCCAAGGGAGGAAGTCAGTAAAAGCTGCAAGTTTCTGATTTCAATGGGAAAAGGAAGGCCGGGCGGGTTTCGTTCATAACCCGAAGGTCGGAGGTTCAAATCCTTCCCCCGCAACCAAAAAAATCAAAAGGGACCCGCTTCATGGCGGGTCCCTTTTTTATTGTGCTCGCTCTTTATCCTCAGTCATCGGCAAAAAGTCCCGCATACAGAAAAGGCCCCGCCGCCACATTCCTGGGACGCACCGGAATCTCGAAGCTGACCTTGGTGCCCTGGCCAGGCTCGCTGTTCACCCAGATGCGCCCGCCATGGGCCTCGACAAAATGCTTGGTGATGCTCATTCCCAAGCCAGTTCCGCCAATCGAGGTGTTGGAAGAGTCGCCACGGTAAAACTTGTCAAACACCCTTCTCTTCTGCTCGGCGGTCATGCCGATCCCCTGATCCTCCACCGACACCTCGCAACTGACCCCATTGCAGCAAATGGCAAGCCGGATCATGCCGCCCAGGGGCGAATACTTGAAAGCATTGCTGAGAATATTGTCGAGTATCTGCTCGATTTTGCGCTTGTCGGCAATAATCTCGACCGGTTCTTCAGGAAAAAACACCTCGAACATGTGCGGCCCCTGCCGAGTCCGATAGGGCTTGACGACCTGCTCAACCAGGGTGTTGAGGTTGAACGGGTCGACAAAGATTTCAAGCGGACGGCCCGACTCGATGCGGCTGATGTCAAGCAGATCGTCGACGATTTTCGACAGCAGGTCAGCCTTGTCGAAAATGTAGGTCAAGCTCTCGTGCTCAACATCGGGGGACAGCAACCCCTTTTGCGACAGCAGGAGTTCGGAAAAGCCGATGATGGCGGACAATGGGGTCTGCAACTCGTGGGCGGCGGTGGAAACGAAATCGGATTTCATTCGATCGATCTCTCGATCGCGGGTGACGTTCTGCATGATGGTGATCATTCCGGTCACCCGCCCATCGAGATCACAGAGCGCGGAGGTTCGTCCCTGAAAAATCCACTTGCCGCCATCGGGCGAGGGCAGCAGAAAATCAACCCGACTGCCATGGTTTTCGAGAGCCATGGAAGACTGAAGATCCCGGAGTAGCCGCTGATCCTCGAGAACGTCTTCCAGCGGCAATCCGAGCGATTCGAACAGACAGATCCCCAGCAGGTCTTCGGCGGCCCGGTTCATCATGATGATCCGGTGGACCGGATCGGTGACGATCAGCGGATCGGCCACCGACTGCAGGATGCCGTCCATCTTGGCCCGGGCATCCTCGGCCGCGGCCAAAGCCACCCGCACCGATTCCTCGGCTTTCTTGCGGTCGGTGATATCGATAAAGCTCTCCAGCAGGTATCTCCGGCCGTCGAGAAAAACGCTCACCACCGTTTTGAGGATGGGGATTTTCAGGCCGTCAAGACGAAGCACTTCACACTCGCCGCTCGCGCTGGTCATCCCCTTGTCCAGGATCGGACAGCCTTCATGCCAACCGGGACAGAGGAATTCGAAGCATTCGGAGCCGAGAATGCGTTCGAGCGGCGCATCGATCATCTCGACCGCCTTGCGATTGGCATCGACGATACGCTGGGTTTCCGCGTCAATCAGCAGGATCCCGGAAAGCACCGAATCGAAAATGGTATCGAGGCGAACATTGGCCTCGGCCAGCGCCTGCTCGTTGCGCTTGCGGTCGGTAATGTCGTTGTACACCTGAACGACCTGGATGATTTCCCCGTTTCGGTTCTTGATCGGGGCGCCGATCACGTCATAATGGTGTCCCCGCGACTGCCAGTCGCGCCGGGTCACGGTTCGGCCCTGTTGCATGACCATGTTGAACACGCAGGCTTCGTGACGGGACTCGGAGGTGCAGATTTTTTCGTAACAGAAGAGGCCGGTCAACTGGTCGCCGTCACGAAGAAAGAGTTCCTTGAGTTTGGAATTGTAGGAGACCACCTCGCCGGCGGCATTCAGCACCATGATGCCGTTGCCGGCGGCATGAAAAATCGCGGCCAGCTCATTTTTCGCCATGGACAGTTCTTCGTTGGTCAGCCGCAGGTTTTCGAGAATCTGGACGAAGGTGTCGCTGACGATGCCGATCGGGTCCAGACCGATCAGCATGTCGTCGTCCAGCTCCTCGGGCCGCAGGGGCGAGGTTCCAACCACTCCCAGCAACTGGTCGACTTTGTCGCGGATGTAGTGGATGCTCTTCTGCTGCCAGTCGCGGAGCGAACGGTTTTCTGCCCGCAGGCGATCAATTTCGGCATGCAGTAAGTCTGTTTCCGGGTCACCGGAATAGCGCAGGGCCAGATCCTTGTCAGCCATTTTCACACATCTTTTCCGACCATAATGCAGTAATAACCGTCCTGTTTCACCACGCTGACCGCATAGCCCATGTTCTTCACCATCTGAGGAATGGTCGCGGTCGCATCGCGAGCGTCTGTCTTGACCGTGAGGTGTAGTTCCCCGGCCTTGAGTGCTTTACTATGGCGATTGATCTCCTTCAGGGTCGTCAGCAGGGTCGAGGGACAGACCTGCCCGCGGATATCGAATTCCAGTTGTTCAACCTGCTTGTCCTCCATCGAACTCCTCTACCTAAATCACATATCGGACCAGGATTCGGCTGCCGATCCAAGCCCCGGGGAAAAGTCCCGCGATAAACAGCAGACTCTGACCGGCGAAAATCGGCGCTCCGCCCATAAGGTGCCAGACATTGCAAGCCGGCGCCATCCTGGCTGAAAGTCCCATCATGATACCACCGAACATGGCCCAAACACACTGTTTTAATGGAACTTTTGTATAGAACTTCCACTCGCCGAGGCGCACCGCCGAAAAAGCCGAGCCGAGCATGATCCCTAAAATAACCGGCAACTGCACCAGGACGATGCCATCCAGCCGTTGACCCGCTCCCCCATGCAGGGAAAAACCGAAAAATGGATGGGTGAATTGAAGCGGCTCGGCCATGAAATAAGTCAGACTGGCAACATGCCGGGGGAACAGCAAGCTTTCGAAAAATCCCCCCATCTTGGCATAGGCGGTGGTAATCCCGAACGGCATGCCGACCAGCAGAACCGAGCCAAGTCCCAGCAGCGCCAGCCACAACGCTGCTTTCCAGGGTTGCAGGTAACCTTCGGCGAAAGCCGGTTGGCTGAGCAACCCCAACCGAAACCAGCGCCGGAAAACGCAAACCGCGACGACGATAGTTATCGCCACCGGCAAAGCGGGAGGGATTCCCAGCATTTGCGGCAGGGTAACCTGGGTGGTAAGCGTTGTCGATCGGGACAACCGCGCCCACCAGGGATGAAACTCGGCATAGAGAGCACTGCCGGCGAGCAGTCCGAGAAACGCCAGCAGACTTGGCAAACTTCCCGCGCCCATTTTGTACAGGGTTCCGACCACACAGCCGCCGGCCAACACCATGCCGATCCCAAACAGAGCCCCGCCCAGGGGATTAACCAACGAGGGTGCCCCAAACAACGGAAACGGCACCCGCAACAGTCCTGCCAGTCGGGCCAGCTCGAACAGCGTCATGCTGGCCACGATCAGCAACAGCAGCACCCGCAGCATGGCAACGCTGCGAAACAGAAACAGGTCGCGAAACATGCCGGCCAAGCAGAAATCGGAGCGATGCATGACAAAACCGGCAATGCCACCGAAAAGAAACATAACAAGGACAATAGTCAGCGGCATAAAACCTTGAAACATCCTTAGCGGGTTGAATATATGGAAATGATTGAAAATGCACTCCATATGCCCAAAAAGTAAAGAGTAAAAAATATCCCTTTTGGCGTGCCATTATTCTTGCCACCCCCGGCTTTCAACGGATTTGCCACGTTGAGCTCCGCAATGGATCGCGACGCACCGCTATCTTTCCCCCGTCATTTCACGGGGTCCTTCGGGCATTAGCCCTGTCAGGAGAGGTACATCGGCCCTACCAACGAAAAAACCCCGGTACCCGCAACCGGGGGACCAGGGCGAATCGTTTCAATGGGGGAGCCGCTTATTTCAGCACAAAACGATCGATCATTCTGACGAGTTCGGTTATCTGAGGCTTACTCATGTAACCATCGGCGCCAACCTGATCGCAATGATGGGCCATCTGCTCGGTGATCAGCGAGGAAAACATGATGACGGGAATACCCTTCAGCGCCGGATCTTCCTTGAGTCGTCGGCAGAGGGTCAAGCCATCCATTTTGGGCATCTCGATATCGGAAATAAGCAGGTCGAAACCAATCTCCCGAGGCCTGCCTTCGACTCGGGCCTGCTGCTTGAGACCCTGGATCGCTTCATAGCAGGCTTCACCATCGACAAAAGAAGAGATTCCCGTGTAACCGGCCGAAGACAATATTCGTATAATGGTATCGCGGATGATCGCCGAGTCTTCCGCCAGCAACAGGCGATGCTGTCCGCGCCGATCCTTGAGGCTCGGCTCTTCCGTTGCCGTGTTCGTTTGCGTGGGACGATAAGACAGTGCGGCATCGGGGTCCAGTTCGGCCACGATATGTTCGAGATCAACAATGAGAATCTCGCGGCCATCGATATTAAAACTTCCGGTAAACCTCGGTTTATAAGCACCGATCACGCTTGAAATCGGCTGCAGATCTTTCCAGGACATACGGTGAATCTGATTGACGCCATCCACCAGAAATCCGTTGACGCAACGGTTGAATTCACAGACCATGACGACCTGGCGATCCGCCCGCCGTTCGGCGGACACCGGCTCGGGGGCCCGGTTGAGGTGCACGTTGAGATCGATCAGGGGAATGGTCGTGCCGCGCACGAGGAAGGTGCCTACCATCGAAGGCGGACTTTCGGGCAGAACCGTGGTTTTGCTTTCATCGTAGGGGATGATTTCCCGCAGTTTGTGGACATTGATGCCGAAGGATTGGGAACCCAGATAGAATTCGATTAATTCGATCTCGTTGGTTCCGCTCTCCAGTAGAATTCCCTGCTTTTCGACTGCTGCACTCATCCTCTCGATATCCTCCCAAGGCGACGTCTCTCATAACCTTCATTCGGGCCGTTGGCAAAAACGCCAAAAGAAACCCCTGATCCTCGCTGGCAGGGGTTTCTTTGCATTTATTGCGCCCAATCCGCGCCTTATACGCCGCAGGGAGAAGGAAAAAGGTCAGGCGGTCAAGCCACCCGACGTAGCGAACGACACAGGCTCAGCAGTTCCGTATCGGTAAGCGCCCGCTTGTTGCGCTGGGAAATGCTTCGTACCCGATCGAGCAGGTCGTCGGCCTCAAGCCGGTTAACCTCGATGCCAAGCTGTTTCAGGCGATACATCAGGGCGTGGCTGCCGGAGTGTTTGCCCAGCACCATGTGCCGGGAAAGACCGACTTCCCCCGGATCAAAGCCTTCGTAATTGCCCGGATTTTTAATCACTCCGTCGGCATGCAGTCCCGATTCGTGGGAAAAAACCTTTTCTCCGACAACAGCCTTCCAGTCCGGCACCGGCCGACAACTGGCCTGTCCGACATAGCGTGAAATTTCGACAAACCGTCGGGTATCGATCCCTGGATCGACACCGCAGGCATGCTTGAGCGCCATAACGACCTCTTCGATGGCGGCGTTGCCGGCCCGTTCCCCCAATCCGTTGACCGTGGTATTGACGAAGTCGGCGCCCGCCCTGAGTCCGGCGATGGCATTGGCGGTGGCCATTCCCAGGTCGTTGTGGGTGTGCACCTCCATCGGCAGATCGACCCGGTCAATCAGGTATTTGACGTTGTCGTACATGGCGAAGGGGTCAAGCATGCCAAGCGTGTCGCAATAACGAAACCGATCGGCGCCAAGGGATTTGGCAATCCGCATCAGTTCCACCAGAAAATCGAGATCGGCGCGGCTTGAATCCTCGCCGCCAACGGAAACGTACAAGTCATGTTCCTTGGCAAAACCGAGGGCCGTCTTGAGTTGCTCCTTGACCCAATTCCGATCCTTGCACAGTTTGTGGCGGATGTGGATATCGGAGACCGAAAGGGAGATATCGACAGCCCCAACCCCGGCGTCGATCGACGCCTGGATGTCGGACTTCACCGCCCGGTTCCAGGTAATCAGCCGGGCCTTGAGATCCATGTCGACCAGGGCGCGGACGCTTCGCTGTTCGTCTTTGCCCATGGCCGGGATGCCGCACTCCAATTCGCCCACACCCATTTCGTCGAGGAGGCGGGCGATGCGCTTTTTTTCGTCCGGGGAAAAAACCACGCCGGCGGTCTGTTCGCCGTCGCGCAGGGTGGTATCGTCAATAATAATCTGCCGGTTCCGCATGCTTTCCATTTGAGCCTCCGCGCAACAAAAAACCCCCGGACCAGAAAGATCCGAGGGCTGCCTTGCCTGTCTGCCGGCGGCGTTGCCGGGATGAATTATGTCGATGAAAGCTTATATAGCAGAACCCGTGCCAAAAGCTAAAAGCTTTAATTTCGGCAACTTACCAATTGATGCACTCCGCTTGTGCCAAACAATAGAACAGCACTGCCTAAATTCCTCTCGTGCGCCATCGAAAGATTATTTATCGTACGACATGGGCAACAAGGACGAATTTCGGCGCAAGGTAAATTGCTGCAGAAACCGTCTCAGGTCGCTGGCCTGACTGGCCAGCTCTTCCGCCGCCGCCGCGCTTTCTTCGGCATTGGCGGTATTCTGCTGGGTGACCTGGTCGATTTGACCCAAGCCGATGTTGATTTCCGAAATCCCCTGGGCCTGTTCGTTGGACGAATCCGCAATTTCCGCTATCAGGTCGGTCACCTTGCCGATATCGTTGACGATTCCATGGAGTGCTTCGGCGGTTTTGTCGGCAATCCGCGAACCGGAAGCAACCTTCTGCACCGACCCATCGATCAACTCGGCGGTTTCCCGGGCCGCCTTGGCGCTTCGAGCCGCCAGGCTGCGCACCTCTTCGGCAACCACCGCGAATCCCTTGCCGTGCTGACCGGCCCGGGCCGCCTCGACCGCCGCGTTGAGGGCCAGCAGATTGGTCTGGAAGGCGATTTCGTCGATCGTCTTGATGATCTTGGAAATATTCTGACTGGAAGCGTTGATCTCCCCCATCGCCTCGATCATCTCCAGCATGTGGGAATTGCCTGCCTCGGCGGATTTCCGCGACTGCTCCGCCAATTGATTGGCCTGGGTTGCATTTTCGGCATTGCTGCGGGTCTGCGACCCCAGTTCGTTCATGGTGCTGGTAATCTGCTCCAATGACGCAGCGGACTCGGTGGCCCCCTGCGAAAGCGACTGGCTGGCATCGGAAACCTGATGGCTCCCCGAATCGATCTGCTCGCCAACAACCATAACCTGGCTCATCAGGCCATTAAGGTCGTCGCCCACCTTTTTCAATGAATGACGGATGACGTCGTCCTGATCACTGGGTTGCACCGCAAAGGTCAGATCCCCGGCAGCAAGCTTTTCCAGACTCCCGACGATTTCCGTTTCAAGGGTGGCAACGAAACCATCGATGGCCTGGGCCATCTGGCCGATTTCATCATTCTGGCGGATATCGAGCCGCTGACCGAGATGGCCTTTCCCCAGTTCACGCATGAGCGATACCAGCCGTTCCAACGGCCGGCGCACCATGCGGCCCAGCAGCAGCATGACCCCAACCGTCGCGATAAACAGTCCGCCGACGCCGGTGACCACCCCGGTCAGAATGCTCTCCTTCCGGGACTCGCTCAAGGAGGCGGCTACTTTTTTTTCGCCCTGGCGCAGCTTGTCCAGACTGAATCGCACGTAAAGAATGCCGGCAACCTCGCCAACCTGGGAATCTTCGTGACATTCCAGACATTTCTGCTCCAGGATCTGGGGACGCAGCAGCAGCAGGGAATCGCCCTCTTCCTGCTCGAAAATTTCAGCAGAATGTCCGATCCGGCCAATCAGCGCTGCGGTAAAGCCAGCGCTGCTCTTCTGACTTGAATAATGAATCGCTCCGTTCGGCTCCGTCAAGCCGACCTCAAGCACACCGGGCACCTTGCCCAGGCCATCGATCAATTCGGCAAAGATATCCATTTCACCCCGTTCGAGCGAACCGCCGGTCCCGGTCTCCAGACTCGAAAAAACGCTGTGCGCCTGATCATTCGCGGCCTCCCGCAAAACCGCAAGGGATTCGGCGCCGCTCTCTTCAAGCAGACGATTGCTGCGCAGAGTGGTAACGGCGGTGCCGACCGAAAACACCGCGAGCAGAACCAGGGAGAGAAATCCGCCCACCTTGGCCTGAATGCTTTGAGTGTTTAAAAACATGATATTTCTCCTTGCTGGCAAGCTGGCATCTTCGCGCAAAATCTGAACGTTCGGATCAAAGCAAAAAGCAACTACCATACCCAAACACCAAGCGAACAGATTGATTTTCCACTTCTTTTTACCTCGACAAGCCCAGGACGACAATGGATTAAAGATGATTTCGATAAATTTCGCACACTTACACTTAGCGATGCAGTCGTCAATATTTCTTGCTTACTACACCGAACTAATGTGCCTTTGCTTAAGCGGGCCAGCGATCCTCGCGGGCGCCAAAAGGTGGAAAAGCAAAGGCCTGTTTTCTGACAGCTTGGGTGTCAAAAAGCAGGCCTCGATGAGAAAAGTGTGCAGTCGCTGTGGTGCTTTCGTTCTTTTCGTATCGGAATGGGGTTTATGCCGGATCACCCCCAGCCGATCTGCATTGGATCCTCCTCCCGATCGCCGGCATCGAAACCGGGAGTGGGGAATCCCTGCTGTTCGCCGATGACAAACCGCGCCAGCATCTGCCGCAACTTATCGGCCTGATGGGAAAGCTCTTCAGCGGCCGAAGCACTTTCCTCGGCACTGGCGGTGTTCTGCTGGGTGACCTGGTCAATTTGTCCGAGGCCGGTGTTGACCTGAGAAATTCCTTCCGCCTGCTCGTGGGAAGCCGCGTTGATTTCACCGACAAGATCACTGACTTTGCCGATGACACAGACAATTTCGTCCAGTGCCTTGGCGGTGGCGTCGGCAATCCGGGAACCGTTCTGCGATTTGCTCACCGCGCCGTCAATCAGCTGGGCGGTTTCCTGGGCGGCCTTGGCGCTTCGGGCCGCCAGGCTGCGCACCTCTTCGGCGACCACCGCGAAGCCCTTGCCGTGCTGACCGGCCCGGGCCGCCTCGACTGCCGCGTTGAGCGCCAGCAGATTGGTCTGAAAGGCGATTTCGTCGATCACCTTGATGATTTTCGAAATATTCTTGCTGGCATCGTTGATTTCCCCCATTGCGGAAACCATGTTGACCATCTGGACATTGCCGTTCTTGGCGAAATCCTTGGCCTGGCTGGCCAAGCGGTTGGCCTGTACCGCGTTGTCGGCATTGAGCCGGGTCTGCGAGGCCAGTTCGTTGAGGGAAGCGGAAATTTCTTCGAGGGAGCTGGCCGAAGTGCTGGCGCCTTCGGAAAGACCTTGGCTCGACGAGGCGACCTGGGCACTGCTGGAGGAAATCTGGTGCGAAGCCAATTGAATCTGACCGAGCACCAGATTCATGTCGGCGGCCATTTTTTGCAGGGCGCCGCGAACTTTGTCCTGCGGATCGACCGGGTGAACTTCAACGACGAGATCGCCCCTGGCCATTTTCTCCAGGGCTCCGACCACTTCCCGTTCAAGATTCTCGGCGAAATCGTTCAACGCGCGGGCCATGTCGGAAAACTCATCGTTGCGCCACCCCACGTCGAGACGGGCGTGGACCCGGCCGTTTTTAAGTTCTTCCGCCATGACCACGGTTTTTTTCAGCGGGACAATGATATTGCTGGCAAAGCGGATAAAAAGCGCCGCCAGCACCACAACCGTAACCAGAAAAGTAATCGACAAAAAGGTACGCGCCTGGCCGGCTTTTTCTTCCAGTGCTCCCCCGGCTTCACCGGCGATGCGGTCCGCCTCATTGGAGGCTTTCTGCAATTCAATACGATTTGCCTCGACCTGCTTGCCAATATTGGCGGACATCTCCCCCAGGGTTTGGGAAATAAACCAGTACATCCCGGTCATGGCCACCACGGTCGAACCCTGCTTGCGAACGAAGGCATCGCTGCCCGGGGTTTCGGCGAAAATTTCGGGAAGTTCGAATTCGAGCAGTACCGCCACGTCGTTAAAATTGCCGACCACCTGATCACCCACGGTGATGCCGTTGGTGCCGGGCACCACCGTGTCGGCCCCGGCCACGCTCTTGACCACCTCGGCTCGTTTGGCCAATGCCTGGGCTTCCTTGATGATCGTTTCGGCGTTGATTCCTTTCTTGTGACCGTTGGTCCCCTCGACCACCAATTGCTGCAGGTCGATCAACCCCTCGTTGAGATTGCTCAGAATCCGCGCCTGCTCCTCGCTCCGCAACGCGACGTCGGTCGTGCGGGCATAGGCAGCCCGGGACTCACCGACCTGCCGCAGGGCTGTCGTCCCGGTTTGAGTCAACTGGGAACTGACCCAGTATCCGATACCGCCAAGAATCAGGAGCCCGGCCAACCCGATGACACTGATCAATGCCATTTTTAAAAAAATGTTCCATCGGCGGGGCAGATTTTCATTGGTTGACATTTTTGTTGCTCCTGGCATGGATTATTTAATCTTTCGACTTATTAATAAAATTAAATTAAATTCAACTAGATACACACATTTATATAAAATAAAATGCAAATTCCGCACCAACGGAAAAACCCCGCTCCGTTCAAAATGCGCTCCATTAAATAGGCCAATTAGCCAATTTAATGGTAATAGGCCGTTATTTGACCGATGCCCCCAAAAAAAAGCGGCAGGAGACTATAGCTCCTGCCGTTTTTCAAGTTTCCATTATTGTCTGTGTCGTCAGAAATCAAACTTACCGTCGACATACTCAACCTGACGCCTGGGGGGGCCCTCGACCGTCCCGCTCGCCGATTCGCCGCCTGAACGCATCCGGTTTCCCCCCACGGCATGTTCCTGGTCTCTGAGCAGGAACGAGGAAAGCATCTCTCGTAACAGGCTGGCCTGGCCGGAAAGTTCTTCCGCGGCAGCCGCGCTCTGTTCGGCCGTGGCCGTGTTCTTCTGGTTTACCTCGTCGACCTGGCCCAACCCTTGGTTGACCTGGGAAATTCCTTGCGCCTGTTCGTTGGACGCGGCCGCGATCTCGGCCACCAAATCGGTCACCTTGCTCACGCCCCCAACAATTTGGCTGAGCGCCAGGGACGTGCGGTCGGCAATCCGGGATCCCGACTCCACTTTTTTGACCGAACCCTCGATCAGCTCGGTGGTTTCCTGGGCGGCCTTGGCGCTGCGGCCCGCCAGATTACGGACCTCTTCGGCGACCACGGCAAACCCCTTGCCGTGCTGCCCGGCCCGGGCGGCTTCAACTGCCGCATTGAGGGCCAGCAGGTTGGTCTGGAACGCGATTTCGTCGATTACCTTGATAATCCTGGAAATACTCTGACTCGACGTATTGATTTCGCCCATGGCCGCCACCATTTCGACCATCTGCGCGTTGCCATTTTCCGCGGCATCCCTGGCCCGGGTGGCCAGCTGGTTGGCCAGTGCGGCATTTTCGGCGTTGCTTCGGGTCTGGGAGGCCAATTCATTCATCGATGCGGAAATTTGTTCGAGGGAGCTGGCCGCCAGGGTTGCCGCATTGGAAAGATCCTGGCTGGAGTCGGCCACCTGACTGCTTCCCGATGAAATCTGTTCGCCGGTGACGTTGATCTGGGTCATGATCCGATTGAGGTCGGCTCCCAGGGTCTTCAGGCAGCCACGCATGACGTCAGCTTCGTCCCGGGGCTCGGCATTAAAAGTCAGGTCGCCTTTGGCCAGTCGCTCAAGCACGGCAACCACCTCGTTCTGCAGGCTGACAGCCAAGGAATCCATGGCCCGGGCGGTATCGCCGATTTCATCCTGTTGATCCATGTTAAGCGGTTCGACATGATGTCCCTTGGCCATTTCTTCCATCATCCGTTTCAGGCGCAACAAGGGCTGGCGCACTTGCCGGCCTACCAGCCAGAAAACGCCGAGGCAGGCCATCAGAAGCCCTCCCAGTCCCGCGAGCAGACCGGTCAGCACGCTACGTCCCCGGGCCGCCGACATGGCGGCTTCCATATCGTTGGCGGCCCGGTGCAAATCCGTCAGATCGTAGCGGACATAGAGGATACCCGAAAGGTCGCCCAGCTTGCTACGGGTGTGGCAACGCAAACAGTCGGCTTCCATGAGATGGGCTTCCGCCAGAATCAGTGAATCGCCCACTTCCTTTTCCGACAATTCGCCCTTCCGGGCGGCAACGTCAGCAAAGGCGCTGGCGTCGAAATCCTGCTTGACCCGTTCGGATTGACTCGAATAAGCGATTTTACCCTGGGCATCGGTCAAGCCGATTTCCTGCACTCCGGGCAAACCGGCGAGGTCGATGATCAAGGTTCGAAACCCTTCCATCTCGCCACGCTCCAGAGACCCCCTGGCGCCCAGCTCGGAGCTGCGGAACACACTTTGAGCCCGCTCGTACACGGCCTTTTTCAGAGCGGAAATCGAGTTCGCCGAGGTATCGCCCAACACGCCGAGGGTCTGCGAGGTGCTGACCCAGGTGACCACCCCGAAAGCGATCGCCAGAATCAGCGCCAGCACGGCTCCTACCTTGAGTTGAATATTCATAGGTTTTGTGTTCTCTCCTTGATATCCGGTCAGACCGTTTCCGGTTTTTCATTGAGTCGATAAAACGGGAAAGCAGGATCTTTGGCGAACTCCGGACGGGCGCAGCCGATGCAGACTGCTCGACCGCGAATACACCAGTTGACGCCGCCGTTCCAACCCCGGCTCGAACAGTCCGAATGGGTGACAACGCCCTGACAGCCGAGCTTGAACAGGCAACCCGCATCGCCCGGATGAAGCGCAAATTTCTTTGCCTGGTAGTTGGCAAAATAGGGACACTGTTCGTGCAGCAACTGGCCATAGGTTCGCTTGGGACGACGGAATTCGTCAAGCTCGGGTATCCCGACCTTCAACACCTGCACCAGGTTGCCGACAATCCACGCGGGATGGGGGGGGCATCCCGGCAGGTGAATCAGCGGAACCTGAATCCCGGCCCGCTCCAGCGCCTCGGACACCGCGGCCGCACCGGTCAGATTGGGCGGCGCGGCCGGGATGCCGCCGAAAGAGGCACAGGCGCCGACGCTGACCACCGCTTTCGCCTTGCTGGCGGCGCGGGTCAACAGGCTGACGAAATTTTCTTCGGCGATCCGGCAGGCTTCCGGCATGCCGAGTGGGACAGCCCCTTCCACCACCAGAATGTAACCGCCGGCCTCGATGGCCCTAGCCATGGCCTCCTTGGCCGCCTCACCGGTCGCCGCCGACAGGGTCTGATGGAAATAGAGGGAAAGATAGCGGGTCACCAGATCGGCCGGCCCGGGGCTTTCACTATTGAGGAGGCTGACCGAACAGCCGCTGCACGATTG
Organism: Desulfuromonadaceae bacterium GWC2_58_13; assembly: GCA_001825565.1. Classification (GTDB taxonomy): domain Bacteria; phylum Desulfobacterota; class Desulfuromonadia; order Desulfuromonadales; family Trichloromonadaceae; genus Trichloromonas. The sequence goes on from MHXM01000084.1 coordinate 14,514, forward strand.
CCCCTGCAACCAGAGGATCGGCGCCCGCCCGGTGGCCATCTCCTCAAGGGCCTCGGCCACCGTCGGCAACAGCGCCGGCCCCATGCCCATGGCCGCCACCAGCAATCCGGCATCTTTAAGAAATGTTCTTCTGGAGATATTCATAACGGATCCTTTTTGCAAGTCAGGACCCCGCTGCCTTAGTGCACCGCACAGGCGATACAGGGATCGAAGGAACGAACCACCCTGGCCATTTCCAGACCGTTATAGGCCGGATTAACCGGGGTATCGAGCAAAGCCACTTCAACCGGGCCCGGTTCGCCCTGTTCGCCCCGGGGAGAAAAATTCCAGGTGCTCGGCACAATGCACTGGTACCGTTCGATCCTGCCGCCATCGATGCTGATCCAGTGTCCAAGCGCACCCCTTGGGGCCTCGGTCAGACCTTCGCCTTTGCCTTGCTCGCGCGAGGCATAGACGGCCACCGAAGGCGCGCCCGGCTGCAGAAGATTGAGCCATTCTTCCATCCGCTGCGCCACCAGCAGCGCTTCGAGAGCCCGGCATGCGTGGCGGCCGAGGGTACTCTGTAGGGCATCGGCGGTCAGCCCGGATTCTTTGAGCAGATCGTCGACCGCGCCGCCGATCGGCTTGGAACCGGCGGCAACCGCCACCAGGATGCGCGCCAGCGGTCCGACTTCACAGGCCAGTCCGTTGTAACGAGGGCCCTTGAGCCATGAATAGGCACCGGCCTTTTCCGGATGGGGACGAATCTCGCCGCGGGTGGGATGCAGCGAACCGCTCTGATCGTAGTAACTGGTGGCGGTCGTCTCGCTGATGCGCGCGGTATCGAGTGGCTCGAACCGTCCTTCGATGAGGATGCCGGCCGGCAGCCAGGTCGAACCCGATTCGTCGAATACCCCATAGGAGAGGTAGTTCGGCACGCCCCGGCCGATACCGGCGTAGGCCGGAAACAATCCGGCCGCGGCGATCACGTCGGGCAGGTAGACATTTTCGATAAAACGTTTGACCCGGCGCAGCCGCATGCGGAAATTCTCCACCGCCTCGACATCGACCCCGCAGGTGACCCCACCAGGAATCAGGGTGGCGGTATGGGGCATCTTGCCGCCGAACAGGGCCGCCATCCGGTGGGCTTCCTGACGTATTTCCAGCGCCTCGACGTAGTGGGCCAGCGCTCCGAGATTCCACTGAGTATTGCTGGGGTAGTCGCCGGGCAGCTTGGGCAGAAACGGCGCGACCGGCAGCACCCGGTTCGAGGCGACCTCGCTCCCCGCCCAGGCTTTCAGTTCGCGTAGCACCGGGTCGCTGCCCGAGTAGCCGAGCAAGTCTTCGACGTTGACGAAATCGAGAGCGGACAATTGGTAGAAATGCAGGATGTGGCTCTGCAGATAGTTGGCGCCCAGCACCAGGTTGCGCAGATAGTCGCCATTGGCCGGCGTCACCAGGCCAAGGGCGGCCTCCACCGCCTTGCACGACGCCACCGCATGACTGACCGGACAGACGCCGCAGATGCGTTGGGTGATGACCGGAGCGTCGAGGGGGTCGCGTCCGACCAAAAGGGCCTCGAAACCGCGGAACATTTCGCCCCGGCTCCAGGCTTCAACCACCCGGCCATCCTCAACCCGGGTGTCGATCCGCAAATGGCCCTCGATGCGGGTCAACGGATCAATCTTTATCGTACTCATCGAACGCTCCTTCTCCAGAGAAAAAATCCGAACGGGAGCGTATACATCAAGAGACATGCCAACGGGAAAACCCACCAATCATGAATTGTATATCATTATTATCATTCAATTCATGATTGGTCGGCTCAGGATAACGGCGTTTTACCGAGGCAAGGATGTCAAGCCGCTGGACAGGCCTTCATGAGGAAGTCAGTCTTCTGACAGGGGACCATACGGGATTTGACACGGCGGGGCGAGATTAAAACAGTGCTGTTCCGGCAAGAAAATTTTCGAGCAAGCGTAGAGACAGGCGACTCAGGCCGTCGGCCCGACCGGCGAATTCGGCGGCGTGCCCGGGCTGACCGACCGCCCCGGCCCAGTCGCTGACAATCGCGGCGTCGACCTCCGGGTGAAATTGCAGTCCGTAAGCATTACGACAACGAAACACCTGTCCGGGACAGGCGGACGAGGACGCCAGGAGAATGGCTGTGGCGGAAATATCGAAGGAATCGTTGTGCCATTCAAAAACGGTAAAGGGAGAAGCAATACCGGCAAACAGGGGATCATTCCCGCCGGCAGCGGTCAGGGTCACCGATTGCAGGCCATGCTCCCCGTAACGACGGGCATGCACGCGGCCACCCGTTACTTCGGCCAGCAACTGGCCGCCGAGACAGATGCCGAGCAGCGGCAATCCGGTTTCGACCGCCGTCCGCAGCCAATCCTTCAATGGCAACAGCCAGGGATATTCATCGGTGTCGCCCACCCCCATGTAGCCGCCGAGAACCACGGCCGCCCTGAGGGTATCCAAAGCAGGCAACCTGTCGCCGGCGAACAACCGAACCGCCCGACAGGGTATTTTGCGTTCTTGCAGAAACTCACCATAAATCCCGGCCGGAACCCGGGCATCGCATTGAATCATCAGCAACATGGTCACACCTCAATACAATCGGCGGAAAGCCGAAGCCTTCATCACCGCATAGATTTCGATACCGGGGCAAATGCCCAGCTCATGGGCCGCGCCTTTCATCACCTGGGCGATCAGTCGCTCGCTGCCGCAGGCCAGTTCAACCCCGACCCGCCCATCCATCTCGAAGGTGCCGACCGCCCGGCAGGGCAGCAGGTTACGAGCGCTGATCGCTCCCGGATGGCCGCGAAACAGCATGATGTCCTTGGAGGACAGCTCAAACAACGCCTCACCCGGACCGCCTGTCCCGATCAGCAGACGAGTGCCGTTCCAACGGTAGGAGAACAGACCATCCTCCTCAATCGGATCGGCCAGCTTGAGCAGGTTGATGTAACCGGCCCGGGTCCAGCCCATCCGCTGCCGGGCCAGTTCCTCGGGGGTGGTCTGCGCCGACACTTCCCCTTTGTGCAGCACGATCACCTCGTCGGTCATCAGCTGCATCTCGTTCATCGAGTGCGAGATCAGCAGGGTCGGCACGGCAAAACGCTCGCTGATGGCGGTGAGATAGGGGATGATCTGGTACTTGAGGGCTTCGTCGAGGGCCGCCAGCGGCTCATCCATGACCAGCAACCGGGGGCTGGCCAGCACCGCCCGTCCCAGGGCCACCCGCTGGCGCTCGCCGCCGGAGAGAGCCAGCACCCGCCGATCGAGCAGGTCGCCCAGATCGAGCACCTCGATCAGATCCTTGGGCTCGATCTTGCGCAACTTGGCCGGGGTACGGTTATAACCGTACAACAGGTTGCGCCGGACGCACATGTGGGGAAACAGATGGGCGTGCTGGAAAACCACTGCAATGCGCCGCCGCTCCGGCGGCCGGCAAATGCGCTGGTCCGAGCAGTACAGCAGTTCGCCGTCGAGCTCGATACGCCCCTGGTCGGGAGAAATCAGCCCGGCGATCAGGTGCGCCAGGGTCGATTTGCCGCTCCCCGAACGGCCGAAAATGCCGACCCGGTCGGCATGGGTGATGAAATCGACAGCGAGCGTGAAATCGCCGAGCCGCTTGCGCAGGGAAATCTCCAGATTCATGGCTCCCTCCGCGGGCTGAAGCGTCGCAGCAACCCCTCGTTGAGCAGCAACACGGCAAAGGAGAGCACGACGGAAACGATGCACAAGGACAAGGCCATGCGGTCGCCGCCGGGGGTGTTGGTGTAGTCGTAGATGGCCAGCGGAATGGTCTGGGTCACCCCGGGGATGTTGCCGGCGATGATGATGGTGGCGCCGAATTCACCGAGGCTGCGGGCGAACATCAGAGTCGCCCCGGCCAGCACCGAACGGCCGGACAGGGGGATGATAATGGTGAACAGGGTGTCGTACCAATGCGCGCCCAGGGTGCGCGACGCTTGCAGCAGTTTTTCGTCGATCCCCTCCAGTCCGAGCCGGATCGAGCGCACCAGCAGCGGAAAACCGACCACCATCGAGGCGAGCACCGCCGCCTTCCAGGTGAAAACGATGTGGATGCCCCAGGCATCGAGCAGCGATCCGAGCCAGCCGTGCCTGCCCAACAGCAGCAGCAACAGATAACCGACCACCACCGGCGGCAGCACCAGCGGCAGATTGACCAGCCCGTCGATGAACGCCTTGCCGCGCACCCGGGAAAAAACCAGCAGATAGGCCATGGCATAGCCGAAAGGCAGCGACAGCAGGGTCGCGACAACGGCGACCCTGGTCGACAGCCAGATGGCCTGGTAATCCGCGGGGGTCAGTTCGAGCATGGCATCCTTCGTGGACTCAGAATCGGGAGTTTAAAGACAAAACCGAACCACCCCCTGAATCCGGAGGCGGGATATTTCTCGGATCGGTCCTTATTTTAACATACCGGAACGGGCCCGAACAACGAAAACATATGAATCTTAGCATACGTTGGGCCGCTCGCCGCATTTTACCCTTCGAGACCATTAAATAAAAAGCCCCATGGGCGAACCACGGAGCATCATTGCCAAGAACCTCGGCGCACCTCGATGTGATGCCGATTCCGATGCCGGGAATGAAGCATGGGACATGCCAAGCGGCCGGATGGAAACCTCGTTCCGCCCGGAGCCCGCTGAAAACGCCGACCCAACGGCTGCTCTGAATATCATCAGCCTGATCGAACTTCGAAGTACCTGGTCAATCCCCAGCCGCGCATGCACACAAAATGGGCAATCCATCATCGTCCTGCTTGTTTACGCAGCCTGTTTCAACAGCGGCGGAACGTCCTTTTTGCTCCGCCACGCCCCCGGAGAATCCCATCCGAGGTCAAAAACTTCTTTAGTTCAAACCACATGGCCAAATAATCAAACCATTGGCAGCCCCCACGGGCAACGGCGGTCAAATCCATGGCGAGACTCTTGCAAACGGATCGGGACGGGGACAAGGCCGTCCCATTTTGCGATTCCCTCCCAACGATGCGCTGGGACTGATTAACCTCTGGAAACGTTCAGAAAGGATCAGACCTTGGCCGGCAAACCGAAAATCAAAGAGTTGCTCGACGAGAGCAGCTGCGAACACAATAAAACCAAAAAAGTCGCCTGCAATGCTCCAACCCCCGGGGCGACCACCGGCGGCTGCGCCTTCGAAGGGGCGCAGATCTCCCTATTTCCCTACGCCGACGCCGCCCATCTGGTGCATGGCCCGATCACCTGCATCGGCGCCTCCTGGGAAACCCGCACCACCCAAACCAGCTATCCGGGGCGCGACCACACCCAGATGGGGTTCACCACCGGCATCTCCACCAACGACGTGGTCTTCGGCGGCGAACAGAAGCTCCTCGACGCCATCGACTACATCCTGGCCCATTACGCACCCGAGGCGGTCTTCGTCTACGCCACCTGCGTGACCGCGCTGATCGGCGACGACATCGACGCGGTCTGTCGGCACGCGGCCGAGAAATACCAACTGCCAGTGGTGCCGGTGCACGCCCCCGGCTTCGTCGGCGGCAAAAACCTCGGCAGCCGCCTCGGCGGCGAAGCGGTATTGGCCGACCTGATCGGCACCAAGGAGCCGGAAATCACCACCGACTTCGACATCAACCTGATTGGCGAATACAACGTCACCGGCGACATGTGGCAATATTCCCATCTGCTGGAAGAGCTCGGCATTCGTGTCCTGTCGACCCTCTCCGGCGACGGCCGGGTCAGCGCCATCCGCACCGCCCACCGGGCGAAACTGAACGTCATCGTCTGCGCCAAATCGCTGATTTCGCTCACCCGCAAGATGCAGGAGCAATACGGCATCCCCTCGATCTCTCTCTCTTTCTACGGC
>MHXM01000085.1:0-6852 GCA_001825565.1 Desulfuromonadaceae bacterium GWC2_58_13
TCTGGCGGCGGTTTATATTGCTGCGGCGGTGCAGGTGCAGGAGGGGGAGGAGGGGAAAAGGGCTTGAAGCAAACTGCTTAAACCGTCGGGTCCCGGCCCGACAGCCGGGTGGCTTTCTTTGCTCGTCCAAAGAAAGTCACCAAAGAAAAGACGTTCCACTGCGTGGGGCATGCCGTCGCTCAAGTTCGGTGCTCCTTATCGCTGACGTTAAAATGGATTATCTGCACCACTTCGTCGGCAACGCTGGTACGCCATCATTCATGCAGGCGGAGCCGACACCGGCGGTGCAGATCGGGCAAAAACCGGAGCGGACACAAGGTTTTCCATCAACAAGCGATTGCACCCAAGGGGGTCTAACCACTTCAGGTGACGCTTCGGCGCGCACTCGCGCACGTGGGGGTGCCACGAAGCGGTGACGGATTCATCCTTGCCACTGGTGATCGGAACACTGCCCTCGGCGACAGTGGTGCCCCACGCCAGTGGAAAACGCTTTTTGCCTACTTTTTGTCGTTTAATAAAAAGTAGGTCGCCTGTCGGGGCGAGTCCCGACGGTTTTGAAGGCATTACCACCCCCCGGCCCCCTCCTAAAACAGGAGGGGGAGCAATTCAGCTCGAAAGATTGTAATTCATCCGGAAAATAACAACCCTTCGTTAAAAGAAAGGAGCCCTCATGGACAGTCTCGGATGGGTCGCCGTCACCTCCATCTTCTCCGCCGGCCTCTGCATCGGCCTCGGCGCCATCGGCCCCGCCCTGGGCGAAGGGCGCGCCCTCGCCCAGGCCCTCAGCGCCCTGGCTCAACAACCCGACGAAGCCAACACCATCACCCGCACCCTCTTCGTTGGCATGGCCATGGTCGAATCGACGGCCATCTACTGTTTCGTCGTCACCATGATCCTGCTCTTCGCCAACCCGTTCTGGAATTACTTTCTGAAACAGACCACGGGGGGCTAAATGCTCATCGACTGGACCACGGTCGGTTTCCAGATCGTCAATTTTCTGCTGTTGGCCTATCTGCTCAAGCGCTTTCTCTACGGCCCGATCACCCGGGCCATGCAGCGCCGCGAAGAAGAATTGGCGGCGATCCGGGCGGAAACCGCCGCCAAACAGGCCGAAGCGGCCGAAGTGCTGGAAACCTACCGGCGCCAGCAGCGAGAGCTGGACGACGCCGCCACGTCCCGTCTGCAACAGGCCGAAGCCGAGGCGGAACAACGTCGGCGCGAACTGCTCGGCCAGGCCCGCTCCGAAGCGGAAGAGCAGCGCCGATCCTGGCGGCAGGGGCTGCGGAACGAGCGTCGGGCCTTTCTCGACCAGCTCAAAAAACGCTCCGCCGCCGGGGTGCTGGCCGTTTCCCGCCGCGCCCTCGCCGAACTGACCGAAGCCGACCTGGAAACGGCACTGGTCCGGGTTCTGATCCACAAGCTGGAGGCGGTGCCCGCCGCTGAAATCGAACGCTTCACGGCCGCGGCCCGAACCGATTCCTTAATGGTACGCAGCGGCTGGGAACCGGACGGCGAACTGCACCGGCAGCTGGTCGAAGCCTTGTCGCAGGCCTGCGCCGCGCCAGTAAGGTTGGACTGGACCTTCGATCCCGACCTGCTGCTCGGCATCGAAATCAGCACCGATGGCCTGCGCCTGGCCTGGGGAACCGAAGGTTATCTGAATGACCTGCAGCGGTCGGTAACGGCGCTGTTCGATCAGCAGGCCGCCGACCGGAGTCTCGCCGGGAAAACCGAGGAGGAATCATGAGCGGGGAACAGGAGGCGCTGAAACAATCTCTGGATGCCGCGTTGGCCGCGATCGGGCAAGCGTCGGCCGCCCCGGCCCGGCTGGCGGCGGAGGAGGTCGGCCGGGTCACCTTTACCGGCAAGGGAATCGCCCGGGTCGATGGCCTGCCGGGTGTACGCAGCGAAGAGTTGCTGCGGTTTCCCGAGGGAATTTTGGGCCTGGCGTTCAACATCGACGCCGACCAGGTCGGCGTGGTGCTGCTCAGCGATTACGGCAACCTCGGCGCCGGCGATCTGGTCCGTCGTGGCGGCGAGGTACTGTCGGTGCCGGTGGGAGAAAACCTGATCGGCCGGGTGATCGATCCCCTCGGCCGACCGCTCGACGGCCAGGGGCCGCCGGCGTGCAGCGAACGCTTTCCCATCGAACGGCCGGCCGCCGAGATCATGGACCGGCTGCCGGTCACCGTCCCGCTGGCCACCGGACTCAAGGTCGTCGACGCCCTGATCCCCATCGGCCGCGGCCAGCGCGAACTGATCCTCGGCGACCGGCAGACCGGCAAGACCGCCATCGCCATCGACACCATCATCAACCAGCGCGGCAAGAACGTTCTCTGCTTCTACTGCGCAATCGGCCAGCGTTCGTCAAGCATCGCCCGGGTCGTCGACCAGTTGCGGACAACCGGCGCGATGGAATACACCACGGTCGTGGTCGCCGAGGGTGACGACCCCCCCGGGCTGCAATACATCGCCCCTTACGCCGCCACCAGCATGGCCGAGTGGTTCATGGAGCAGGGCCGCGACGTGCTGGTGGTTTACGATGACTTCACCCAGCACGCCCGGGCCTACCGCGAACTGTCGCTGCTGCTGCGGCGGCCCCCGGGGCGCGAAGCCTTTCCCGGCGACATTTTTTATCTCCATTCGCGCCTGCTCGAACGATCGACCCGCCTGCGGGCCGAACTGGGCGGCGGCTCGCTGACCGCCCTGCCGATCATCGAAACCGAGGCGCAGAATCTTTCGGCCTACATCCCGACCAACCTCATTTCCATCACCGACGGCCAGATCTATCTGTCGCCGCAGTTGTTTCAGAAAGGGATCATGCCGGCGGTCGACGTCGGCAAATCGGTCTCGCGGGTCGGCGGCAAAACCCAGCTGCCGGCCTATCGGGCGGTGGCCGGCGATCTCAAACTCAGTTATGCCCAGTTCGAGGAGCTGGAAATCTTTTCCCGTTTCGGCACCCGCCTCGATGCCGACACCCGCAAGGCCCTGGAGCGCGGCCGCAAGGTGCGGGCCATCCTCAAGCAGCCCCAGCTCTCGCCCCTCACCGCCGCCGAACAGGTCATGGTCCTTTATGCCGTTTCCCAGGGAGTATTCGACGATCTGGCCGAAGACCGGCTGGCCGAAGCCGAGGCCTCCCTGATCGCGGCCCTGGGTCAAACGCCCGAAGCGGCGCGAAAAATAAACGCCGGCAATCCGTTGGACGAGGCCGATCTGGCCGGCCTGCTGAAAACGGCGCAAAGTGCCGTACATCCGCTACGCCAAGAAGCAGAGGCACAGACAAACAACATGAAAAGCGAAAGAACAATTTGAAACGCAGAGGCGCAGAGCCGCGGAGAAAATTCAAAAAGTCTTTTGCCTTAGTTTCCCCTTTGCGCCCTTGCGTCTCTGCGTTAATACCTATTGTTTTAAATCTAAAATAGGAAACCGATGGAAACGCTGCAGGAGATTAAGCGCCGGATCAAGGGGACCGACGATCTGCACTCGGTGGTGCGGACCATGAAATCCCTGGCGGCGGTCAACATCCGCCAGTACGAGCAGGCCATGCGCTCCCTCGACGATTACCGGCGCTCCATCGAACTCGGCCTGCGGGCGGCCCTGCGCAGCCGGCCGCTGCTCCCCCGGAGCTCGTCGCCGCAACAGACGGTGGTGCTGATCTTCGGCTCCGACCAGGGGATGGTCGGCCGCTTCAACGAGGCGATCATCGATTTTGCCGAAAACACCATGCACGACAACGGACTGGCCGCCGCAACCCGGGACTGCTGGGTGGCCGGGGCCAAGGCCGCCGGCAGCGCCGAAGACCGCTTCGGCCCCCTGGACCGGCAATTCGCCCTCCCCGCCTCCAGCCATCAGGTCGCCCCGGCGGTGGACGAGGTGCTGCTGCGCTTCGATGAGCACTGCTCCCGGAAGGGCGAAACCCGCCTGCTGATTCTCTACAACAAACCCGACTCCGGCGCCAGTTATCGACAGTGCCGGGCCGCGCTGTACCCACCGGATCAAGAGTGGCTGCGGGCCATCGGCGGCCAGTCCTGGCCCGGCCGCAGCCTGCCGTTGCACCGCATCCCGGCCCAGCGGCTCCTTCCCGCGCTGATCCGCGAGTACCTGTTCATCTCCCTGTTCGAAGCCTTCGCCGCCTCGCTGGCCGCCGAAAACGCCGCCCGCCTGGCGGCCATGCAGCAGGCCGAAAAGAAAATCGAAGAAATGGGCGAAGCCCTCACCAGCCGCTACCACAATCTGCGCCAGACCAGCATCACCGAGGAGTTACTGGATGTCATCGCCGGATTCGAAGCGCTTTCCTGAGCGATAGGCCCCACCTCAATTTTTATTCATGTTTTTTTGATGGACGCGCCCCTGCCTTTGACCGTACCATGCGTTAGCAGCCTGGCTGCATAATCAATAATGTTCATGGAAGGAAAACGTAATGGCACAGGCAAAAAAAGGCGACCGCGTCACCATCAACTTTGTAGGCACCCTGGACGACGGATCGGTTTTCGATTCCACCCTCGAAACCGATGAGGATAGCTGTGGCACCGATGGGTGCGGTTCGGATGAATGCAGTTCCGACGATTGCTGCTGCGGTGAAAACGGCCCGATGGAACTGATCATCGGCGAAGACGATTTTTTCACCCAGATCGAAGAAGCCCTGATCGGCATGGCGCCGGGCGAAAAGAAGACCATTGTCATTCCCGCCGAAGACGCCTTCGGGGAATACGACGAAGAAAAGGTGTTCCAGGTCAAGCGCAGCGAGGTTCCCGACGACATCTATCCCGAGGTTGGCCAGGAACTTGAGCTGACCGGCGAAGACGACGAACTCCTCGAAGTCACCGTGGTGGAAATCAACGACGAAGACATCACCCTCGACGCCAACCACCCGCTGGCCGGCGAAGAACTCACCTACGAAATCGAGCTGGTGGAAATCCTGTAGAAATCCCCGCCCGTAAATTTCGCCGCAAAAAGCAAGAGCCTCCAGGCCACAATGGCCTGGAGGCTCTTGCTTTTTTATCCGCGACCGAAACCGCAATCAGGCATCGGCCACCACCGGCTACTCGAATTGGCCGAAAGAAATATCGAAGATTTCGAGCAGTTCCATGTTCTGCTTCGAGAGCATCAGCGCATTGCCGATGATGCCGAAATAGAGGATGCTCAGACGGGTTTTGGAGGAGTTGTCCGAAATCCGCGCCACCTGCCTGGAATTCAACTCGGCGGCAAGTTCCCGCAACCGGGTGTCCTTTTCCCTCAGTCGATCGAGGTTGGCGGTCTGCTTGCGGCTGAAGGTTTCCTCCACTTCAAGCAGGATGTCGTGCAACAGCCGCCGCACCTGCTCCAGTTCTTCGATCTGCACCGGGAGCAGCCCCTTGTGGTGATTGCCGATGTGGGTGTAGGCGCGCAGCACGATATCCCGGTGTCCGTCGGTCACCTTCTGCAGACGACGGATGGTCTGGGCATACTTGTTCGATACCGCCAGCCCTTTCTGGTCGAGCAGGCGCATCGCCTTGAAGACATTGGCGCTGATGATGTTCGACCACTGCTGGGCCTTGTTCAGCTTCTTCCGTTCCACCCCCAGTTGGTCGAAGTTCTGCCGGAAGAGGGCATCGAGGGTGGTGTCGAGCGATTGCCGGGTTTCCTTCAGCAGCAGGCTCATGTGGGCAAAGGTCGTCTCGACCCCCTCGCGGGGATCTTCGACCGTCTTGAGATTGAAAATCTTCTCCTGCCGCGTCTCCTCGGCCATGGCCTGGTGCTTGCGGTGGGCATTCCAGATCAACGCCCCGGCGAGCATCACCAGAAAGAGGACTCCAAATCCCTGGCCGTAAAAAATAACCGTGGCGAACAGGCCGGCAAAGATAAAGGCGATGATCGCCGTCATGAACCAGCCGCCGATGACGGTCAACACCCCGGTGACGCGGTAGACCGCGCTTTCGCGCCCCCAGGCTCGATCGGCGAAGGAACTCCCCATGGCGACCATGAAGGTGACGTAGGTCGTCGACAGGGGGAGTTTGTTGGCGGTGGCGTAGGAGACCACCGCGCTGGCCACCATCAGATTGACCGAGGCGCGCAGCAGGTCGAAGGAGGGCTTTCTCCCGTCGACCATTACCGGGGCAACGGCGCCGGAGTCGAGCCGATGGCCGACCCAGGCGCGCAATCCCTGCGGAATGGCGAGCTTGACCGTTTCGGAAAGATGCAGCACCAGGCGCACAATGGCCCGGGAGAGGGAAATCGACTCGAAGCGCTCGTTCCCTTCTTCCTGCTGGCTGAGACTGAGTTCGGTCTCGGTAACCGTGCGGGCTTTCTTCGACAACCACAGGGTGGCGACCATGATGACCCCGGCCAGAAGAAGCAAGGAGGTCTCCGTCTGCACCTTCGCGCCGAGCGCCCCCATGGTGGCCGTCAGCGGATCGACCGACGCCATGGCGGCCCGATAGGCGTGCAGGCCCGCCAGGGGCACGCCGATGAAATTCACCAGGTCGTTGGCGGCGAAGGCCATCGCCAGGGCAAAAGTGCCGACCAGCACGATCGGCTTGAGGATGTTGAATTTCATCAACTGCAGCAGCTGTAGAACGACGGCTGAAACGACAAAAATGATCAGCAGGAGCAAAAGCGTATTGGCGTTGATCCATTCCACGTTCTGCTTGGAAATGAAGGACGCGCCCTTGGCCCCTTTGACCAGGATGAAATAAGTAATCGACGACAGCGCAACGCCCCCCCACAGCGCCCCGTAACGCTTCAATCTTTTCTGGTAGTCAAAGGTGAACAGCAGTCGGGTGAAAAACTGAAAAACCGCGCCGCAGACAAACGAAATCGCCACCGAGAGCAGAATCCCCATGATGATGGTGATCGCCTTGGCCGAGTTGATGT
>MHXM01000085.1:6859-10503 GCA_001825565.1 Desulfuromonadaceae bacterium GWC2_58_13
GATGTTCGCCAGACTGTCGCCGGTCTGCATGAGCTTGAGCATCGACATGGCTACGGCGGCGCCGAGCAGCTCGAAAACGACGGAAACGGTGGTGGACGTGGGCAGCCCGTAGGTATTGAAGAGATCGAGCAGGATGATGTCGGTGATCATGACCGCCAGAAAGATGGTCAGAAGCTCTGGCATGGTGAAAAACTGGGGATGGAAAATCCCTTTGCGCGCCACCTCCATCATGCCGCTGGAGAAGGTCACCCCGGCCAGGATGCCCAGGCTGGCGATGCCCATGATGGTCGCTCTCGGCGCCACCCGCGAACCGATCGACGAATTGAGAAAGTTGACCGCGTCGTTGCTCACTCCGACCACGATGTCGAAGACGGCAACGATGCCGAGGATTCCGACCCCGATCATCAGAAGTTCAATATTCATGGTTCCTTGCTTTCCTTTCCGACCCTGTTTCGTATTTATCCGTCCGGTCGCATGCTCTCTCAAATCTATCAATCGGCGACGAGATGAAAAGTAACCGGTTTTGTTTTTTTTGCCCGCGCATGCCGGACTCGGGTTCAGATGGAACCCCTTGTCCGCAAAAAACCGGGCAGACGCGATGGTCTGTCCGGCCACGATTGGGTCTGTTCACCCGAATGAAATCGATGCTGGCTCCATTGGTTGTAACCGCCACGGAAATCCGCCTTGTATAAACGAGAATTGTTAGGTTTGTGTTAGCAAAAGATTAAATTTCAGAGACGGTGCTTTTTTGATGACCGTGACGAAATGGCTTCGGTTTTCGGAGGCGGTGAATCGAACGCGCTCACCCTATCACGGTTTGCCCTGTTGGACAAACCGCCAATCGGCCGAGGACATATTAAACAACGGTTTATTTTTTACTCAATATCACGAACTTACTAATGAATAACGATGGCGTTAAAACTGTTAATGACGAACAATTTAAATTGTTTGTGCCTGTTGAAAAAAAATATAATGCTGTTATTGTTTGCTCTCGACGGTGGGTTACCACCTTCTGGCCCGTCCAATTGGACATCAGGTTTTTATCACAAATGAAAAAAGGAGAGTTGTATGAAACGAACCATGCTGGTTACCCTTGTCACTTTGCTTCTGTCCGTCGCGTCATTTGTTGTTGCCGGTGACTTTGGCACCGCCGATGAAGCAAAGGCCATGCTCGAAAAAGCGGTCGCCGCCATCAAGGCCGACAAAGCCGGGGCGCTGGCCCAGTTCACCAAGGGCGAGGGGGGATTCAAGGATCGAGACCTTTACCCGTTCTGCGGCGGCCCCGACGGCAACTTCACCGCCCATCCCACCCTGGTGGGCAAAAGCCTGAAAGATCTCAAGGATAAGGCGGGAAAAGCCCTCGGCGAGGATATCTACGCAACGGCCAAGGACGGGAACATCGGTGAGGTCTCCTACATGTGGCCGCGGCCGGGGACGACCGAACCCGTGCAGAAAATCTCCTTTGTCACCAAAGTCGACGATCAGGTCTGCGCGGTCGGCTATTACAAGTAGTTCGGCCTGAACAGGGGGGCACGCAGGTTTCCCCCACGGATTTTCTCCCTTGTTTAAACAGCAAAGGCGGCCAATCGGCCGCCTTTGCTGTGATGTCTTTCCGCCCTTGAGAAAAATTCGAAACCCGGGCGACATCGCTTATCCGGCGTCTCTTGCATCCCCGCCGTCCCCGGCCTCCGAACCGATGCGTTCCCGCAGTTGCCAGCGCTCCAGCATCAGGGCGTAATCGTCCGGGGTATCCATGTCCAGAACCGTCCCCTCGTCGGCCACCTCGACCAGCCTGACCCGCGCGGGATCGCGCCGCACGACCTCCCGCAGAGTGGGTACTTCAAACAACTCTTCGATCGCTTTTCGAGGGAACAGGGTCGGATGACCCCGTTTCCCCTGGAACGTCGGGATCAGAATCGAACCGGGATCGAGAGCCTGTCGGTCGATCAGGGCGCGGAGGGTGACGGCGGAAACCAGGGGATGGTCGACCAGGCAGATCAGGACCGCCGTGGCGGTTTCGGCGATAGCCCGCAGGCCGACGCGGACCGAGCCCGCCATATCGCTGTCGGGATTTTCGTTGCGAACAATGACCACCGGCAAGTCGCCAACGGCGGACTCAATCTCCATGCCATGGCGCCCCAGGACCAGGATGACCTCGGGCGTCCCCGCCGCCAGCAGGCTGTCCAGACAATGACGGATGACCGGCCGATCACCGAGCGGCAGCAGAGGTTTGGACCGGCCCATCCGCTGCGAACGTCCCGCAGCCAACAGAATGGCCGACACTCGATGCGGCATGGCTTCTCCTCCGTTGAATCAGCTGCGCGGTAATGCTGATGGCGATCTCCTCCGGGGTCTGGGCGCAAATGTCCAGGCCGGCGGGGGTCACGATCCGGTCGATACTCTCTGGCGAAAATCCCTCTTCCAGCAGAAATTGGTGCAAAGCGCTCTTCTTGCGCCGGCTCCCCACCAGTCCGATGTAACAGGCCTCGGTAGTCAGGGCGTGCTTAACGGCAACGAAATCGTGCTGATGGTCGCGGGTGGCGATCAGGATGTAAGTGCGGCTGTCCATCGGCACCCTGCTGAATATCTCCTCCACCGGACAGACCAGATCGGCCGGGGCGAAATCCGGGCTTTCCTGTCGGTCCGACGGCGGATGCGGGTCGGTCAGCGTCACCTTAAAACCCGCCTGCCGGGCGGCTCTGGCCAAGGCCTGACCGACATGCCCGGAACCGACAGCCACCAAATGCAGCGGCAGGCCGATCGGTTCGATGTAGACCAGGACCCGGCCGCCGCAAACGAAACCGTGCTCCTCGGTCAGGGTGAAAGGGAGGGTTCGGGGAGCGCCTTCCCGCAGTACTTCAACCGCGGCCTGAAGCGTCTCGGCCTCGATCCGGCCGCCGCCGACCGTGCCCAAAACGGCGCCAACCCCGCTGACCAGCATCTTGGCCCCCGCCTTGCGGGGCGAAGAGCCGGAGCTCTCCACCACCATGGCCAGGGCCGCCGGGATGCGGGCCTTCTTGAGGCGGATGATTTCCTCGTATATCCGCAGATCTTCCATGACAAAGCTCCGTGATTCGCTACCTCGTCGAGGCGGGACGGCCGCAACGCAGCAGATGGATGTTTTCATCAGGCGTTGGCGTTCAACGCCTCCTTGACCCGTTCGGGAATCATCGGCAACTGCCGCAGCCGCACGCCGCTGGCAGCAAATACGGCGTTGGCCACCGCCGGAGCAATCGGTGGCACGCCGGGTTCGCCGACTCCGCCGGGGGCCTCCCGGCTGTCGACGATGAAAACCGCCACCTCGGGCATCTCGTTCATGCGCAATACCGGATAATCGTCGAAATTGCTTTGCTCCACCCGGCCATTCCTGAAGGTGATGGCGCCGTGCAGAGCAGCCGAAAGACCAAAGACAATAGCCGATTCCATCTGCGCGGCGATGATGTCGGGATTGACGGTCCGGCCGCAGTCAACGGCGCAGGTCACTTTGTGAACGCGGATTTTGCCATCCCCGGCCAGGGAAACCTCGGCCACCTGGGCAATGTAACTGCCAAACGACTCGTGCATCGCGATGCCCCGCCCGCGCCCTTCAGGCATCGGCCCGCCCCAACCGCTCTTCTCGGCGGCCAGATCGAGCACGCCCCTTT
>MHXM01000085.1:10527-10841 GCA_001825565.1 Desulfuromonadaceae bacterium GWC2_58_13
GGAGACGGTACTGGTAAGGGTCCTGGCGGGCGGCATGCGCCAGTTCGTCGATAAAGCCTTCCTTGACGAAGCCGGTAAAACTATGCCCCACCGAACGCCACCAGAGAACCGGAACCCCCTCCGGCGCCATATGATAGTCGACCAGAAAATTCGGAATCTCATAGGGGGAGTCGGCCGCCCCCTCGACGGAGGTCTCGTCGATCCCGTCATGGATCATCGCGCTCTCGAAAGGGGTTCCTTTCATGAGCGATTGGCAGACGATCCGGTGCCGCCAGGCGACCGGCATCCCGGCGGCGTCCAACCCGGCCGCCAGG
>MHXM01000085.1:10881-11206 GCA_001825565.1 Desulfuromonadaceae bacterium GWC2_58_13
CGTCTTCCCGGGTCCAGTAAAGCTTGACCGGCACCTTGGCCGCCTGCGAGACCTGCACCGACTCGCGCACGAAATGGGAATCGGGAACCGCCCGCCGGCCGAAGCCCCCGCCGAGGAAGGTGGTGTGCAGAGTGATCTTTTCCTTGGGCAGACCGGTGATGGCGGCCGCGGCGTCGCGATCACCGGTCTGCATCTGGGTGCCGGTCCAGATTTCGCAGCGGTCGGGGCGCACGTCGGCCACGCAGTTGAGGGGCTCCATGGGGGCATGGGCCAGATAGGGAACTTCGTACACCGCTTCGACCGTCAGGCTGGCGCCATCCATGGC
>MHXM01000085.1:11250-14732 GCA_001825565.1 Desulfuromonadaceae bacterium GWC2_58_13
CCGCCAGCTCCCGGTACTGCTGGCCTTGCCGGGCGCTGTCCAGGTCGGCCAACGGCCCCAGGTCCCATTCCACCCGCAAAACATCTCGACCGCGGCTGGCGGCCCAGAAACCGTCGGCGACCACCGCCACCCCCCGGTCGATGGGGAACACTCCCCTCACCCCGGCAACCTTCATCGCTGCCGTGGCCTCGAAACTTTTCACCTGGCCGCCGAAGACCGGCGGCCGGGCCACCACCGCGGCCAGCAGGGCGGGAACCGTCGCGTCGATGCCGAACACGGCTTGACCGTTGATCTTGGCGGGGAGATCGAGACGTTGCAACGGCTTGCCAAGCAGCTCGAACCGGTCCGGCGACTTGAGTTGAACGTCCTCCGGTGGCGCCAGTTTGGCGGCGTCGCTCGTCAGCTGTCCGTAAGAAAAGCGTTGCTTGCCGTCAGCGTGAATGACGAATCCCCGGCTGGCCCGGCAGGAATCCGCGGCAACCTTCCAGCGGTTGGCTGCGGCGCTCACCAGCATCATGCGGGCCGCCGCCCCGGCCTGCCGCAACCGCTCCCACTCGCTGCGCACGCTGGTACTGCCGCCGGTCACCATCATCGGGCCAAACTGGGTATGGTCATAGGCGGGAGCAACCTTGGACTGTTCCACGCGAATCGTGTTCCAGTCCGCCTCCAGTTCTTCGGCCACCAGCATCGGCAGGGCCGTATAGACCCCTTGCCCCATCTCCGATTTGTGGCACAGGATGGTGATGACGCCGTCCGGATCGATGCGGATGAACGCATTGGGGACAAAGGGCTCCGCCCGAGCCGTCGCCTCCTCCCCCGTTTTCTTGCATCCGGGCAGGTAGACGCCGAGAATCAGACCGCCGCCGAGAACGGCCCCGGTCATGAGAAAATTCCGCCGACCGACATTGACCATCCCGTTCATGATTGTCCTCCCCTCGCCATGGTTCCGGCCGCATGATGAATGGCCCGACGAATCCGTTGGTAGGTTCCGCAACGGCAGATAATCCCGGACATGGCGTCGTCAATATCGCTATCGGTCGGTTTGGGATTCTCCTGCAACAGGGCAACCGCCCCCATGATCTGCCCGGAATGGCAATAACCGCACTGCGGAACCTGATCTTCGATCCAGGCCGCCTTGACCGGATGGGTTTCGGACAGACCTTCAATGGTGACAATCTTTTTATCGACCACCTCGGAAACGGGGGTCACGCAGGAGCGGGTCGCCTGTCCGTCCACCAGCACCGTGCAGGCCCCGCACAGGGACATGCCGCAACCGAACTTGGTCCCGGTGAGTCCCAGTTTTTCGCGGATAACCCACAACAAGGGAACGTCCGACTCGACCTCGACCTGATGATTCCGACCATTGACATTAAGTGTAATCATGCCGCCTCCTTCAGGCCGCCGCAGGAGCGTCCCGTTTCCGGAATTTAATTTCGATCGGGATTTTTTGACGAGCGTAAGCAGTATACGGTTGATTGTAGCAGAGAGGACTTCGGCCGCAAGGCCGACACAGTTCAGATTTCAGAGGATCGAAAGGTTATTTCGGTATGGCCGTGGCGGGTCAGGAAATCCGTGGCTTTGGTTGAATCGAGGGGTTTGCTGAAGAGATATCCCTGGCAGAACTGGCAACCCTTTTCCAGAAAAAAAGCGAGTTGTTCTTCGGTTTCGCGACAACCTCCAGGTTCATGGCCCGGGCCAGGGCCACAACCGCCGTCCCTCCTGGACGGGGCGTCCTCACCCCGCCTCGGCTCTTGCCTTGAGCCGCAAAATGTTGTCGACCACCCCCATGACGATGACCACGTCCCCCGCGTTCAGTTGCCGGCTCCGCGAAGGGTTGAAGGCGTACTGCCCTTTGCCGTCGGACATGGCGACGACCGTCACCCCCTCCATGTCCATGAGGGTCGATTCGCCAAGGCTCTTGCCCTTCAGCGGAGAGTTCGCCGGCATGCGGATCTCTTCGACCCGTAGCGTCTTGTCGCGGCTGCGCAGCATGGCATCAAGAAAGGTGACCACCGAAGGCCGTAACATTTCCGAAGCCATCCGCATGCCGCCGATGAAATCCGGCATGACCACTCCATTGGCCCCCACCTGCCGCAGTTTTCGTTCCGATTCTTCGTTGATCGCCTTGGCGATGATTTTCAGGGAAGGATTCAGCCCCCGGGCCGTAACCACCACGAAGAGATTTTCGGTATCGGTATGCAGCGTGGTCAGAAGTCCCCCGGCCCGGTCGATGTTGGCGGCCTGAAGCACCGCATCGGTGGTGGCGTCCCCTTCGATGTTCAGAATCCCTTGTTCGCTCAGAGCCTTGAGCCGTTCGGGATCGCGGTCGATGACCACGAAGGACTGGCCGGTTTTTTTCAGCTCGTCGATAAGGTATCGACCGGTGGCGCTCAGGCCGCAAACGATGAAATGACCCTGTAGGCCGGCAATGGTGTTGGCCATCTTGCGCCTCCTCAGAATATCGGTGAGATCCCCTTCCACGATGAAAGCCGTAAGCGTGGATAGACCATAGATGAGCGTGGCGGAACCGCAAAAAATGAGGATCATGGTGAACAGTCGCCCCGCAAGGGAGAGCGGATGGGTTTCCCCATAACCCACCGAAGCAATGGTGATGACCGTCATGTAGAGGGAGTCGGAAAGGTTCCATCCTTCAATGCAGCTATAACCGAGCACCCCGGCAAAAATTACGGCAGCCAGGGTAGCCAACACCCTACAGAGTCGTTTGCAGATCATCTCCGTTCACCTGTGGTTGCGTAAAAAACCCGCTGCAACGGATTGTTGAAACGGGATCATGCCAATAAAACCGGACGGGACGGGTGGCGATACGAGGAGGAGGAAAAGCCTGGGTCATGCCCCGGAAGCAACGCCGTCCGGCCCCCCTCCTGCTCCCTTTGCCTCATGAAAAATAAAAGAAATTCCGATGAGGGATCGTTAAAGATCCTAGCCGGTTTAACCGGTTTTGACAATACGGAAGTCGCCTCTGCCGCACGGCATTTCCCGTGGCATGTTCCGCTGCGCCTGATTCCCAAACACGGAAATGAACCCTTTTCCCACCGGGTCGATTTCGGGCATGAGCGCAGCGGGACCGGCAAGAACGGGATGCCGCGTTTTGACTCTCACGGAAACAACACTATGCTTGGAATGTGGGGCAAGGTTGCCGGAACCTGCCGGCAGGAAATATATCGTGCCATTCATGGATGGAGGCGGAAAATGAAAAAAAACTCTGTAGCGATTATGGCGGTTGCGGCCTTTATTTTCGTCAGTCTCGGGTGCTCATCCATCCTGGCCCAGGAGCATCGGGGAACGATCACGGGAGAGCTGACGGGAGCCCTGAGCGGCGGAGCCGTCGGCAATTTCGCCATCGACCAGAAAAGATCGGCGGTCGACACCGCCAGCAGTTACCATTACCGGGAGGACGCGGGAACCCTGGTCCGGATTGAGTCCTTCGTGGTGGAACCCTACACGGTAAAGTCCGGCGGCCA
>MHXM01000085.1:14786-16696 GCA_001825565.1 Desulfuromonadaceae bacterium GWC2_58_13
TCCGGTCGAGGTGTCGCATGAAATCCGCCACAACCGGGAGCTGGTCGGCAAACCGGCCGTGACCGTCGACCAGGCGGCCGGCACCTACAGTTCGAGTGTCCCGCTGTTGCTCCCGGCCAAGGCACCGGCCGGAACCTACAAGGTCATCACCACCATCCGTGCCGGCGACATCGGCGACTCAAAAGAAACCACCTTCGTGGTCATCTGACCCGGAAACCCGTCGGACGACAATGGTGAATGTCAGACAAAAAGGCTCCGGGACGCATCCCGGAGCCTTTTTGTCTGAAGATGTCAATTGAAGATTAAGGCTACCACACGGTCATTTCCGGCAGGACGAAATTATCCGGCATGTTCTTGCAGAAGCCGTCGGTCAGGGTCAACAGGAAAGCCACCAGGTCCGCCTCTTCGTCAGCCGTCAGCCCCAGATTGCCCAGTTCTGTGATGTTGAGATTGTCACTCACTTCAGGCAAAGGCCAATTTGCCACGTCACGGGTGTTGTAGAAACGGACGATCTCCTCCAGTGTGGCGAAAAAGCCGTTGTGGGTGTAGGGCGCCGTCAGCTCGATGTTGCGCAGGCTGGATACCTTGAATTTTCCAACCTGCAAATCTGCATTCGGGTCCACCCCAGTTACGAGCCGGCCGCCGAGGCCATTGTCGATGCCGCAGTCGACCAGGAGTCTGTTGTCATTGGTGGGCACGCCGAGGTTGTCATAGGTGAAGTCGGTGAAAAGCGGCGGAACGATGGTGCCGTCGAGATTCGCCGTCGCCGCGCTCGGGTGGCAGAGGTTGCACCCCGCTTTCCCTTCGAACAGGGCCAGACCGTTCAGTTCCTGGGCGGTCAATTGGGCGTTACCGGCCAGATAGGAATCGTACTTGGACGTGAAGGAAGTCAGCCGTTCGGTCTTTTCAAAAATCCCGATGGCATCCGCGACCATTTCGTAGACCATGTCGATTTCGTCAGGATCGTTGTAATTGATGCTCTTCAGATCGATGCCGTAAACCTGCATAAACAATTTACAGTAGATGGAGGCTTTGCGATTTTTCGGTTCGGCGATGGCCTGGATGACCGCCGCCTTGCTCGGCATCCCCATCTCCACCGGATTCATGAACGGCCCCATGGCCTGATCTTTAAGGGTGTCGGCCCGCCCGTCCCAGAACTGGCCGCCGCTATACAACCCACTGGCTTCATCATAAGAAAATACCGGGTTAAAAGCAGCATAACCCGACGGAGGCGCGTTGCGGCAACCGTTCAGGGTACGAACGGAGCCGAGGGACACCGGGAACATATCCGGAGCGGCGGCATTCAAGGGGTCGGACCAGCCGGCTCGTGGATGATGGCAGCTGGCGCAGGCCTGGTTTTTTTTGATGGAGAGATGTTTGTCGAAATAGAGGAGTTTGCCCAATTCTTCTTTGGGCGTCAACGCCATGGCGAGGGAGGCGCTGACAAGCAGCAGAAACAGCGTCGAGGAAAAGATGGCGGTCAGTTTTCTCTTCATCATTGGTCTCCTTTCAAGGGATAGGGGGAACTCAGGGGGGATGACTTTCCCCCGGCCAAAGGGGTTTTGTTCGAGTGTGGAGTTTACACTTCGGTTTGGGATTCATCCGCAATCCGTCTCATTAAAAATCTCGGAATTACAATTGCTAACCGATTGAGTTAATATAAATACCATCGTATTTCCGGAATACAACCGGCGGCAAAATTAATTTTTTTGGCGGGTCGAGGGAAGATGAATTACGGCGAAAATGGGAAGGGGGGATCGGTCATGAGTCTCAACTCTGCCCCTGGCGGGAACGCGGGACGGAAGCCCTGGGCAGTCTGCTCCGGAACCTCCGCCTCGCTCGAACCATCGAAATTTCAATTTCAGGCGGCGAAACTGACGCCCACCCGGTTTTCCCGACGCCAGACCACC